>CACISU010000023.1 GCA_902589345.1 uncultured Pelagibacteraceae bacterium | reverse complement strand
AGAAAATATTTATAGCTTAAGACAACTACCGCAAGCTAATGGAGGTATAGTTGTGATGGATCCTTATACAGGAAGAGTATTGGCAATTTCTGGAGGATTTAGTTTTAAGAGAAGTGAATTTAATAGAGCGACACAAGCTAAAAGGCAGCCAGGTTCCGCATTTAAGCCATTCATTTATGCATTAGCATTAGAAAATAAATTTACTCCTTCAACTTTAATTTTGGATGCTCCGATTGTATTAGATCAAGGAGTGGATTTAAAGCTTTGGAAACCAGAAAATTATGGAAAAAAATTTTATGGACCATCAACACTTAGAACTGGAATTGAGAAATCAAGAAATCTGATGACAGTAAGAATAGCCCAAGAACTTGGGGTAAAAAAAATTACAAGTTTGACAAAAAAATTAAATATTTATGATAATCCTGAAGAGCTTATGTCTATTTCTTTAGGATCTGCAGAAACAACACTTCTTAAGCTAACAACTGCATATTGTTCATTTATTAATGGAGGAAAGCTTGTTGATCCAATATTTGTTGATCGGATTCAAGATAGTGAAGGCAATACTATTTACAATTCAGAAAAAAGAAAATGTGAAACTTGTGATCAAATTTCGTTTTCAGGAAAGAAAATTCCATTAATAAAAGATAATTTTGAAAAAGTTTTCTCTTCAGAAACTGCTTATCAAATTACATCTATGTTAGAAGGTGTCATTCAAAGAGGAACGGGAAAAGGATTAAAAGATTTAAATTTAGATTTAGCAGGAAAAACAGGAACAACTAATGAAAATACAGATGCTTGGTTTATAGGATTTACTTCAAACTTAGTTATTGGTGTTTACGTTGGATATGATGAACCAAAAAGTTTAGGGAAATATGAAACAGGGTCTAAAACAGCAATGCCTATTTTTAAATCTTTTATTAAAAATGCAGTTAATAAAAAAGACGCAAGACCATTTAAAGTTGCAAAAAACATAAAAATGATGGTTATTGACCCCGATACAGGTCAAAAAGCTAATTTTTTATCTAAAAAAACTATAGTTGAAGCATACAAAAAAAATCAATTGGAAAACAAAGATTTTAAGAGTACTTATGAATTAGAGCATAAATTAAATAAAAAAAATATTTTTAATTTTTACTAATGGAAGTTAATATAGAGTCATATATTTTAGAAGTTGATAAAATTAATCAAAGAATCAAGGAGTATCTTTGAAAAGCGAAATATTTATCAAAAACTAACTGATCTAAATAAAAAAATATCCGATCCAAATTTTTGGGATAATAATCTTAAGGCAGAAAAAATTATTAAAGAAAAAAAGATCTATGACGATTTAATAAATTCTTTCAATCTATCAAAACAAGATAGTAAAGATTTATTTGATTTATATAAACTTGCCATAGAAGAAAATAATAAATCAGTTGTTGACGAATCCATAAATAATATAAAAAAACTTATTAAAAAAGTAAAACAAAACGAAATTAAATGCTTTTTATCGAATGAAACTGATAATTTAGATGCTTATATTGAAATCCATGCTGGAGCTGGTGGAACAGAAAGTCAAGATTGGGCTGAAATGCTAAGAAGAATGTATCTTAAATGGGCATCATATAAAAATTATAAAACAGAATTAATTAGTGAACATAGAGGAGATGAAGCTGGCATAAAATCTTCAACTATTAGAATTCAAGGGGAATATATTTTTGGATATCTAAAAGCAGAATCTGGAATTCACAGATTAGTTAGGATTTCACCTTTTGATTCAGGTGCTAGAAGGCACACAAGTTTTGCAAGTGTATGGGTCTATCCAGTAATAGATGAAAATATTAAAATTGAAATTTTAGATAAAGATTTAAGAATTGATACATACAGATCAAGTGGAGCTGGAGGTCAACATGTAAACACGACAGATAGTGCTGTAAGAATTACTCATTTACCTACAAAAATAGTTGTACAATGTCAGAACGAAAGATCTCAACATAAAAATAAAGAAACTTGTATGAGCATGCTAAGAGCAAGACTATATGAATTTGAACTAAAGAAAAAAGAACAAGACGCTCAAAATAAAGAAAACGCCAAATCCGATATTGGATGGGGACATCAAATAAGATCATATGTTTTGCATCCCTATAGACTAGTTAAAGATAATAGAACACAAGTTGAAAGCACAAGTCCTGACAAGGTATTAGAT
>CACISU010000022.1 GCA_902589345.1 uncultured Pelagibacteraceae bacterium | reverse complement strand
TACACCAAGTCCAGCCCCGAGATGACCGCCTGTTTCAGAAACAGCATCAATCATTTCTTGTCTTACTTCATCGGCCAACTGTTTTAATTTAAGTTGTGAGATTTTTTTTATATCACTCGGAAAGTTAATATTATCTAAATATATATATTTTTTTGTCACTTAGTTCTTTCTAAAATATAATTAATTGTTTCTTTAAGATCCTTTGATTTTCTACCAAATATATTTAATTTTTTGAAAATACTCAATTTTAATTTATTTCCATATTTAATTGTGTCTCTATAACCTATTAGTTTGATAAGAGTTGCTTTTCCTTTTTTTAAATCTTTTCTAGTCTTTTTACCAGCCTCTTTAGTTTTTCCTTTATAATCAATGAGATCATCTGCAATTTGAAATAAAAGTCCGATTTCTGAACCGATTTTATCAAATTTTCTCAAATAATTCTTTTTATTTTTTATTATTAAAGAAGCCATACAGCAAAAGCTAAAAAGTTTACCAGTTTTTTTTATTTGCATATCAATTATTTTTTTTAGGGGAACTCTTTTCTTTTCAAAATTCAAATCTGAAAATTGCCCACCTGCAATGCCAGCATGTCCTGAACATTCAGAAATTAGTTTTATTAATTGAACTTTTGATTTTTCACTTATGCTAAAATTTTTATCACTTAATATTTCAAATGCTAAAGTTAACAGAGAGTTTCCAGCTAATATTGCTGTTGACTCTCCAAATTTTTTATGAGTAGATAGTTTTCCTCTTCTCATATTATCATTATCCATACATGGCAGATCATCATGAATTAAAGAATATGCATGAATACACTCTACTGCAGCCCCTACTTGGATTAATTGTGTATAATTTACTTTAAAAATTTTTCCAATATCAACTATCAGTTTTGATCTAATTTTTTTACCACCTGGAAATAAACTGTATTTAATTGGTTCAATTAAATTTGTTTTTTTTTGTTTTTTTATAAATTTTAATAAAAATAAATTAGTATCTCTAGCTATTTTATTTATTTTTTTTTTCATTTTTCTCTTTTAAAATACTAACTATCTTATCTTTAGTGTTATTAGATATATTTTTTGAATTATTTTGAAACTTTTTTTCTATTAAATTATTTAATTTTATTAACTTTTGATATTCGTTTATAGAATTTTCTAGATTTTTTTCACTTTCAAGTTTCTGAATAATATTTTGAGCTAATTCTGTAAGATCATTTAAAGATTTAGAATTAATATCCTCTGGCAAATTTTTTTCTTTCATATAATAGTTGGTATTATTACATGAAAATGAATCTTTCAAATATTAAAAAATCCAAATTTTATTTAGATAAAAATGAATGTGTTGGTATTCCTACAGAAACTGTATATGGATTGGCAGCAAATGCTTATTCTCAAAGTGCTACATCAAAAATCTTTAGATTAAAGAAAAGACCAAAAAAAAATCCACTTATAGTTCATTATTATAATTTAAAAATGCTCAAAAATGACTGTATGTTGAATGAAGATTTTTTAAAACTATATAAAAAATTTTCCCCTGGACCAATAACTTTTGTTTTAAAATTAAAAAAAGGAAGTAAAATTTCTAAAAATGTAACAAATAAAAAAAAAACTTTAGCAGTTAGATTCCCGAAACATCCAATTTCAAGAAAACTTTTAAAATTATTGAAATATCCACTAGCTGCTCCTAGTGCAAATATTTCAACTAAGATAAGCGCAGTAACTAGTCAAGATGTTAAAGATGAATTTGGTAAAAAACTTAAATATATTCTTGATGGAGGAGCTTCAAAAGTTGGTTTGGAATCAACTATAGTTGGACTAATAAATAAGCCTCAAATTTTAAGACTCGGAGGTATCGAAGTTAAAAGAATTAATAAAATCCTTAAAACCAATCTGAAGTACAAACGTAAAGATAAAACTTTAATCGTGCCTGGTCAATTAAAAATACATTATTCACCTGGGATTCCAATTAGAATGAATGTTAATAGCCCGAGACTAAATGAGGCATTTATTTTAATTAAAAAAAAAAAAACATCTGGTAAAAACATTTACTATTTAAGTAAAACAAAAAACCTTAAAGAGGCTGCGAAAAATCTTTACAAAACTTTAAGAATGATAAAAAACAAAAAATTTAAAAGTATAGCTGTAGAAAAAATTCCAAATGTGGGATTTGGAGAAGCAATTAATGATAGGCTCCTTAGGGCTGCAAAATTCTAATGAAAAATTTAGTTGAAGTCAAAAACCTTAAGAAAAACTATGGCACTAAAAAAGCAGTAAGAGATATATCTTTTAATATAAAAGAGAATGAAATTTTGGGATTACTTGGACCAAATGGGTCAGGAAAAACTACAACAATAGGCATGTTGCTTGGGCTACTTAAACCTTCTTATGGAGAAATTTTAATCGATGGAAAAAAAATTGAAGAAAATAGAATTGAAACACTTCAAAAAATTAATTTTATTTCACCTTATATAGAATTACCAAAAAAACTTACAGTAAGGCAAAACTTAATTGTATATTGTAAATTATATAATGTAATAAATATAAAAAAAAGAATTGAATATCTTGTTGAAAAATTAAGATTAAATGATTTATTAAATAATGTTACTGGAGAATTGTCTTCAGGACAAAAAAATAGAGTCAGCCTTGCAAAAGCATTAATAAATAATCCAACTGTATTATTTTTGGATGAACCAACAGCATCACTTGATCCAGAAGTGGGAGATTATGTTAGGAGTTTTTTAGAAAATTATAAAAAAGAAAATAAAAT
>CACISU010000021.1 GCA_902589345.1 uncultured Pelagibacteraceae bacterium | reverse complement strand
ACTGTTTCTCCCATAACAGATGGATTTTTAGCTATTGAAATTCCATATTCTTTTAGAATTTCAACTTTTTCTATTGCGCTTTCACCATATGCAGAAACTATTGCACCCGCATGACCCATAACTCTACCCTTTGGTGCGGTTAATCCAGCTATATAAGCAATTACTGGTTTTTTCATATTTTCTTTTGCAAATTTTCCTGCTGCAACTTCTTGAGGTCCTCCAATTTCACCTATCATTAGCACTGCTTCAGTTTCTTTATCTTCTTCAAATTTTTCAATAATATCTTTAAATGAACTACCGTTTATAGGGTCTCCTCCTATTCCAACACTTGTTGAAACACCAATATTTAGGTTTTTTAATTGTTGTGCAGCTTCGTAACCCAGAGTTCCCGATCTTCCAATAATTCCAACTTTACCTTCTTTATATATATGCCCAGGCATTATACCTAGCATAGATTTCCCAGGACTTATAACTCCAGCACAGTTAGGTCCTACCAATGTCATTTTTCCTGTTCTTAAATATCTTCTCATGTAACGTTTAATCTTTATCATGTCGTGTGAAGGAATACCGTCAACTATAGCTACACATGTTTTAATACCTGAGTCTGCTGCTTCCATTGCTGAATCTGCTGCAAAAGCTGGTGGAACAAATAAAATAGATGCTGTTGCTCCAGTATTGTTTACAGCTTCTTTAACTGTATTAAAAACAGGTAAATTTAGATGTTTCATTCCACCTTTTCCAGGAGTAACTCCTCCGACTATGTTTGAACCATATTTAATCATTTCTTCAGCATGAAAAGTTCCCATCTTTCCTGTGAAACCTTGAATAATTATTTTAGTTGTTTTGTCTATTAATACAGACATTTTAACTTTCTAAAGCTTTTACAGCTTTGTTAGCAGCTTCCTCTAAAGTATTTGCTTCTATATAATTAATTTTACTCTCTTTTAGAATCTGATTTCCTTTATCTACATTCGTGCCAGCTAATCTTATTACTAATGGGACTTTAATATCAATTTTTTGTAATGCTTGCACAATTCCTTCAGCTACCCAGTCACATCTATTTATTCCAGCAAATATATTTATTAAAATAACTTTAACTTTTTTATCCATTGATATTAATTTGAATGCCTTAACAATCTTTTCAGGAGTGGCTCCTCCACCTATATCTAAAAAATTAGCTGGTTCTCCACCGGCTAGTTTAATCATGTCCATTGATGCCATTGCCAGTCCTGCACCGTTAATTATATTCCCTATATTTCCCTCTAAATTTACATAGTTTAGCCCTCTATCGGATGCATAGACTTCATTAGCATTTTCTTGAGTTTTATCTCTTAGTTCTGAAACTTGGTTTCTTCTAAATAGAGCGTTATTATCAAAACTCATTTTACAATCCAAAGCAAGTATTTGGTCTTGATTTGATATTACCATAGGATTTACCTCGACCATTGTTGCATCTAACTCACTAAATGCACGGTAACATCCAATAATTGTGTCTGCTGCTCTTGCAATTAATTTTGCTTCAATTCCTAATCCAAAAGCAATCTCTCTTGCTTGAAATTTTTGCATACCTACGGCAACTTCAATTTTTGATCTAATTATAGTTTCAGGTTTATTTTTAGAAATTTCTTCTACGCTCATTCCTCCCTCAGTTGAAGCAACAACCATAATGCTTTCTGAACTTCTGTCAAAAACTAAGCCTAGGTATAATTCTTTTTTGATTTCTGTCGCTTCTTCTATATAAACTCTATTAGTTATTTTGCCTTCAGGGCCTGTTTGATTGGTAACTAATTTTTTTCCAAGAAGTTTATCTGCTGCTTGAGCTACTTCTAGTGGACTATTACAAATAATTATTCCTCCAGCTTTACCTCTGGCTCCAGAATGAACTTGAGCTTTAACAACCCATTTAGATCCACCTAATTCTCTAGCTTTATTTTCTGCATTTTCAGGACTATATACAATTCCCCCTCTTGGTATTGTGACGCCAAAACCTGACAAAATTTTTTTAGCTTGGTATTCATGAATGTCCATATTATTTATTAATTAACTTATCTATATTAACAATATTTTCAGCCATCCTTGCTGACGCAGCATCGATCATTCTTCCATCAAGCTGAGCAGCTCCTTTTCCTTCTTTTGCAGCCTTATCTAGCTCTTCAAGAATTCTTTTTGCTTTGGTCACTTCTGTTTCTGGTGGAGAAAAAACTTTATTAGCCAAATCTATTTGTGATGGATGTATTGCCCACTTACCTTCTATTCCAATTGCTGCAGCTCTTTTAGCTGATAAAATGTAAGCATCTGGATCGTTGAAATCTCCGAATGGTCCATCAATCGCTCTTAAACCATATGCTCTACAAGTCATAACCAACTCTGACAATCCGTGATGCCACTGGTCGCCTGGATAATCAGGGTTAAGTCCACCTATAATAACTGTTCTTGCTCTTAAACTTGCAGCATAGTCAGCAACTCCAAAATGCAACGCTTCTAATCTTTGGCTAGATTTTGCTATATCTTTAATATTTGACATGCCTAATGCTGTTTCAATTAAACACTCAATTCCAATTTTTTTTTTTATCTTTTTGTTTGTTTCTATTTGAGTTAACAAACAATCTACCATGTACACATCGCTTGCTGTTCCTGCTTTAGGAACGAGCACTGTATCAAGTTTGTCACCTGCTTTTTCAACAATTTCTATAATATCACTATACATATAATGAGTGTCTAAACTATTTATTCTTACAGATATGGTTTTGCCTTTTCCATTCCAGTCAATTTCATTCAAAGCTTTAATCACGTTTGCTCTTGCAGCAATTTTATCATTAGGAGAAACTGCATCTTCAAGATCTAAAAAAATATAATCTGCATTAGAATTTAATGCTTTTTCAAACATTTGTGGGGATGACCCAGGAACAGCTAACTCGCTTCTTTGCAACCTAGATTTTGCTGGCTTGTAATACTTATGGCTCATAAAATTAATATATTTTTATAGCATTCTTA
>CACISU010000020.1 GCA_902589345.1 uncultured Pelagibacteraceae bacterium | reverse complement strand
AACCATAGGGATTAAATGATACTCTATAAAAAATTTTGATAAGTTTTGTTTTTTTAAATATTCTCCTAATGTTATATTCTCAACATTTATATTAGAAGCTTCATTATTTTTATAAAATTTTATTATCTCAATAAACATCTTTATAAATTTTAAATTTAACAAATTTTTTTTATTACTAAAAATTCCTCCCAATCCTTTGCCACAATATTCAATATCTGTACCTTTAACAGATACAGAAAGAGACATGTTGCTTTTCTCTATCTCTACTCTATTTTCTTCAAAAAAATTAATTAGATTGGGATAGGTCTGGTGGTTAAAAACAATAAAACCTATATCTACATCTATAAAATTTTTATCCTCAATTAAAACCTCAACCGTATATGAGTGTCCTCCAAAATGATCTTCTCTTTCAAACAAATCTACTTTGTGTTTTTTTGATAAATAATATGCTGAACTTAATCCAGCGATTCCTGATCCTATAACTGCAATTTTCATTAATATTTTGATTTTTACTAAATTAATAGTTTTATATTAGATCTACGTCAAATAATTATGAAAAACTAATGACTTTTAGAAATCAGACTTAGTTTATCTTTGAGTGCCAGTTTTTTTTTCTTTAATTGCCTTAAGCTTACCCATGAGTCTGATGTTCTATCATTCATTCTTTTTTTAGTTATTTTTCTTATTTGGAGATCTATTTGTTTTTTTTCTTTTGATAGGTCTTTAATTAAAGACATGCGTCATAATATCATAATTTAGGAATTTTTTTTAATTCAGCTAAAATTTTTTTTCTACTTTGCGGTTAGCAAACTGAAGCAAAACTGCAATAATAACAACAGATCCTCCTAGAAAGACAACCATTGGTGGTTTTTCACTTATAAAAATCCAAGCCCAAAGAGGGCCTAGCACAGCCTCTATTAACATTATGATTCCCACAAGAGCTGCTGTTGTTGTTCGTGCGCCTATTGTAATTAATATGAACCCAATTCCTACCTGAAAAAATCCAGCTATAAAACCTAAGAAAATATCATGATTAGAAATTAAGATTTTTGGTGACATTAAATACCCAATTGTTAATGCACCAATTCCGGCAATTAATTGTAAAGGTATCATATCTATAGTTGGATATTTTCTTACAATTAAAATAAGGACAGCAAAAGAGATTGGCATAGTAAACGCTCCTAAGTTACCCTGCATTTGACCTGGGGATAGAGAGTTACCAAGCATCAATAAAATGCCGCTAAAAGCTAAAAAAATTGAAGCTAAAGTTAATTTATTTATTTTTTCTTTAAGAAATAAATATCCAAAAATAGCTAAAAATATTGCTTGAGTTTGAATTATAAAATTAGCATTTGCTACAGTAGTATTGTACATGGCAAAAACATAACCAGCATATCCAGATGATAATACCAAACCTCCAAATAGTCCTGGAATTCCTGATTTTAATATAGAATTTATGAATTTTAACTTATAAGTAAAAATTAAAAAAAATAAGATTGTTATCGAAAAAAAAAGTGATCTCCAAAATAATATTTGCCACAAGGTTGCTCCCTCAAAGGATTTAACAATTAAACCTCCAAAACTTAAACAAAAAGCTCCAAGAAAAACCAAAAGAGGACCGGGGACTTTTAGAATAAAATTCATCTAATTTGATTTAAAAGGTTTTGAGTATCCATATTATAAAGTTTATATAAATTTTCTGCTTCAGGTAAATCAACCAACTTAAATTTAATATTTGATCCTGGGGTAGACTGTACAATTTTATCATAATCTGCAGATATTATAACTCCAATTTTGGGATAACCTCCTATAGTTCCATGATCAGAAAGCATTATAATAGGATTTCCATCAGCAGGTACCTGTATTACTCCTTTAACTAATCCTTCAGACTTGATATTTGTGCTTACATTATTTTTAATTTTTGGACCTTCTAGTCTCATACCCATCCTATCCAAAAGTTTTGATACAACAAATTTATTTCCAAAAAAAACTCTTATTGCCTCGTCAGAAAAATAATTAAAGTTTGTACCTTTTAAAACTCTTATATATTCAATTTTGGAATTCATATAATCTATTTTTTTTTTATAAGAAATACTCTCAGCATCCGTTAAAAATATATTTTGATCTTTAGAATATTTCATTCCATTGTTTGAACCTATTTTTGCTTTAGTGTTTATTGAACAACTTCCCCAAAAACTTTCCCCTTCAAATCCTCCATGAACAGATAAATACCCATAAACTGATTTATTAGTCGATAGAATATCAATTTCATCATCTGTACCAATATCAAAAGTTTCATAACACTTTCCTTCTAAAGTCTTATTATTTTTAATTATATTAAATGAAACGTTTCCACTAATTGCGCAAGTTGCTTTCCCTGATTTTAATTTTAAGTGTGGACCTTGATATGCAAATTCAAGAGCTGGTTTATTAATAATATTTGATACTAATTGATTGCATATTAGATAATTTCTTTTATCCATAGCTCCGCTGAATGGTATACCTAAATGGTACTGATTTTCTCTACCCAAATCCTGTAAGGTAGAATTAATACCTGGTCTCAAAATTTCAAAATATGCTTTTTTATTCATTCCAATTTGAAAACTCTTTTTTATTTATTTTATAAAAAATGACACTATCACCTGGTCTTATTTTTACTGGATCATCAACTTTAAATTTATCAAAAATTTCTACAGGAGTATTTCCAATGATGTTCCAGCCACCTGGGCTATCATAAGTATAAATATTACAAAACTGCTCTGTAATTCCTATAGATCCTTTGGGAACTTTTACCCTTGGTGTTTCTAGTCTGTTTAATCTTAAACTTTCATTTACATCACCCATGAAAGGCATGCCAGCTATAAATCCTGTCATGTAACAAAAATACTCTTTGGATAAAAAAGATTTAATTATCTCATTTTCATTGATTTTTAATTTTTCTGATAGCCTTTTTAAATCTAAAGAAAACTCTTCATCTATGCATACTGGTATCTTAACAATTCTTTTATCAACTTCACCAAAATCCTCAATTTTCATTTGAGTAATTTTTTCTTCAAGTTGTTCAAAATTAATTACATCCAGATCAAATGAAATAATTAGTTTATTGTAAGAAGGGGTTATATTGGTAATTCCTTTAATAGTATTCTTTTTTAAATTTCTAAAAATTTTTATTACCCTAGAGTTTATAGTCTGATTAACATCGTTGCCAAAATCACAATATAAAGCTGAGTCTCCAAGATTTGATATTTTTTTTATCATGACATGTTATACTAGTACTATTAATAATATGGAAATTAATATCAATTGTGATTTAGGCGAAAAATCTAAATTACATTCAAATAAAAATGACCCTGAGTTATTAGGGATAGTGAACTCAGCCAGTGTAGCCTGTGGATATCATGCGGGAGATGAAGATACTATGAATGAGGTAATAAAAATATCAAAAAAAAATGGTGTAAGTATTGGAGCTCACCCATCTTTTAGAGATCTTGAAAACTTTGGAAGAAAAAGAATGAACCTTAGACCTGAAGAAATAAGAAGCCTAATAATAGATCAATATGAAATCTTGCAAAAAATTGCTTCTAAAAATGGTGAAAATGTAAGCCATATCAAACCACATGGTGCTTTAAATAATATGGCGTGTGAAGACCTTGAACTCTCTAAAATAATAGCAGAAACAATTAAGGAAATTAGCAAAGATTTAATTTATTTGGTTCCAACGGGTTCTAAAATGCAGCTAGCAGCAAATAAGCTAGATATGAAAATTGCATGTGAAATTTTTGCTGATAGGAATTATGAAGATGATGGAAATTTGGTATCAAGAAAAAAATCTACTGCTTTAATAACTAATCCTGATATATGTAAAAAACATATTTTGAAAATGGTTAAGAACCAAGCGTTAAACTGTCTTTCAGGAAAACAAATACCTTGTGAAATTGATTCAATTTGTATACATGGAGACAATGAAAGTTCTCTAGCGACAGCTAAATCAATTAAAGATACTCTTATAGAAAACAAGCTAGAACTGAAAGCACTTAATAAAATGAAAAAGTTTAAATGAAAATGCTTAAACAAAAATCAAGAGATATGATTGGATACGGTTCACAAAAAATAAAAATTGTCTGGCCGAATAAAGCAAGATTAGCTTTGCAAATAGTACTTAACTATGAGGAAGGAGCAGAAAATTGTGTATTACATGGTGATAAATTCTCTGAAACTTTTCTTTCTGAAATTATTGATGCAAAAAAAATAAAAGGCAGAAACCTAAACATCGAGTCAATTTATGAGTATGGATCAAGAAGAGGTTTCTGGAGGCTACACAAGCTTTTTAAAGAAAAGAAAATACCAATTACAATATTTGGTGTAGCTATGGCATTACAAAAAAATCCTGAGGTTTGTAAAGTAATTAAAAATGGTAATTATGAAATTGCTTCTCATGGGTGGAAATGGATAGATTATCAAAATATTAAAAAATCTGTTGAAAAAAAGCACATGCAAAATTCGATTAGAACAATTAAAAAAATTTTCGGCCAAAGACCATTGGGTTGGTATACAGGAAGATGTAGCGCAAACACTAGAGACTTAGTAATAAATGAAGGTGGATTTTTATACGACAGCGACTCTTACAGTGATGATTTGCCATATTGGGAATATAGAAATAAAAAAAAGCAGTTAATCATTCCCTACAGCTTAGATAATAACGATATGAGATTTGTAACCAACCAAGGTTTTAATACTGGAGACCAATTTTATACATATCTAAAAGATAGCTTTGATGCACTTTATGAAGAAGGTAAGACTAGTCCTAAAATGATGTCAGTTGGATTACATTGTAGATTAATTGGTAGACCGGGAAGAATTCAATCATTAAAAAAATTTCTGAATTATGTTTTAAAATTTAAAAAAAATGTTTGGATTTGTAAAAGAATAGATATTGCAAAACACTGGATTAAAAATTACCCAAGCATTTAGATTAAAATGATTAAAAAAAAAAATATTTTT
>CACISU010000019.1 GCA_902589345.1 uncultured Pelagibacteraceae bacterium | reverse complement strand
ATGAAGAAGAAGGTTCATCTGGATGACCCTCCATGTATTTACAAGTTTTATCTGTCAATTCTTCAAGGCTTAAATTTTTTGCTGGCTCAAAATTATTATCCAATAATAATGATTTAAACTTACTTTTTCTGATTCTTTTGTCAGAAGGTATTTTTTGTCTACCTTTATCAACCCCGTACTGTGGTACAGAATTTCTTGTTTTAATTTTAGCAGAGAGATTAAGTCTATGTGCTTTACCTATAACTGCATTTCTACTAATCCCCCCAATTATCTCAGCTATTTGACTTGCAGTTTTATCCTTCCCCCAAAGTTCTTTAAGTTTTTGAACCTTTTCTTCTGTCCAGCTCATAACACAATATATAGTATGTTTAATTTCATTATAGACTATATAAATACATATCAAAGTTAAATAACAAGTAATATTTAATAATTATTAACATTTATTTTTTAATATTTGTATGAGTATAAGTACCGATGGTTGAATTTAAAAAATATAAAATTGGAGATAGACGTTTTGGAATTATAAATTGGGTAGGTGCATTTTCTTTATATAAAAAAGAAGTTTTTAGATTTTTAATTGTATCAGGCCAAACATTGATAGGACCAATAATTACATCAATTTTATTTTTAATGGTTATTTCCTTGGCTATTGGAGATGCGAAAAAAGATGTTTTGGGAGCCCCTTTTATTATATTTTTAGCACCCGGTCTAATTGCAATGCAAGTAATTCAACAGTCTTTTGCTCACTCCTCATCGTCTTTAATTATGTCAAAAATGATGGGTACAATTCAAGATATTATTGGTAGCCCCCTTTCATCTGCAGAAGTTACTACATCAATAATACTTGCATCTGTTACCAGAGGTTTTTTGATATCAATTATTTCAAGTGCAATATTTTACTTATTTTTAGATTTAGAAATTAATAGTTATATAATTTTTATTATATATTTATTTTTAGGTACTTTTATGTTGGGTTCACTAGGCTTTATAGCGGGCTTATTTGCAAATAAATTTGATGAAATGGCCACAATCACAAATTTTTTAATTGTTCCTCTATCATTCTTATCTGGTACATTTTATTCAATTAATAGATTGCCAGATCTTCTTCAAACTATCAGTTATTACAATCCTTTTTTTCATATGATTGACGGTTTTAGATATGCTTTTATAAATCAAATGGATGGCTCAATTAAGTTTGGTATCATATACCTATCAGTTCTAAGTATCATTTTTTGGATCATTGCATACTATTTATTTAAGAAAGGTTATAATATAAAATCTTAAAATGAGTAGTTTGACTAAAAATTATAATCGAAGAAAAATATCTTTTAAAAAAGGTTCAGGAAGTTTTCTTTATACTAATAATGGAAGAAAATATCTAGATTTTGTTCAAGGAATAGCTGTAAATTCTTTGGGACATGCTAATCCTTATTTAGTCAATGCCATAAATAAGCAAGCAAAAAAACTTTGGCATGTATCAAATGCTTTTGTAATACCAGAGGGTGAAAAACTAGCAAAAAGATTAACCAAGAAAACATTTGCTGATTTTGTTATGTTCCAAAACTCTGGAACTGAAGCAACCGAAGCCGCTGTGAAAGTTGCAAGAAGATATTTTTATTCAATAGGAAAACCATTTAAAAATAGAATTTTATGTGTAAAAAATTCTTTTCATGGAAGAACTCTAGCTGCAATATTTGCAAGTGGTTCAAAAAAAATGACAGAAGGTTTTGGGCCAAAGGTAGATGGATTTGATCATTTTGAATTTGGTGACCACCAGTCATTGAAAAAGGCTATTACAAAAAAAACAGCTGCAATTATGGTTGAGCCGATAATGGGTGAAGGTGGGATCAAAGTAATACCAGACTGGTGTTTAAGAGAATTAAGAAAAATCTGCAATAAAAAAAAAATATTATTAATTTTGGATGAGGTTCAATGTGGAATTGGAAGAACTGGTAAATTTTTTGCTTTTGAACATGCAAAAGTAAAACCAGATATAGTACCAATTGCCAAAGGTATTGGAGGTGGTTTTCCAATTGGTGCAGTTTTAATGACAAAAAAGGTAGGGTTATGCATGAAGCCTGGCTCACATGGAAGTACATTTGGTGGAAATCCGCTTGCAATGAGCGTTGGAAATGCTGTCCTTGATCAATTGTTTAAAAAGGGTTTTTTAAAAAATGTTAAAAATATTTCTGATTATCTTCATTTTGAGTTAAACAAAATAAAAAATGAATATCCAAAAATTATAAAGGAAATAAGAGGAGTTGGTCTTTTAGTGGGCCTACAACTATTTGGAGACCAAACAAAGTTTATAAAAAAATTAACAGATAACAATTTATTGACAATTAGAGCTGGTGAAAATGTTATAAGAATCTTACCACCTTTGAATGTAAGAAAAATAGAAATTGATCAAGCCATTAAAATAATAAAAAAAGTTTGTAAAGAAATTAAATAAAATTATGAATCATTTCATAAATATTAGAGATATTTCGTCATCTATATTAAGAAAAATAATAATGGACGCTAAGAAAAGAAAAAATAAAAGAAAAAAAATAAATACTTTAGATCAGGATAAGGACAAACCTTTGAAAGGAAAGCTTTTAATACAAATGTTTGAAAAATCAAGTTTGAGGACAAGATTAAGTTTTACTATTGCCATTAAACAACTTAGTGGAGATGAACTTACATTGAGACCTAATGAACTTCACTTAAGTAAAGGTACTGAAAGTTTACCTGATACTGCAAAAATTATATCTACATTTGGAAACGCATTTATGCTCAGAACAGATAACGACAAGAAGATAAACGAATTTAAAAAATATATGACTATCCCAATAATAAATGGACTTTCACCATCTTCGCATCCAACTCAAGTATTGAGTGATATTTATACAATTGAAGAAATTAAAAAAAAACCAATATCAATGTTGAATATTTGTTGGGTTGGTGATGCAAATAATAATGTCATAAATAGCCTAATAGAAGCTTCAGTTAAATTTTCATTTAAACTTAAAATTGCTTGTCCAAAAAAATATGAACCTAATAAAAATTTATTAAATTGGGTAAAAAAGCACAAAGGAAAAGTTAAAATATTTAACGATATTAAAAAAGCAGCTGAGAAAAGCGATGTAATTTTTACTGATAAAGTAATCTCTATGAATGACAAAGTAAACAGATTAAGAAAGTTAAAAGACTTTAAAAATTTTCAAATAAATTCAAAAGTTATGAATTTTGCAAAAAGTGACGCTATATTTCTTCATTGTCTACCAAGAGGACCTGAGGTTTCAGATAAAGTATTTTTTGGAAAACAATCTAAAGTTTGGCAACAAGCTTTAAATAGGATTTATGTTCAAAAAAGTATTTTATTATATTGTTTTGGTAAACTAAGGTAATTCTTTGGGGTTGTCGCTATTTTGATTAAGATATAAAATTACTGACGCCCTTTCTTTCTCATCTTTTAATCCAGCAAATCCCATTTTATTTCCCTTAATCCACTTTGCTGGTTTAATCAAAAAACCGTTCATTTCTTCCCAGTTCCATTCTTTTTTGTATGATGATAAAGCTTTTGAGTACTTATAATCTGTTATTGATCCAACTGGTCTAAACATAACATTCCAAAGTTTTGGACCAATATTATTTCTTCCATCTTTATTTATACTATGACAGGCTTTACATTTTTTAAACTGCTTTTCGCCAGTTGAAACATCTCCCATTGCTAAAAAAGTTGACATGTCAACTGATGACTCTGTACTAGTTTGAACAGATGATCCTTCCGGAGCTTCAACTTTATAAGCAACTACATTAGAGTCCTTATAAAATATAACGTCAGAAATTTTACCAATACCAAATACTATAAGCACCGTTACTATTACTGCTGCAACTATTTTATTTATTTCAAAAGAATTCATTTATAATTTAGATAAATAGTCGTATAACATGATAAATCACAAATTGCTTAAAATTTTTTAAGAGTGTATTTGCGTCTCTTGGACGCATAAATTATTGATTAAAATGAATAAAACATTAATTTTGATTCCATCTCGGTTATCAGCAGAAAGATTGCCAAATAAACCACTGTTAAAAATTGACGGTATTTCAATCATTTCTCATGTTTATAAAAATGCTTTAAGAACTAAAATTGGTGAAGTTTATGTAGCCACAGAAGATGAAGAAATTTTAGACGATGTACTTAAACATGGTGGACAGGCAATTTTAACAAGTAAAAATCATAAAACTGGAACAGATAGAATTTTCGAAGCATTTAAAAAAATTAATTTAAAAGGAATTGAATATATTTTGAACTTACAGGGTGATGAGCCAAATTTAAATTCAGCCGATGTTAAAAAGCTAAACAAAATATTTATAAAATCAAATTTTGAAATGGGTACTTTATGTTGCCATTTAGAAAATAAATCAGATTTGATAAATGAAAATATTGTCAAAGTAAAAACTAAGGAAACTTTAAATAAAAAAAACTCGTCTAGTGCCGTTGATTTTTTTAGAAAAAAAAATGATCAAAATACCCTTAATTTATATCATCATTTGGGAATTTATATATATAAGGTTAAAATTTTGGAAAAAATAGTCATGTTAAAACAAACTTTTAATGAAAAAAAAAATAAATTGGAACAACTCAGAGCTTTAGATAATAATATAAATATTCAAACTATATTAGCCCAAAAATGCTCAATAGGCGTTGATACTAGAGAAGATTATTTGAGAATAAAAAAAATAATGGAAAAATAAAGTATTTAAATTTAAAAACTAATAGAATATAAAATTATAATGAAAATTGCATACCAAGGAATTGCAGGAAGTTATAGTGAGAGCTGTGCAAAAGAGAAATATCCTAATTGTATAACAATTCCCTGCAAAACATTTGACGAATGTTTTGAAAAAGCCAATCTAGATAGCTCTGTTAAAGCAATTATTCCTGAGTCAAACAAAACAACAGGAAATATCGGAGTTGAATATCTAATTTTTAAGTACAGATTAAATATTTTTGCTGAACATTTTTTTCCAATTAGTCACAATCTACTAGGTTTGCCAGGATCAAAAACAACTGATATTAAGGATGTTTATTCACATGCACAGGCTTTGAGTCAATCATCATTCTTCATAAAGAAGAATAACCTTAATGAAAATGTTAGAGCAGATACAGCAGGATCTGCTAAATATGTTTCTGAATCTAAAGAAAAATCAAAAGGCGCAATTGCATCTAAATTAAGCGCCAAGATATATAATTTAGAGATTTTAAACTCTAATGTTCAAGACGAAAAAGAAAATGTAACAAGATTTTTAATTATGCAAAAAGATATTTACCAACCTGATCTAAAAAGTAAGAAATATATAACATCTTTACTGTTTAAATTAAAAAGTAAAGCCGGTGCACTATACAGCGCACTTGGAAGCTTTACTCTTAATGGTGTAAATTTAACAAAATTACAAAGTTTTCCTGAGAAGAATTCATTTTCATCTTATTTCTTTTTATGTGAACTTGACGGCCACATAGAAGAAACAAAAGTAAAAAATTCTTTAGAAGAATTAGGGTTACATTGCGAAGATATGCACGTTCTAGGTGTTTTCGAAGCTGATAGTTTTAGAGAAAAATAAAATATTTTAAATTTTTTGCTAGAATAGAAAATTTTACTGGTATAATAAAAGTGGGTCAATCAGGTGGTATTACCATGAAATCCCCCAGGGTTGAAAAACAGCAAGGGTAATGAGTATTTTCCAGGTTGATTGGCCCTTTTAAAATTTATGAGCAAAGTTTCAAAAGTTTTAGCATTAAAATATAGACCTCAAATTTTTGAGGATTTAATTGGACAAGAGATTGTTTCTAAATCGATTTTTAATTCAATAAAATTTAATAAAATTCCAAACGCATATTTATTTACAGGAATAAGAGGAATTGGAAAAACAACAGTTGCCAGAATTATTGCCAAATCTCTTAACTGCATAAATGGAGTTG
>CACISU010000018.1 GCA_902589345.1 uncultured Pelagibacteraceae bacterium | reverse complement strand
AAGAAAAAAAGAATTACACGACAAGAAGTCAAGAATGGGTATTTACTTTTAAATACAATTGGTTTTTTTTTGTATTTTAAAAAAATTAAAATAAGTAGAAAACTTACAATTGTTCTTATTAAATAAACTTCATAAAGTGAAACAAAACTATAAATATGTTTCATAATTCCATCCTGGACCGAAAAAACCATCATTGCTAACAAAATGAAAATTATTCCTTTAGGATTATTATTTTTGGAAGCCATACAGCTTCTATTTCTATATCATATACTACTGTTTAGGAAAATAATCTTGTAATTCACCTTCTCTATAAACATCTGTTGTACTGCAATGCAAACTTCCTCCAAAGCCATAAGCTTCTCTAAAATCTACAGGCAAAACTTCCATACCTAATTTATCAAGTTGTTCAGCTTGATATACTTCACTTTTTTCTACACATACTGTTTTTGGATCTAAAACTAATATATTCATTGATAACCATATTGAATAATAAGTTAGAGGAGGTGGAGAGTTATGCGCTGGTTGTGCCGCATATACAATTTCCCAACCGTTATCTTCAAAAAGTTTTCTTTGTTCTTTAGGAAGTTTTCTTTGAGGATTATTTAAAATTAGACCAGGTTTAATCGGGGTAAAAGTTGCATCTATATGAATTGGATAAGGGTCTCCTGGAAAATTTACAGTATGAACGCGATGATCAGGAAAATGTCTTTTTAACCAGTCTATACCTTTTAAATTTGTAGTAAATCCATGTTGAACAATTAAGTCTTTACCAAATCTTAAAATATCTGCTGCATCAAAAAGAGGTTCTTCTTCAGTTGTTACAAAATACTTTTTCTCTGCCCACTCTAATCTTTGTTCAATACTTACTTTATCAGACAAATAGTTTTTATGATAATCTTTATCTGTCAATCTAGGTTTAGGAGCAGACTCATGTTTCATACCTGGATCTTCCATAAAGTATTGTTGTATCAATGGTCTATAAGCTAAATACTCAAACCATCTGCATCGAAAACTCATAGTAGCTTCAAGCATTTCTTTACCTACTGTAATAATTACATCTCTAGAAGGCATACATCCAAACATATGCTCTGCTTTCCAATCTGGTGTTCCAATCTTTTCATCAAATTTTAAAGGAGTTGGTCTATCTACTTTGATTCCTCTACTTTCCAATGTTTTTACAAATTTATCTAATAGTTCGTTTGCTTTATCTATTGAATCTTGAGTTCTTCTGCCATGCTTTCCTTTCATTACAGAATCAGGTGGTATTTTTACATCTACAGCAGGCTCTGGGGCTGGGATACAACAGTTATCTGCTCTACCAACTATTACGTGTTTTAATGGATCCCACTCATTCCAACTACTAACAATAGTTTTTTTCATATATTAAAACTATATGTCCTATAATCATTTATTTAAACAACTTTTTAAGCATTTAAAAATAGCATACCTGAATATCTTAATAAGCATAAATTAAATTGCATATCTGCATTTCATAATAAACATTTTAACTAACAATCACTTTCAATTAATCATTTTAACATGAAAAAACTCAAATTTTTTACGGCATTAATGTTCTTTATGAGCATTTCAATGCCTAGCTTTGCTGAGACGACTGTTTCGGCAGAGGTTGGATTTATATTTAATACATTCTTATTTTTAGTTTGTGGATTTTTAGTCATGTTCATGGCGGCTGGATTTGCAATGTTAGAATCAGGAATGGTAACGTCGAAAAGTGTCTCGGTAATTTGTGCAAAAAATATTGGACTATATTCGATTGCTGGAATTATGTTTTGGCTATTCGGTTACAATGTTGCATATGGTATACCTGAAGGGGGATTTATAGGAAAATTTATTCCTTGGTCAGATGGAAGCAAGTTAGAGACAGGTTATGCAGATGGTGCTGATTGGTATTTTCAGATGGTCTTTTGTGCAACTACAATATCTATTGTATCAGGAACATTGGCTGAGAGAATTAAATTGTGGCCGTTCTTTTTATTTGCAGCAATTTTGGGAGGATTTTTATACCCAGTTGTTATGGGATGGCAGTGGGGTGGAGGCTGGTTAGCAGCAAGAGGCTTTTCAGACTTTGCTGGTTCCACTCTAGTTCACTCAACAGGAGGTGCGGCGGCTTTAGCTGGTGCATTAATACTTGGACCAAGAATTGGTAGATTTAAGAAAAAAGGAGATCCTTCACCAGTTAAACCATTTGCAGCTTCTTCAATACCATTAGTTACAATTGGTGTTTTTGTTTTATGGCTAGGATGGTTTGGATTTAACGGTGGATCACAATTAGCAATGGGTACTTTCACTGATGCAGTGGCTGTATCAAAAATCTTCATCAATACTAATTTAGCAGCATGTGGTGGAGTTATGGCAGCAGCTGTAGTTACTAGATTAATTGGTGGTAAAACAGATGTAGTTCAGATGTTAAATGGAGCAATTGGTGGTTTAGTTGCAATAACAGCTGAGCCTTTGATGCCGACACCTTTAGCAGCAATATTAATTGGTGCAGTAGGTGGTATGTTAGTAGTATTTGGAACAAAATTACTATTTTCTTTAAAAATAGATGATGTTGTAGGCGCTGTTCCCGCTCACTTGTTCGCAGGTATCTGGGGAACTTTGGCCGTACCAATAACTAACTCAGCAGCAAATTTTGGCACTCAACTTTTAGGAGTGATTTCTATAAATGTATTTGTATTTATTGTGTCGCTAATAGTCTGGTCGATTATGAAAGCAACAATGGGGATCAGATTAAGTAGAGAGGCTGAGATGAAAGGTACAGACGTATCTGAAACAGGAGTTATAGCTTACGCAATTAGAGACTAAAGTCTCAATTGTGTGATTTTTAGGGGTCCTTAAATATTGTTCCCACGAACCATTTAAAGGGCCCCTAAAAATTCATAAATTTCTCATTTTTAATGTATAAGGTCTTACCAAATGAAAGAAATATTTAAAAATGTAAAAGAAAAATTAGTAGCCAAATATCTAGAAGATAATTCTTCTAAAAGTACTAAAAAATTTAAAACTAGAATTAAAGCTAGAATTAGAAAAAACAAAAAAATTATTAATTTAGGAATAAATAACTTTTTTGATTGGGTCAAAGGAGCAGAGCTGGTTAGCCTAAAAGAATGTGATACTAGCGAAGATCCAGTTAGACCTGAATTGAGTAATGAATTTAGAACTTCTTATGGAAGAAAAATTTACGGTGTAAAGTATAAAAATGAAATCCATGCAATAATGTGTTTTGCATTTACAAATAATATTCCTAAATCAGTTAAAGAACTTGAAGATTTTAGTAAAGATGCTTTTTTACAAAGTGCTTTACGAGGTCAAAATGTTGGTAAAATTGCAATAGCTTACACTGTTTGGTCAAAAAAAAAAGGAGGTGGAAAATTAATTGTTAAAGAAGTATTTAAAATGATAAAAAAATCTAATCATTTAAATAGATTGGTTACATTATCTCCACTTACTGATATGGCAACGAAGTTTCATTTAAGGAACAAAGCTAAACTTATTAGTGTGAATGAAACAACTCAAAATTTTGAATATATAAAATAAATAAGAGATTAGTTTAGTATTAAATCAGCAGCTTTTTCAGCAATCATGAGAGTTGGAGCATTTAAATTTCCACTTGTGATTTCAGGCATAACTGATGCGTCAGCCACTCTTAAATTTTGTAATCCATGGACTTTTAAATCTTCATCAAGAACTGCCATTTCATCATAACCCATTTTTAAAGTACAAGATGGGTGATAAGCAGTTTCCGCTTTTGATCTTATATATTCCTTAATTTCCTCATCTGTTTTTGAGTCTTCTCCTGGTCCAATTTCTTTTCCAGCATATGGTTTCATTGAATTTTGACTTAAAATCTTTCTTGCTACATGTACACATTTAACAGTTTCTTTAAGATCATAATCATCCTCTAAGTAATTAAATTGTATTTTTGGATAATCGTAAGGATTTTTAGTATTTAAGGTTACATGACCTCTACTTTTTGGTTGATTAAGACTAGCATGCAATTGAAATCCATGTCTATCTGGATCTACAGCGCCATGATCTATTACAAAGGCTGGAAAAAAATGAAATTGAATATTTGGATATTCTTTATCAGGTGAAGATTTACAAAAACCTCCTGCTTCAAGAAAAGAAGTCGAGCATGGACCACTTTTATTTAAAAACCACTGAATTCCAACCCTAAGCATATTTAGCTTCTTTACATAAGAATATAAAGTATCAGGGGTTTTGCATTCTTGTTGAATGTAAGTTTCCAAATGATCTTGAAGATTTTTTCCAACACCTTTAAGATTATGAACGATTTCTATTCCTTTTTCTTTTAATTCATCTCCTGGACCAACACCTGATACCATAAGTAATTGTGGTGAGTTAATAGATCCACCACTCAAAATTACTTCTTTATTTGCATAAATTTTTTCTATTTTATTTTTTATTTTAACCTGTATGCCTATTGCTTTCTTTCCTTCAAAAATAATTTTCTCTACAAAAGACTCTGTAAATACTTTTAAATTCTTCCTATTTCTTGCAGGGTTTAAATAATATTTTGATGCACTTGCTCTTTGCCCTTTATGGATTGTAACATCGTACATGCCAAATCCTTCTTGATCCTCTCCATTCATATCAGAATTTATTTTATGACCTGCTTCCTGTGCAGAGTTCAAAAATGCCTTAAATAAAGGATTTGGATTTTTAGATTGATTAATTGGTAATATTCCTTGTCCACCTCTATACTGATTTTCACCTTCAGACCATGTTTCAATTTTTTTAAAGAAAGGTAGAACTTTTTCATAACTCCAATTTTTTAATCCAAAACTGGCCCATCTTTCATAATCATTTTTATTACCTCTTACATAAACCATTCCGTTATGAGCTGAACATCCACCAATCATCTTTCCTCGGGGACAAAATAATTTTCTATTATTTAAATAAGGCTCTGGTTCAGAATAATATTTGTAATTATATTTTGGATCATGCATTGTGTATAAGATAGCTAGAGGCATGTTCACTTTCCAAATATCACTATTTTTGCCAGCTTCGAATATAGCAACATTATTTTGAGTTTTTTCTGAGAGTCTATTAGCTAACACACAACCAGCTGTTCCTGCACCAATAATTAAATAATCAAATTTCAAAGCAATTTTTTATTGTGGGTTATCGCCTTCTATAGCAATCCTATCCATTACTCTCTCGTGGCCCAAACCTCTTCCTGGAAAAAAATCTGTTAGACCTTGATGCAATGTGCTTCTATTATCCCAGATAGCAACTGCATTTTCAGTCCACTTAAATCTACAAGTAAAATCTAATCTTTCTTGATGTCTAAAAATATGATTTAAAATATCTTCACTTTCGTTTTTATCTACATCCAGAATTTTTTTAGTATACATAGAATTTACATATAGTATTTTTTTCCCTGTTTCGGGATGAGTTCTTACTACAGGGTGAGCATTCGAATATTCATCTAAATTACCATTACCTTCCATTGCCTTATAAGCTTCTACAAATGCTGCAGCACCAAGGGAGCTATGAATAGCTTTTTTATCTTTTATTTTATCTTTTATTTTTTCATCTAATGTATCGTAGGCTAACTCCATATTTGAAAACATTGTATCACCACCAACAGGAGGTATTTTTAAAGATCGTAAAATAATTACTTTTGTTGGTTTTGGATTATAGCTGACATCAGTATGCCAAGTTTCTCCCCACTGATGTTTTTCATCTGGTTCTTTAATTATCCTTAAAATTTCAGGATAATTTTCTCTTCCTTTAACATAAACATGTCTCTCTAAAGGACCAAAGTGTTTAGCTAAATTAATATGCTCCTCAGAAGTTATATCTTGGTCTCTAAAAAAGAGCGCTTTATGTTCTAATAATAGATTATTAATTATATCCCAATTAGCAACTGAAGAATCTTTTAAATCTATTCCCTTTACTTCCGCTCCTAACGCTCCTGATACTAAATCTATTTCCATATACTATTTTTTTAGTTTATCAGATAATACCAAATTATCTGAATTAAAATTAGCTTTATTTTCTTTTATAAAATTATCCATAATTATTAATTTATCTTCTTCAAATTCAGTA
>CACISU010000017.1 GCA_902589345.1 uncultured Pelagibacteraceae bacterium | reverse complement strand
ATGTATTTACGTTTATATTATCAATAAAATCAATGGTTTGAGCACTATCTTCTATATGCCTTGAGTTTATTGATTTTTCAGTGCTCGAACTTATCAAATTTATTTCTTTGTTTTTAGATATTATAGATGAGCTATATTCTTTTAGATCAATCAAAGTTTCACGTGAAACATTTAAAGAATTTAAATATTTATTTTTTATAATTTCCGAATCAATCAAGCTATATTCTTAATAGACTTTCTTTTGACATGAGACAACAAAATATATGCTGCAGCAGGTGTAATTCCATCTATTCTTAATGCTTGACCCATTGTTTTAGGCTTAATTTTCTTAAATTTTGATTTTACTTCGTTAGAAAGTCCTGAAAAACTATCATAATCTAAATTTTCAGGTATTATCAGATTTTCATCTCTCTTAAATGCTAATATATCAGCTTTTTGTTTATTTAAATAACCTTTATAATGAGAATTAATTTCCAGCTGTTCATCAATTTCCTTAGAAACATATTTAATTTCAGGCCATATTTCTCTAATTTTACCCATATTGACCGATTTTTGACCTAAAATCTGGTTTGCAGACCGACTTACACCATCTTTCGCAATATTTACACCATATTTTAATACTTTTGAAGGAGTAATATTTAATTTATCCATTTTTTTTTCAATTTTTGATAATTGATCAAATTTCTCATTAAATATCATTGCTCTGTCTTCACGAACAAGTCCTAAATTTATACCTTTTTGGGTTAATCTTAAATCAGCGTTATCAGATCTAAGTGATAGCCTATACTCTGCCCTTGATGTAAACATTCTATATGGCTCTGCTACACCTTTGGTTACAAGATCGTCTATCATAACACCTATATAAGCTTCAGATCTATCCAAAATAAAAGGCTCTTGTCCCTTAAAAGCTAGTGCAGCGTTAATACCTGCTATCAATCCTTGGGCTGCAGCCTCTTCATAGCCGGTGGTACCGTTTATTTGACCCGCAAGATAAAGATTTTTAATCTTTTTAGTCTCAAGAGTTAAAAAAAGCTCTCTGGGATCGACAAAATCATATTCTATTGCATATCCTGGCCTAATAATTTTTACATTCTCTAAACCATTGATTTTACTACATATTTCTTGTTGTACATCAGCTGGTAATGAGGTCGATATTCCATTTGGGTAAATTGTATAATCATTTAATCCCTCGGGTTCCAAAAATATCTGATGCCTTTGCTTATCTGCAAATTTCTTAACCTTATCTTCTATAGACGGACAATATCTAGGCCCAACACCTTTTATACTCCCTGAGTACATAGCACTCAGTTTTATATTTTTAGAGATAATTTTGTGAACGTTCTCATTGGTATAAGTCATTCGACATGAAATTTGTTTATTGAAATTTTTTTTAGTAAGAAAGGAAAAAAAATATGGATCATCGTCAGCGTGTTGCTCTTCTAAATTTTGATAATTAATAGTACGTGCGTCTAGTCTTGGGGGAGTTCCAGTTTTTAATCTTCCAATTTTAAAACTATATTTTTCTAATTGTTCACTTAAACCTGTCGAGGGCTTCTCATTGAATCTTCCAGCTGGAGTCTTTTTTTCTCCTATATGTATCAAACCATTTAAAAATGTGCCAGTTGTTAAAATTATCTTTGATGATCTTATCTCTTTACCTGATTGTGTAATGAAGCCAATTATAACATTTTTTTCAAATATAAACTTAATTACAGGATCAGAAAAAATGCTTAAATTACAATAGTTTACAAGTTTTTCTTGCATATACTTCTTATATAGAGCTCTATCACTTTGTGTTCTTGGTCCTCTTACTGCTGGACCTCTGCTTCTATTTAACAATCTAAATTGTATACCTGATTTATCAGCAACATCTCCCATGACACCGTCTAATGCATCAATTTCCCTAACTAAATGTCCTTTACCCAGGCCACCAATGGCTGGATTGCATGACATCTCTCCTATTGTTTCAAACTTATGTGTAAATAGGGCAGTACTGATACCTAATCTAGCTGATGCTGAAGCTGCTTCACATCCTGCATGACCTCCGCCTATAACAACTACATCAAATGAAATTTCATTTTTCATATCTACAATTTATTATTGATATGAAATTTTACAAGAAAACACTTAAATTGACCTAAAAATTAGCAATTCCAACGATTATTTGCCTATACAAAAATCATTGAAAATTGATCCTAACACTTCTTCAACATCAACCTTTCCAACTATTATTCCTAAATGCCTGGTGGCCAATCTTAAATCTTCCGCTGCTTTATCGAAATCTTCTGCTTGACTTTTATTTTTAAAGTTTTCTAAATGCAAAACACATTGTTCTAGATGTTGACGATGTCTTTCTCTAGTGATTAGAATATCATCGGAGTTTATAAATTTATCTTTAAGTTTATCTTTAATTCTAGATATTAAAGTTTCAATATTTTTTTCTTTTTTAATTGATATGAATAAAGGATCATAATTTTTATATTCCTGAACTATATTGTCTATTCCAAGATCAGACTTATTAATCACAAGAATAGATTTATCAGATATCAAATCTTTCAAAAATGCAGTAAAATAGGCACTTTTTGGTTCTATCACAACTATATTTAAATCTGCATCTTCAGCTTTTTCTAATGCTATTTTAATACCTTTCTTTTCTATTTCATTTTTAGAATTTCTTATACCAGCAGTATCAGATAGTATTACTGGAAGACCATCAATATTTAGATGTGTTTCTATAACGTCTCTCGTAGTACCGGCTATTTCAGAAACTATAGCAGCATCTCTTCTTGAAAGATAATTTAATAGACTAGACTTGCCCGCATTCGTAGGACCAACAATAGCTATTTTAAATCCCTCTCTAATTCTCTCTCCCACTTTTTGATCATCTAATGTTTTTTTTATTTCTATTTTTATATTTTCAGAATGAAATTTAATATCATCTAAAATCTCATCAGAAATTTCTTCATCTGGAAAATCAATTTTAGCTTCAATATTTGATAACATTTTTAATAAAGCATTCCTCCAAAAATTAAATTTTTTAGAATTTATTCCTGACATCATTTTGATTGCTTGCGATCTTTGAATTTCAGTTTCTGCGGAAATTAAATCGCCTATACTTTCTGCCTTTAATAAATTAATTTTATTATTTTGAAATGCAATTTTAGTAAACTCACCTGGTTCAGCTAATCTACATGTTTCAATTTGAGAAATAGAGCTCTGTACAGCTTTTATTACAGCTAAGCTTCCATGGACATGGATTTCAGCCATATCCTCTCCTGTATAGCTGTGTGGAGCAGGAAACCATATTATTAAGCCTTCATCGATTAGCTCATTAGTATTGATTTTGTTGATTTTTTTTAATGTAGCGACCCTAGGACTAGGAAATGTACCCTTTGTAAGCTTGCTAATTACTTCATGAGCTTTTTCTCCAGAAATACGAATGGTAGCCATTCCAGATATACCAGGACCAGTTGATAAAGCGTAAATTGTCATTAAATTAGTATAACCTGTTTTATTAATAAATATACTTTAAGATTAATTTAAACCGATTGAGATGGCTATAAATAAAAATTTATCATCAGCAGAATATTTCTACAATAATAATGATTTAGAGGCAGCTAAAAAAATTTGTAAAACTATTTTAATTAATGATAATCAAGATTTAAATGCGTTAGATCTAATTACAAAAATAAATATCAAACAAGAAAATTTTGAAGAAGCATTAAAATATTCAAATTTATCAATTAGTAAGGAAGACAAAAATTATAACACCTATTTTATAAGATCTCTAATTTATCAAAGATTAAAAAAATCTGATGAGGCACTTGAAAGCTTAGACAAAGTAATTGAATTGAACAAGAGTCATGCAGAATCATACAATTTAAAAGCCATAATTTATGAAGGTTTAGGTAACGATGAAAAAGCTTTAGAGAATTGGGATAATGCAATTAAAATTAAAAAAGACTATGCGGAAGTATATTTCAATATTGCTAATTATTACAATTTTAATGATAATTATGAAAAGAGTTTAGAGAACTACAACAAAGCTTTAAAAATTAATAACAAATATTTTTTAGCCTTAGTTAACCGGACAGATCTTTACTTAAAAAATCATAAATATGAACTTGCACTGTTTGACTACGATATAATAATTGAACAAAATCCTAATATAACTAGGATGCATTATAATAAAGCCTTCGTTCTGAATCACTTAGGTCAAAAAAAAGCAGCAATAGAATCATTAAATAATGCTATTGATTTAAAGCAAAAATTTCCAAAAGCTTTTTTTTTAAGGGGTCTTATCGCCTGGCAATTAAATTTATATGAACAAGCTTTAAAGGATCTTGAAAAAGCTTACTCTTTAAAACAAGATAGTGATTTCTTAAATTCATTAATTATACTAAAGACAGTTTTGTGTGATTGGAAAAATATTAAAAATTATCAAAAAAAATTAATTCAATTTATTAAAGATCAAGAAAATACTGAATTTCCGATTTTTATTCAAAATTTCGAGGACTCTCCAGAATTAGAGCAAAAAGCAGCTGTGTCTTTTAACGGTCAAATTAAAAATTTTACAAGACCAATTATAAAAAATAAACATAAAAAAATACGTTTAGGTTATTATTCTGCAGATTTCAGGGATCATGCAACGTCCCATTTAATTGCAAGAGTATTCGAGTTACACGATAAAGAAAAATTTGAAATTTACGCCTTTAGTTTTTGTCCATTAAATGAGAGAGATTTAGTGCAGAAAAGAATTATTGATTCTTGTAACAGTTTTATAGATGTATACAAAAAAACAGACCTGGAAATTTCTAAATTATCAAAGGAATTGGAAATAGATATTGCCTTAGATCTTATGGGTTTTGTAAATAATAATAGATATAAAATTTTTGCCAAAGGATGTGCGCCTATACAAGTAAATTATTTAGGTTATCCGGGAACATGTGGACCAAATGTTATGGATTATATTATAGCTGATAATACTTTGATAACAAAAGAAAATCAAAAATTTTTCTCTGAAAAGATAATAAGTTTACCAGATTGTTACCAACCAAATGATGATAGAAAAATAATATCAGAAAATAAAATTACTAGACAAGATTTTAACTTACCAGAAGATAAATTTATATTTTGTAACTTTAACAGATCATACAAAATTACTTCAGAAATGCTTAAAATTTGGAGCGATATTTTAAAGCAGAAAGAAAATAGTATAATTTGGCTTTTTTCTGATAATGAAATTACTAAAAAAAATTTAAGGAATGAATTTTTAAACTTAGGTATAAATACTGATAGATTAATTTTTGCCGACCCAACAACTCATTCTGAACATTTGGCAAGACACAGATTGGCAGATTTATTTATAGACACTTATCCTTATACAGGTCATACAACAACAAGCGATGCACTCTGGACTGGATTGCCAGTAGTGACTAAAATAGGTAGTTCATTTTGTAGTAGAGTTTCATCTAGTATTCTAAATGCATTAGACTTAAATGAACTAATAACAAAAAATAATGATGAATATAAAAATTTTATATTAAATCTGAGTAATGATAAAAATAAAATTAAAAAAATAAAAGAAAAATTAATTACAAATATTTCTAAACAACCATTATTTGACTCAAAACTATATACAGAAAATTTAGAAAAAGCATATCAAAAGATTTACAACAATAATTAAAATTAGTTATATTTATCTAATTGTTTGAAATACTTATCTAAGTATTTTGAGTAATTTTGAGATGAATGTAATGAACTTTTATATATGGGTTTTCTAGCTTGAAATAAGCTTACAGTTGTAATTGGAGTTTTGTTTTTATAGTGATTAAAGCAATTTTCCTCCCGCTCTAATTCACAATAACTTAATAATTTTTTAATTTCAGATTCATTATCTATGACTAATTTGTCATAATTAATTTCGTAGAAAAAACCTTCACAATTTAATTTCCAAAATTTCATAAGATCTGAATATAAATTATAAAATTTTGCAATATTACTGCCATTAAAACTCCATCCCATATGTTGGTTAGATGCAAAATTATTTTTATATAAAGATAAAAAATTATCATTAGCATTTCTAAAACAATGAATTACTTTAGCATTAGGAAAAAATAATTTAATAAAACCAATCCACATAAAATTTTGAGGAGCTTTATCAGTTATTATACTATTTTCAAATTTATGAATTTCTAAAAAATTATAATACATATCATTTAAAATATTTTCATCAGATTTTATTTCATTATTTAAAGCAATTTCATTCAATTTATTTTCTTTAAAAAATATAGAGTCTATTGATTTTTTTAGATAAGTTAATTCACCCGCTCCGTTTACCTTGCTGTGGGATGATAATATTTGTTCAACCAAAGTAGTTCCAGATCTAGGCAAACCACATATAAATATAATTTTTTTCTTATTATATTTTCTT
>CACISU010000016.1 GCA_902589345.1 uncultured Pelagibacteraceae bacterium | reverse complement strand
CCAGAAATACTGTGTTTATATAAAGTTTTCATATCTTCAAGAGATAATTTTTTTGGATTTGAAGCTGTAGAGGGATCATCAAGTGCCATTTGTGATAGTTTATCAATATTAATTTTATTTTGATCAATAACATCTGAGAGTTTGTGCGGGATATTTAAATCTTTTCTTAATTCTAAAATCCAATTCAAAAAGCTCTCAAAATTCTTTTGAATATTTAAATAATCACAAATTGATATAATTCTTTGCTCAACAGTATCTTTATTAAAAGTTAATACGTATGGCATAAATATTGCATTTGATAATCCATGATGGATATTAAACTGAGCGTTTACTGGGTGGCTTAATGAATGAATCGCACCTAATCCTTTTTGAAAAGCAGTTGAGCCCATACTCGCAGCTGCTAGTAAATCTGCTCTAGCATTTAAATCTTTTCCGTTACTAAAAGCTTTCAAAAGGGATTTTCTAATTAATTTCATTCCTTCTATTGAAATACCATCGGCCATTGGATGAAAACCTGGGGCACAAAAAGCTTCTAGGTTATGTGCAAGTGCGTCCATTCCTGTTGCAGCAGTAAGTCTTGGAGATAAATCAATTGTTAAACATGGATCTAAAATAACAATAGACGGTAAAAATTTTGGATGAAAAATTATTTTTTTGATACCTGTTTTTTTATTTATTATTGCAGAGGCCCTACCAGTTTCAGATCCCGTTCCTGCAGTTGTAGGAATAGCAATTATTGGGGCAATATTATTTTCATTTGCTCTTTTCCAATAATCCCCTATATCTTCGAAATCCCATATTGGTCTTGTTTGTGCTGACATAAAAGCAATAGCTTTACCTACATCTAATCCACTTCCTCCCCCAAATGCTATAACACCATCACATTTATTTTTTTTATATATTTTAACTCCTTCGTCTACATTTTCACCAATCGGGTTACCTGAAAAATCAGAAAAGGTTGTAAATTCTTTAAAATAATTATTTAAATCTGAAAGAACATCTTTGACAAATTGCAAACATATAAGATCTTTATCGGTTACAAATAAAGGGTTATTAATATTTAAGTTATTACAAGCTATGTGTAAATCCTTTACTCTATTCTCCCCTACCCATACAGAAGTAGGATAATTCCAATTAGTTTTCATATAAAAATAATATTTCAATTTTTGCATTTTTGTTAGTAAAATACATTTATAAATTTGACCTAGGTAAGGAAAATTAAATGGCTAAAGTAGCAATTATTGGAGCGGGTCCATGCGGTCTTTCAATGTTAAGATCATTTGAACAAGCTGAAAAAAAAGGTGAAAAAATACCTGAAATAGTTTGTTTTGAAAAACAAGAAGACTGGGGAGGATTATGGAATTATAGTTGGAGAACTGGATCTGATCAATATGGTGACCCAGTTCCTAATAGTATGTATAGATATCTATGGTCTAATGGGCCAAAAGAATGTTTAGAATTTGCTGACTATTCTTTTGATGAACATTTTGGAAAACCTATTCCATCATTTCCTCCTAGAGAAGTATTGTACAATTACATTATAGGTAGGGTTAAAAAGGGAAATTTAAAAGATAAAGTTAAATTTAGCACTAGCGTTATTAATATAATTTATAAAGAAAATAAATTTGAAGTCACATCTCATGATAAAAAAAATGAAAAATTTTCAAAAGATATTTTCGATTATGTAGTTATTTCAACAGGGCATTTCTCAGTTCCATTCATACCAGAATATCCTGGGATGAAATCTTTTCCAGGAAGAATAATGCATTCTCACGATTTCAGAGATGCTGAAGAATTTAGAGGTAAAAATGTTATTGTACTAGGTAGCAGCTATTCAGCAGAAGATGTGGCTCTTCAATGCCATAAGTACGGAGCAAAAAGTGTAACTATTGGTTATAGACATAATGCAATGGGATTTAAATGGCCAAATGGAGTTAAAGAAGTCCATTATTTAGATAGATTAGATGGAAATAAAGCTATCTTTAAAGATGGGCACCAACAAGAGGCAGATGTAATTATATTATGTTCAGGTTATCTTCATCATTTTCCATTTTTAAAAGAGGAACTAAGACTAAAAACTAAAAATAGATTATATCCACCAAAATTATACAAAGGTGTTGTGTGGCAAGACAACCACCAACTACTTTATCTTGGTATGCAAGATCAATTTCATACATTCAATATGTTTGATTGTCAGGCTTGGTATGCAAGAGATGTAATAATGAACAAAATTAAACTTCCAGATAATTCTGAAATTGAGAAAGATATAAATAAATGGGTAGCTATGGAGGAAAAATTGGAAAACCCTGATCAAATGATAGACTTTCAAACTGAATATACTAAAGAGCTACATGGTCTATCTGATTATCCAAAAATTGATTTTGAATTAATCAGAAAACATTTTAAAGAATGGGAACATCATAAAGTCGAGGATATAATGACTTATAGAAACAAATCTTTTTCTTCAGCAGTTACAGGATCTATTGCCCCAATTCATCACACGCCATGGGCAACAGCAATGGATGACTCTTTAAAAACTTTTTTAAATAAAGAAAAAAATTAAAAAAACTTAAACTTAAATAACTACTTTTCTTTTCTGAAATAAGGTATCAAAAATGCTAAACAACCAATTAAGAAAAATATACTTCCAAACATAGCCCAAAAATTACCAAGACTAGACATAATAAATCCAACTGCAGAGATTAAAAATAAAATCCATCCAATAATATTAATAGTTTCGTTATTCATTTACCAATCAATTTGTAATTTTTTATTTTCACATATACATTCTAAAATACTAAATAAAAGTGGAAATTTTTTTTTTTCAAAATTTGAAATTAATTTAGGACCAATATCAAAAGCTAATTGAGCACCTTCAACTGTTATATCTTTCATAAATTTTTGTTTGGCTTCATTGTAAAGAAAGCCTTTTCCTAAAAGTTTTCCCATTTTGCTATTTCTCCCACCTGATACACTTACATACAGATCTCCAAGTCCAGCTAATCCATATACTGTTTCTGGTCTACCTGAGTAAAATGAAACAATTTCTACCATTTCCGAAATTGATCTATGAATTAAGCTTGCGGCTGTATTTAGATAAAATTTTTCCTGAATATCTTCAGCAGCTAGTGGGTTACTCAAACCTTGCGAACCTCCAATTAGCATTGAGTATAAGTTTTTAATTGCAGATGAAAATTCTACTCCTGAAATATCATCTGATATCTCACATTTATAATATTCAGTCTCAATTATTTTTTGAATTTTTTTAGCTTCATTAATATTCTTGTTTGCAATTATTGTCCCTGTTCTCATTTTATTTGCTAATTCAGAAGCTAAACATGGTCCTTTTACTGATGAAATATTTACATTTTGATGACCATTACTATTTAATTTTAATTCTAGTTTCTCTGAAAGAGTTATTAATTGGTCATTATTAATTGACAAACCTTTTGTTAAAAGAATTATTGGTATTTGATTTTTATAAAATTTAGAAATTTCATCTGCTGCCCAATCTATACCTACTGAACTAACTGCTACTACAATTATATCTATTTCTTTAATAGATATATCTTTTATATTAGAAAAATTATGAATATTAATTTTTTGTGGAAGATTGGTATTTAAACTTGGGTGAAAATTATTATTTGATTTAATTCTTGAGATTAAATCATCTTCTAAAAAAGTTCCAACTAAATTAACTTCATTATTATTATCTATACATGGTATAGAAAAAGCTGAGCCCATTGCTCCTGATCCAATAATTAAAATTTTTTTCATAATTATTCTATACCGAGGTGTTTTTTTCTCTTATCAACCCAAGTTCGAATTAAGTTATCAAATATTAAACCTATGAAGGCAACACAAATTCCAAGCGTAAAGCCTATACCTGCCCCTTTTTTATCTGATAAAGCTTTTAAAATATATTGTCCTAAATCTTCAGTTCCAATAAACGCTCCAATGATCACCATAAACAATGCAAATACGATTGTTTGATTTAGGCCAAGCATCATGTGAGGAAATGCTAAAGGAAATTCTATTTTAGTCAATCTTTGGAATTTATTTACACCTGACATTGTTGCGGCATCATGCAAACCAACTGGAACACTTCTAAGACCTTCAATTGTATATCTTGTTGCTGGTATTGTTGCGTAAACTATAACTGCAATTAAAACTGATGTATCGGTTATACCAAAAAGCATCATCACTGGAATTAAGTATACGAAAGAAGGAAAAGTTTGAAATATATCACAAACCCCCAGCATAAAACTTGCAGAATGTTTGTTTTGAAAACATAAAGTTCCAACTGTAAATCCAATTATACAAGATATAACAACTCCAAAAGTTGCCATATATGCTGTAACTAATGCTCTATCCCACCATGGACTTAAAGCTATAAATAATGTTAATCCACAAACAACTAATGCTGAACGAATGCCGCCGATTAAATAACCGGCTCCAACAACTAAAACTATTGTAGCAACCGCAGGCATTCTTAAATATAAAGCTCTCATTGGTTGAAGTACGTCTTGAATCAACCATGTATTAAATGCTTTTATATACACAAAGAATGTATCAAAAATCCAATCAACACCTTTATTCCAAAAATCTGCTGTTGATATTCCTTTATTATGTGGAACTTCAAATAAATAGTTGTAACTATCTTTGAACAAAAAGGTTCCAACATAAGCAAGTGCAATTCCTATGATTACTGTTGCAACAAAAAATAAAATATTTTTATTTCGTTGATAGAATGTAAGATTGCCAAAATAGTCAGTTTGTTTATTTGCCCAAGCCAAGGACATTTTATCTAAAAGAATTGCAATTAAACTAATACACAATCCAGCCTCTAAGGCTAAACCAATATTGAGTTGATTCAAGGCTAGCAATAAATTAAATCCTAAACCTTTTGCACCTATAAATGCAGAAATAACAGCCATAGAAAAACACACCATGATGACCTGGTTTACCCCAATTAAAATATCTCTTCTTGCAGTTGGAATTAACACTTTAAACATTAGTTGCCAATTATTACACCCACTCATTCTACCTGCTTCAATGACCTCTGGTGGTATTGCTCTTAAACCTAATATAGTTAATAATATCATTGGTGGAACAGCAACAACCATAGTTATAATTACTGCAGCATGATCACCAACTCCAAAAAGAACAAGCGCAGGAACTAATACCGCGTATTGTGGCATTGTTTGCATAACTAAAAGAATTGGGTACAAAGCTTTCTCAACACGTTTACTTTTAAATGCCGCTATACCTAAGCCTAAGCCAAAAATAAATGATAGCGGTGCTGCAACTAATATAAATGAAAGAGTTTGCATCGAGGGTTTCCATTGACCAAATATAGAAATGTAAACCATAACTAAACCGGCAAACAAAGCTAGACCTTTGCCACTTAGTTTATAAGCAAGTATTGCTGAACCCGCAGCAACAATAGTCCATGGTAAACCTGGTAGCTCTGCCCAAGGGTTTTTGTCTATCCAGTCCCAACTGGTAAATGCAACAATAGTTTCAAGTCCACCTAATAAAATCTCTCTAATCAGCTCTATTAGAAACGTCATAAAAGCAGTTAAATTTCTACTTATTTGTAAAACTAATGGCCGAGTTCTGAATTCTTGAGTATCTTCGTTCCAAAATTCAATTGGCATCCATTCATTCATTAAGAAGAATAATGAATCATTTATCCATATAGGTAACCATCCAAGCAAAGGGGGTAATCTCCAAAAGACATCAAAGGCATAATACCTTACTTCTTTACCAAGAAAAACGTAGGAGCTTTGATTGGGATCTTTAACAAATTCTGCTTGGCCTCGTATAAATTTATATGTTTCAGGAACATCAATTGCAAAACATAAAGCAAAAAATACAATCAATAAAAATAACCATTGAAATAACTTTGGATATTTTTTTATAAATTCCATAATTTAATTATTATTTTTTCTTCCTCCAAAAACTGTATTAATTATTTTTGTCGGATTAATAGAGCCTACAATTTTATTATTATTATCTATAACTGCTACTGATTTTTCTTGAGTTAAAATTTTTTCAGCAACATTTTCAATAATTTCATCTCTTAGAACTTTCAAATCTCCTAAGTTCTCAGAAGTAGATGGATCCATAACATCTTCAATTAATAAAACTTTTTCTCTAGGTACTTCTTCTGTAAATTTCCTCACATATTCAGTTGCTGGATTTAAAACAATATTTGCAGGTGTGTCTAACTGTTCAATTATTCCATCTTTCATAATAGCAATACGATCTGCAAGTTTTAGAGCTTCATCAAAATCATGCGTAATAAACATAATTGTTTTTTGTAATTTATCTTGAAGTCTCAAGAATTCGTCCTGCATTTCTTTTCGTATAAGAGGATCTAATGCAGAAAAAGGTTCGTCCAAAAACCAAATATCTGGCTCAACTGCTAATGATCTAGCAATACCTACTCTTTGTTGCTGACCTCCAGAAAGTTCTCTTGGAAAATAGTTTTCTCTTCCATCAAGACCAACAAGTTTAACCATATCCATTGCTTTGCTAATACTATCTTCAGTTTTAATTCCCTTAATTTGAAGTGGAAAGGCAATATTTTCTACAACTGTTTTATGAGGAAGTAGAGCAAAGCTCTGAAAAACCATTCCCATTTTATTTCTTCTAAGCTCTATAAGTTCTTTGTTATTCAATTGAAGTAAATCTTGACCCTCTATAAAAATTTTTCCACCTGTTGCATCTGTTAACCTTGAAATGCATCTTAATAAGGTTGATTTACCCGAGCCAGATAAACCCATTACAACTAACATTTCTCCCTTTGAAACTTCAAATGAAGCATTATTCACGCCTACTATGCACCCATTTTCTTGAAAGGTTTTTGCATCTACATTTCCATTTGAATCTTCAAGCATTTTTTTGGCATTTTCTCCAAAAATTTTATAAACGGACTCACATTTAATTACTGCTTCAGACATAAATTTATAATCAAGTTATACGATATTAAGATAAAATAAAATCTATATAATTTATTCTTTTCCCTTCTTAAAAATTTTTAATAAAATAAACCCTTGTATCAATACCAGTGCTTAAAAAACTTAAAACCTCTCCACTGACATTTACTGATTTGTTTACTCCTACATTATCTCCACTTACAGTATACCCGGCAAAACATTTATTTTTCTCCTTATCCCATTTAACATACGTTTCATCAATTTTATTACCATTGATTGTATATAGTTCGTAAGCTTCATAATTTAAAAAATGAGCAGCCATAATTGCTCGTTGAGGAATAAGTTTTGTTGCATCACAAACTGCTTCATAAAGTTCGTCAGTCAATTTATAATTATCCGTTCCATCAAAAGTTACTAGAACACCTGATGGAAGTTTTGATATAAGTGCATTAAGTTTTTTTTCTTGGGCTATTCTTTCCTCTTCTAATTTCATTTTTTTAATTAATTCATCTCCACCACCCCAAAAAATATTTAAAACACCAAAAGATAAAAATATAATAATCAATATAATAATAAGACCGCCAAATTGTTTTACTATTTCTGGCAATTCATTGAATTTATTTATATAATTATTTTTAAGCATATTTAATCATTCTTGTAGTTTTCCATTAACCCAGTTACCTGTTTTTTCTTTACCATCAGACCAGGTAAAAGTTCCTTTTCCATTCATAAAACCATTGACCCATTCACCAATATACGTTGCACCATTTGGAAATGTTAAAGTGCCCTGGCCGCTCCATTCACTATTCTTAAATTCTCCTTTATAAATATATCCATTCGGCCATGTTTCTACTCCTTGCCCATGCTTTTTTGTGTTAACCCATTCACCTTCATAAGTTGTTTTATCTGTATATACCCACTTACCATAACCATTCTCACAATTTCCCTCCTTACATCCAGTGCTACGAGCTAAAACTTCTGTTGTAATAAAAAAAACAAAAATTATACTAATAATAAAATTTTTCATAACAATACTTTACACAAAATTAGTTAAAAAAAAATCAGACATTTGTGTTTCTTTTTCTACATGAATAAACAGAAATATCTTTCTCTGAGTTTTCACTTTTTACGTTTCTTGTAATTTCATGAATTAATTCACCTGATTTTCTAGTTATAATGCCAGACTCGGAATAATTATTTTCTTTATCAATTGCCTTGAATAAAACTACGTCTTTATTTACTATTTTAACATCTAGTTTTGTTGTATCTGAAAGAAAAAGAGATAATCCTTTAATCATTAATGTTCCTGGTTTTCTTGCTTCAATATCAAATTTTTCTAAATCTTTCTCATCTAAATCTTTAGCTAGAAAAGTTTGATAATTGTATTCCGAATTTTTAAGAATTTTTTTTTCTAAATCACATTGATATTTAAGATTAATATCTTCTTGGATGTCTATGTCTTTTGCTAATGATGTATTAAAAAATAATAAACTGAGAGATATATAAAAAAAGTATTTTATCATTATTCTGGCTTAAACATTTTATTAACCAATTTATAAAATTAAAATAAAAAAATCCCCCCCAACATTGTTGGGGGAGATTTATAATTTGTTAACTTTAACCTTTATTTAGTAAAAGCTTGCCAAACACTCTTGTTATCAGCTAACCATTTTTTAGCTGCATCTTCATGAGTCATTTTGTCAACGTCAACTAAAGCTGCCATTGCACCAATTTGACTTGTAGAGAATGAAAGCTTTTTAAACATTGCAGCTGCTTTTGGATGAGTTTTTGGAAAATCTGCGTTAACAGCCTTTTTCAAATAACCATCTGGCGAACCACATTTACCGTCTCCACCATCCTCTGGTCTGCAACCAGCTGTGTATGGAGGGAAATCTATAAATGTAAAACCAGCACCATCTGTAAAGTTTGGTGTCCAATTAAAGATGATAGTTCCTCTTCCTTCTTTTTTAGCTGCTGCTAACTCTGCCCAAAGTGCATCTGCACTTCCAGCAAATTTAACCCACCAAAGATCTCCTAGGCCTAATGCGTCAACTCTTTGTGGAATTAAATCACCATGCCAAGTTTGCGGACCTTCTAACATTCTTCCTTTTCCATCTGGTGAATCAGGTGTTGTGAAGTTCTTCGCACAATCAGGATTTTTTAAAGCAGTCCAATCTGGAAGACCTGGGCATAAACCTTTTTCAGTAACCCAGTTTGGATATCCCATATCCTCTAGAGTTCTTGCTTCATGATCTCCCCAGTCAAGTAAACCACCTTTGTCGAGAGCTGTAGTAAATGACTTACCAAAAGCAGACTCCCAAACTTCGTGAGATATACTTACATCACCAATTCGAATTGATTCATAAACTGCCTGTGAGTCAGCGTTTACGTATTTTACGTTATTTCCCATACTTTCCATAATTCCACCAATTACGTAAGCCATAACAATTTGGCTTGACCAATTGTGTGTCGGGATAACGATAGGTTTCTTACTATCTGCAGAATTCGCTATTCCAGTAAATGAAACTACTGAAATAATTAGAGCAGATAAAAGAGATATTATTTTTCTCATTTTTTCCCCTTTCCTTAATATTAAGTAATCATAGTATGTTATTAATTAATTATATAGTCAACATGAGATAGATATATTATGGTCGCAAATAGTCTAAAAGTTATGTTTGAAGTGAATAAAAGCAGTATAAGAGAACCTGGTTTAAATGTGTTACCACCTGGAGTTGAAAGACATATAGTTAATGCTGGTGGATTAACAGGTATCCAAATTTTTCCTGAAGATGAAATTGAAATCATAAATGATGAAGGTAATCAAATTTGTGAAATTTCTGTTTTTAATAAAGATGGAAAATCTGAATTAGGAATATTGAGTTTGAAAGAAAATAAGGATTCATCCGAAATCAAAAAAATCCTTTCAAAAAAAGATGAAAGTTCTCTTATTGCAGTTCATCAATTAAAAAAAAGAAATCTAGATGTGAATAAATCTAAATCAGCAGTAGTTTTTGATAAAAACTCAAACTCTGAAGAAAAGATAAAATTAGTTTCAAAAGATAAATGCTACTGCATTTTCTCAGCACCTGGTCCCGACATGTTAATTCATGAACAAAATCCACCTACCAACCTAACTATTTTTCTTAAAAGAGCAAAGATAACCAAAGATAAGGAACTTTCAATAATACCTGATCCAATATTTGACCCTTTAAATGAAACAAATATTGATAAAAAAACTGCAATCTCTTTTGAAGTAAAAGAAGGAGATTACATACAAATTATTTGTCCAACAGGCAGACAATGTTCAGATTTTGTTGCTTTTGATACAAAAAAATTAAGTAAAGGAATTGAAAAAGGATTGGATTGGCAAACAACTAGAACATTTATGGGAAATACATTTCCAGGACCAGGATTATTTTCAAAATTTTATGATACTGACCATGAGCCACTTGTTGAGGTAATAAGGGATACGGTTGGAAGACATGATACTTTTAATTTAGCTTGTACTGCAAAATATTATGAGGATGCAGGATATTTTGGACACCCTAATTGTTCAGATAATTTAAGTGATAAAATGGGAAAATTTGGAGTTCAAAAGCAAAAAGGTTGGCATGCAATAAATCTTTTTTTTAATACATCATCAGGAGGACAAAATTCATTAGTATCAGATGAATCTTTTGCTAGACCAGGTGATTACGTGTTAATGAGAGCTTTAAAAGATTTAACTTGTGGAACTTCTGCATGTCCAAGTGATATCGACCCATGTAATTCATGGAATCCAACCAATATTTTTGTTAGAACTTATGATAAAAAAAAAGAATTTACGAAATCATTTGCATTTAGAATGAAAACAAACTCAGAGACTAAATTAACGAAGAATACAGGGTTCTACGAGAGGACATCTAAACTTACTAGAAATTTTGTAGATGCGAGAGGTTACTGGCTGCCTAACGACTACACTAAACATGGTGTAATTAATGAATATACTGCATGTAGAGAAAAGGCAGTCATTATTGATCTTTCGTCCTTAAGAAAATTCGAAATTCTTGGTCCTGATGCAGAAGAATTAATGAATTTTACTTTAACAAGGAACGTAAAAAAACTATCAGTTGGTCAGGTAGTTTACTCATCAATGTGTTATGAAAATGGAAGCATGTTTGATGATGGAACATTGTTAAAAATGAGCGATCATGGATACAGATGGATATGTGGAGATGAATATGGTGGAGAATGGCTAAAGGAACAAGCAAAGAAAAAAAATTATAATGTTTTTATCAAAAATTCTACTGATCAAATTAACAATATTTCATTACAAGGACCCAATAGTAGAAAAATATTAGAAAAATTTATTTTTACTCCTCCGGCTCAACCTTCGATTTCTGAGCTTGAATGGTTTAGATTTACAATTTGTAGAGTAAAAGAATTAAGTGGAATTCCATTAATAGTTTCAAGAACTGGTTATACCGGGGAATTAGGTTATGAAATTTGGTGTCATCCATCTGATGCTCCTAAAGTTTGGGATACAATAATGCAAGCAGGTAAAAATGAAGGTTTAATACCAGCTGGGTTTGGAGCTTTAGATCTTTTGCGAATTGAAGCCGGACTAATATTATTTGGAAATGAATTTGATGGTCAAGTTGATCCGTTTGAAGCTGGGGTAGGTTTTACAGTTCCTTTGAAAACTAAAACTGATGATTTTATTGGTAAGGATACATTAAAGAAAAGAAAAGAAAATCCTCAAAAAAAATTAGTTGGACTTGAATTAGTAGGAAAAGAAAAAGCAAATCATGGTGATTGTGTACATATTGGTAGGGCTCAAGTAGGTATAATTACAAGTGGATGTATATCGCCAATTTTAAATAAAAATATAGCATTATGTAGGATAGATATAGATCATTCAGAGCTTAACACTGAAGTAGAAGTAGGAAAAATTGATGGTCATCAAAAAAGAATACCTGCAAAAATAGTTCCTTTCCCTCATTATGATCCAAAAAAATTAAAAGTAAGATCTTAATGAAAAATACAACTGCACTTTTAGAATTTTGGGAAGATCAGATGAGACAATCTCATACATCTAGTAATTATTTTTTTAGAAAGTCACCATCTCATTATCACATGATGTTGTTGATTATGGCTCATTATAAATTAAATAAAGAAATAAGTGTGGAAGAATTAAAGACAAAATTATTCAAAACCTCACGACCAAAGTCA
>CACISU010000015.1 GCA_902589345.1 uncultured Pelagibacteraceae bacterium | reverse complement strand
AGCCTTCAAAAGAACAAATCAATAAAGCAATTAAAAAATTAGATCCTAAAGTCAAAAAGGCAATTGATTTTGCTTACAATAGGATATTTAAATTCCACTCTGAACAAATAAAAAATCTAAAGAATATTTATTATAAGGATAAGTATAAAAATATATTAGAATATAAAAATGTGCCCATTGACTCTGTGGGAATATACGTTCCAGGTAATCTTCCTTCAACACTATTAATGAATTCTATACCTGCAAAACTTGCTAAAGTTAAAAGAATTGTTCTGGCAACACCTAAGATTAATAGCAACTTAAATCCAGCAGTTCTTTATGCTGCAAAAAAAGTTGGAATAAATGAGATTTATTCTTTTGGTGGAGCTCAGGCTATAGGAAGTCTGGCATATATTCAAAAAGTCAGTAAAATTGTAGGACCGGGAAATAAATTTGTTTCAGAGGCTAAAAGACAATTATCTGGTAAAACTGTAGGAGTAGAGTCTATGTTTGCTGGCCCATCTGAAATTTGTGTATTAGCTGACAGGTACTCAAACATTAATCAAATAGCTACCTCACTTGTTTCCCAGGCTGAACATGACTATGATAGTCAGTGCATACTAGTTACTAAGCATGAAAATATAATAAAAAAAGTAAATAAAAAAATTAAAATTCTTTTAAAAAGTTTGCCAAGAAAAAAGATAGCCTCATCTTCTCTGAAAAAGCACGGCCTAATTTTGTTAGTTAAAAATGATAAGCAAATTATTGAATCAATTAATATAATTAGTGCTGAGCACTTAGAATTGTTAGTAAAAAATTACAATAAATATTCAAAGAAAATTGTGAATGCAGGAAGTATTTGCAATGGTCATTATTCTGCGATGTGTTTAAGTGATTATACCGTAGGTACTAACCATGTATTGCCCACAGCTGGCTCTGCCAGGTTTAGCTCTGGCTTAAATATTAATGAGTTTATTAAAAAAATTTCTGTTGTAACTCTAAGTAAATTAGGGGTAGAAAAAATTTCTAATCCAGCTATAACTCTTTCGGAGTTTGAACAATTATATGGTCATACTCAAAGTATTAAATCTAGATTAAGGAGAGGTTGAATTTGGCAAAACAAGATACACTTGAGTTTAAAGGTAAAGTAATAGACCTTTTGCCTAACGCAATGTTTCGAGTACAATTAGAGAATAATCACATTGTTACAGCTCACACTGCAGGCAAACTTAGAAAAAATAGAATTCGAGTGTTACAAGGAGATAATGTAACTGTTGAAGTTACTCCTTATGATCTTACCAAAGGAAGAATTATATTTAGATTTTAAAGGCCTTGTAGCTCAGTAGTAGAGCAGTACCCTGAAAAGGTATGTGTCGTAAGTGCGATTCTTACCAAGGCCACCATTAAATAAGAACATTTAATAACGATAAAGCTTGCAATAAATTTTAAAATAAATTAACAAGGGCCAAGCTAATAAATAGCTTAAGTAAACTAAACAAAGAAAGAGTAATAATGAGTCTAAAAGGTAAAGTAAAATGGTTCAATGGAAAAAAAGGTTATGGTTTCATTGAACGTGAAGATAAAGAAAAAGATGTATTCGTACATGCTTCAGCTGTAAGAGAAGCAGGTTTAAGATATTTAAACGAAGGCGACGAACTTACATTTGAAGTTGAAGACGGAGAAAAAGGTCCTGCCGCAGTAAAACTGCAAAAAACCTCTTAATTCTAATTCAATCAGTTTGTATAGGAATATTTTGAGCTTTTATTAAGAGCTTTATTATTCCTATACAATTCTTCCTTGCATTTATAATTTTAAATGTTATTTAATCTCCAATGATTAAAAAGATATACATATTTACATCTACACACAGGCATCATTTTCATGCTGGCTGCATGCTAGCTATTTAATCATTTAATAAATTTAAATTTAATAACAATTAGTATAAAATAACAATAGGCCCTGGTGGTGAAATGGTTATCACGAAAGTTTGTGGAACTTTAGTTTTTGGTTCGATCCCAAGCCAGGGTACCAAAAAATGAAAAAAGAAAATAAATTAATTCCTGGGCTACCCTCAGGTTTTGAAGATAGATGGAACAAAAAATTATCTCTTAAAAAAAAAATAATAAAAATAATAGAGAATAATTTTATAAAATATGGATTTGATCCATTAGAGACACCATCTTTTGAAATTAGCGAAAATATAGGATCATTTCTTGCAGATGATGATAGCAATCCTATGTCCGATGTATTTTTATTTGAGGATGGAGATAACAATATTACACTTCGATATGATCTCTCTAGTCCACTTGCAAGATTTGTGGCACAAAACAATCAACAACTTCCTTCAATTTACAAACGTTACGCGATTCAAAATGTGTTTCGAAATGAAAAAGCTGGAAATGCTCGTTATAGAGAATTTACTCAAGCTGATTGTGATATTGTAGGAAACGTTAATAACTCACAAGCAAATGCTGAACTTTGTAATTTAATTGTAAGTACTATTTTGGCTTGTGGATTAAAAAAAGACCAGTTTGTAGTTAACATTAGCAATAGAAAAATCCTTAAAGGTTTAATTGAAGAACTTAAAATACCTGATGAAAAACAAGTAAAAGTGATGAGAGCTATAGATAAATTGGATAAGCCTGGTTTTGGATTAAAAGGAGTTGAAGATTTATTAAAAAAACAGAGAATAGATATTAGTGGAGCAGTTACAAAAGGAGCAGGCTTAAGTGACAATGAATCTTCAGCAATTATTAACTTTTTAAAAATTAAAAACTTAAAAGAATTGAAGGATAATTTAAAAAACCCACTATCTCAAGAAGGAATTAAGGAATTAGAAGATTTATTAGAGGTTGCTAGTTATGGAGAATATTTTGATCAGATCAAAACTAATTTTACAATTGTTAGGGGTTTAGCTTATTATGATGGTTTTTGTGTTGAAACAAATTTAAATTTCAAAGTAAGCAACAATAAAGGCAAAGAAGTTGATATTGGAAGCATTTGTTCAGGTGGACAATATTCCAAATTAATTTCAAGATTTAAAGGAGTTGATATCCCAGGAACTGGAATAAGCATTGGAGTAGATCGATTATTGTTTGCAATGATGCAGTTGAATCAAATACAAGTTGATGAAAAAAAACCAGTAATTGTATGTGTGATGGATGATAAATATTTAAAAAATTATTATGAGATCCTAAAAATATTAAGAGAAAATAATATTAATTCAGAAATATTTTTAGATAGTAAGAAAAATCTTGGAAAGCAATTAACCTACGCAAATAAAAGAGAGTGTACTGTAGCTGTTATTTGTGGAGAGAATGAATTTAAAGAAAATACAGTTACTCTAAAAAATCTGCTAGGCAAAAAAGAAGAAAACAATCAAAAAACAGTTAAAAGAGAAAACTTAGTTAATGAAATCAAAAAACTTATCTGAAAAAATCCTTAGATTAATAAAGTCTAAAGGGTATAAAAATATTGAATTAGAGCCAGTAATAGAAACAAAATATATTTTGAAAAGATCAGGCGAAAATTTTAAAAGATTATTATTTTCGTTTTATGATCTAAATGGAAAGGAGTTATGTCTTAGACCAGATCTGACGATTTCCTCTGTTCTAAGATTTCTTCAAAGTAAATCAAATAAAAAGCAAAAAGTTTTTTATAGTGGAGAAGCATATAGAAAAACTTACAGGAAACAAGATTCTATAATTAATAATCAGATTGGTTTTGAGATATTAGGCTCAAAAGATAAAATAAAAGAAGATAGAGAAATTATAGATACATCAATTAAAATTTTAAAAAGTAGTGGATTTAAAAAAGCGGTTCTAAAAATTGGGAATGTTGAATTATTTAATCTTTTAATTAGTAAACTTGATATACCAAGAAGATGGAAAAATAGGTTGAGAAGGTATTATTGGAACGAAAGTTATTTTAACGAGCTTTTAAAAAGATTAGAAACTAATTTAGATATTGATCCTGTTTTTGTTGAAATTGATAAATCAAGATATTTGAAAATGAGAAAACTCGAAATTTCAGAAGAAGTTGCGGGGAGAAGTTATAAAAAAATATTAGATAGATTTGATATGAAAATAAAAGATCCTAGAAGATCTTCGTCTGGTAAAATTAATACAAAAATTATAAAAGAATTTTTAAATTTAAAATGCGAATTGAAAAATGCACCCTACATATTAAATAAATTTTTTCAAAAATATAAACTTAATATATTTGTTAGTAAGGAATTTTTTCCGCTGAATAAAATAAATAATAAGAATTTAAGAGTAGAATTTTCAGCATCAGGCGGAAGAGATGTAGAATTTTATAGTTCAATGATTTTTTCAATAGAAGTTAAAAAAGGCAAAAAATTTATAAATTTTATTTCTGGCGGAAGGTATGACGAACTAACAAGTAATTTAGGTCTCAGAAAAGTTTCAGCAGCCGGAGCAGCAGTAAATACGGGCGCTTATGAATAAAAATATAATTAATATTGGTATACCATCTAAAGGTAGATTGAAAAATGATACTTTAAATATTTTTAAGATAAAAAAGCTTAAAATTTATTCCGAGAGAGGAGAAAGGGATTTATTTGGTTATATAAAAAACTCAAATGTAAAAATTATATATCTCCATGCTAGAGAATGTATAGAACAATTATCTTTGGGAAATATTGATGTTGGTTTTTCTGGTATAGATTTATTAAAAGAAAGTGAAATAAATATTCAAAATAAAATTAAAGTTATAAAAAAATATGAATTTGGAAAAGCGGATCTTGTTCTTGCAATACCCGACCTATGGATCGATGTACAAACCTTACTAGATTTGGATGAGGTTGCGGATGATTTTAAAAAAAAGAAAAAAAAACTTTTAAGGATCGCAACAAAATATCCTAATTTAACTAGACAATTTTTGTATTCAAAAGGTGTAACACAATTCCAACTTGTTAAAAGTCTTGGAAGTACAGAGGTAGCTCCGTTTACAGGTACTGCTGAAATTATATCAGATATAACAAGCACAGGAGCAACATTAAAAGCAAATAATTTAAGAGTATTAAAAGATGGTGAAATTTTAAAATCACAAGCATGCTTAATGATTTCTAAGTTATCTTTAAGAAAATCAGGAATTAAAAAGATTATAAACTTGCTTGGTAAATAAATTATCTTAGTATTATCTTGTTTATGCAAGATTCGTTATCATACTTAATTTTAGTACTAATTGGGGTAGTCATTTATCTTTTGATAATTCAACGTAAAAATAAAGAAGATCCCAAAAATAACTCTGAAGATCTAAATAATTTAAAAGAAAGTATTAATAGCTCATTTAACACAATGTCTGCCTCATTTAATAGTTTGTCCAAAGATGTCACTAGAGATATGACGCAAACTTTAACATCAGTTAATGAAAAAGTTTCTGCTTTTAATACCCAAGTCGAAAATTTAAATAAAAGTCAGGAAGGTATTAATAAGATTTTAGCAGGGGTTAAAAAATACGGAACTCTAGCTGAATTTAGTTTGGCATCTTTATTAAAAGATTTATTACCTGCTTCACAATTTATCTCAAATGTTAAGATGAAAGAGGATACATCAGAAAATGTTGAATTTGCTATTAAGCTTCAAGGAGATATTTTAGTTCCAGTAGACAGTCATTTTCCAGTAGAAAGGTTTAAAGCAATAGACGATGCACATCAATCAGATGATAAAAAAGCAATGGCAGATGCTAGAACAAAATTAGCTAGAGCTTTTAAAGATAAGGCTAAAAGTGTTAATGAAAAATATATAGTTCCACCAAAAACTACAGATTTTGGAATTGTCTACGCACCTACTGAGAGTTTATATAAAGAATTAACAGATTACCAAGATCCTAGTACCAAAGAATTGTTAACTCAAGAATTGATGAAAAAATACAAAATTGTAATCATGGGACCTAATACTCTTTCAGCATATTTACAATCTTTGCATATGGGATTTCAATCATTAAAAGTTCAAAAGGGTGCAACAGAAATTTACAATCAATTAAAAACAATAAGCACAAGATTTACAAAGCATTTTGATAATGTAATTGTACTTAGAAAAAAACTAGAAGAAGCAATGAAAGTTGTAGATACATTTGGTACGGATGCTAGATCAATTACTAGAACCTTAGAAAATATAAAAGATCCCGAACAAGTTGAAATGGCTTCTAAAGCAGAAAATGTTGAAAAATTTGCTGACCACTCTAAACAGCTTAAAAATTAATTTTATTTTCAAATTAAATACATTTATAAGTGACTGAATGAAATGGAATAATAAATTTAATTATCCAAAATCACTAAGATCTATTGAAAATGGAATGAGAAGATATTTGTTCAATGATGAAAAATTACCAAGTGTTACCTCTATTTTACAAGCAACTAAATCAGACGAGGATAAAGCTGCACTAGAAAATTGGAAACAACGAGTTGGTCATAGTGAAGCTAATAAAATAAAAACTGAAGCATCTACCAGAGGAACATCAATGCACTCTTATATAGAAGACTTTTTAAGAGGACGAATTAACGAAAGTTTTTTTGAAAGTAATGAACAGTATAAAAATATGGCTAAAGAAATAATAGATAAAGGTATCATAGGAAAATTAGAGGAAATATATGGAATGGAAACTACCCTATATTATCCAAAGAAATTTGCTGGAACAGCAGATATGGTATGTATCTACAAAGGCCAAGAAACAATTATAGATTTTAAGCAAGCAAATAAACCAAAAAATGTTGACTATATTCAAGATTATTTTTTACAATTAGGAGCATACACTTTAGCGCACAATGTTGTGTACGAAACAAATATTACTTCAGGAGTAATATTATTGTGTACTGTCGATAATTTATTTCAGGATTTTAAAATTGAAGGATCGGAATTGCTTATGTACCAAAATTTATTTTTAGGAAGGGTAAAAAAATTTAATGAAATGAATAATTTAAGTTGACTTTCGTTGATATATTCTTAGAAAAGATAATACTAACTAAAAGCTACTTGTTTAGATGCAAATGGTTTAGTCCTCAAAAAAAATAATCTAAACATCCATCAAAACATAGCTTTTTAAAGGATAACTAATATATGAATTTAGCTATATGGGATATCGAGTCATCAAGTGCTAGTACTGATTTTGGAAGAATTATTGAAATTGGTGGAATATTAGTTGACGAAAATTTTAATGAAAAAGATAGGTTTAGTTTAAGATGTCGATTACCCGAAGGTGAAATTCCTCAAGCAATGGCTTTAATTGTTAATAAAACAAGTATTAAACAATTAACTCAAGGAAATCTTAGTCACTATCAAATGTTAGGAGAAGTAGAAAAAATTTTCAAAAAATGGAGCCCGGCAATTTTTTTAGGCTGGTCTAACATTGGATTTGATGATGAAATGATAAGAAAGGAGTTTTTTAAAGGAATAAGATACCCATATATTACAAATGCTGCACCAAACAAAAGACATGATGGTATTAATATTGCAAGAGCTGCATATGCTATAGATCAAAGAGTTTTAAAAACTGAAATAAATGAAAAAAATAATCCAGTTTTTAAACTAGAATCTCTAGCTAGAATGCAAGGATTAGATTCTAGTGATGCTCATTCAGCTTTAGCGGATGCAGAAATGACAGCAAAAATTCTAAACATAGTAAGAAAAAAGCAAAAGAATACTTGGGATACCTTTTTAAAGACTGCTAATAAATCTGATATTGAGACGATTGTAAAAAAAGGTGAAATCATAACCCTAAATGAATATTACTATGGTAAATCCAGGCTTCATTTGGTTGTACCACTACATCCAAAATATTGTATGCATCCTATTTATCAAGGGTGGTATTATTCATTTGATCTCAGAACACCTGTTGAACCACTGTTAAATCTATCAATTAACGATTTAAAATTAGAAATGAAAAAATCACCTAAATTTTTAAGAACCATAAGATCTAATAAGGCCCCAATTATTGTTGAAGCTCAATATGGAATAAAAGCTGAACCTTACAACTCAATTGATCCAAACTTAATTAAAAAAAGAGCAACATCGATTCAGAAAAATGAGAAGTTTTCACAAAACATTCTTACAGCGTTAAGAGAGGTAGCTGAGGAAAAAGAACAATCTAAATCTCAAGAAGATATTTATGCAGAAGAAAGTATTTATACTAAATTTACATCAAATAAGGACACCAGTTTATTTCCTGCTTGGCATGCGGCAAATTGGAAAGAAAAATTAAATTTACTATCTAAATTTGAAGATCAACGTTTAGTTGGATTTGGACAAAAAATAATTTTTCAAGAGGCTCCTGAGGTTTTGCCACCAGATATACTTAAAAAAATAAAAACAGGAATAGCAAAGAGAATATTAAGTGAAAATAAGGAAAAATGGTGGACTATACCAACTGCAATGGTTGAAATTGATAACTTAAGAGACAAATATTCAAATGAAAATAATGAGGATAAATTAAAATTTTTAGATGAATTCGATAAATACATAATGTCAATACAAAAAAAATATGAAAATATTTAGTGTGGATAATATAAATTATTTATTTTTTATAGTTGAATTATTAATTTTAAAATATATATAAATTATATGGCAACAGTAAATGTGACTGATGAAAATTTTGATCAAGAAGTTCTAAAATCAGCAAAACCGATAGTAGTGGATTTTTGGGCGGAATGGTGTGGTCCATGTAAACAAATAGGACCTTCACTAGAAGAAATTTCGAACGAGATGGCAGAGCAGGTTATAATTGCAAAGCATAATATAGATAATGAGCCAAACACTCCTACCAAATATGGAATAAGGGGCATTCCAACAATGCTTCTTTTTAATGGTGGTGAGCTAAAAGCTACAAAAGTTGGTGCAACAACTAAGTCAAATATTGTTTCCTGGATTAAAGAAAATATTTAATTTAAACTTAAAACTTCCCCCACAAGATAAAGAGAACCTGTAACTAAAATTATATCATTTTTTTTAAGATTTAATGAGTTAATGGCCTCTTTAATATTTTTTTTGTAAGTAACATTATTAAATCCTTCTAACTTATTCTTTAAATCATATCCTTTAATTGAATTTGGCTGATTTTTAATATCAATAGTAGTTATTGTATCAACTTCGTATTTAAAATAACTCATATATTCTAAGTGATCCTTATTTAACATCATTCCTAATATTATATGTTTTCCACAGTTTAAACTTTTCAAATATTTTTTTAATACATTTGCCCCTAGAGGATTATGTGATCCATCAACAAATAATTTGTTATTTTTACATAAATTCTTTATTTTTCCATTTTTTATTTCTTGTAATCTTCCAATACTTTTAATTTTGGTTATTCCATGTTTAATATTTTGGTCTCGAATTTTTAAATTTAAGCTTCTGGCTGTTGCAATTGCACTTGCAATATTATCAATTTGAAATTCCCCCAATATATTTGGTTTAGGAAGTTTAAGTCCACCAAATTCATCTTCATAATATATAAATCCATTTTTATTTTCAGAACAGGTAAAATGTTCATTAAATATAATTTTTTTTGAATTATTTTTTATAATGTTTTTTTAATTATATTCAAAGTTTCTTTTGAATTTTGTCTTGAAATAATAATTTTTGAATTTAATAGAGAAGATGTTTTTTCATTTACTATTTTTTTAATACTTCTTTCATTTTTAGGGAGCCAGTCCAAATGATCTAATCCAATGCTTGTAACAATGCTAGCTAAATTTTTTTTAAGAATATTTGTTGCATCAAAGCGATGAAATAAACCACTCTCAATCAAATTGATATTTTTGTTAAATTTTTTAGCATTATAAAAGAAAGCAGCAGTCAATATTTCAAAATAGGTAATAGAATCTCCATTGTTTACTTCCTCTACTTCATTTAATAATTTTGAGAGATTTTTATCTGAAATCTCTCTATTGTTAAATATAAATCTTTCATTAATTTTTTGTAGATGGGGACTCGTATAAATATTACAATTTATATTAGCTTGTTTAAGAATTGCTCTTAAAGCTTGAATTGTAGAATATTTTCCGTTTGTACCAACAATAGAAATACATTTTAAATTTTCTTGTGGATTTCCTAATTTCTTACAAAGTTTTTTTATTCTATTTAAACTTAAATCAATTTCTTTAGGATGCAGCTTTTGTATGCGATTCAATATTTTCTGAAGTTTCATTTGTTAATTCAGAATTTATATCAGAATTTTTCTTTAGCAATATGGATAACAATAGACCCACTTGTTCTTTTAAATCTTTTCTATGTACAACTTTGTCGACAAAACCATGGTTTTCTACGAATTCAGCAGTTTGAAAATCAGGACTTAATTCTTCTTTGACTGTAGCTTGAATGACTCTTTTTCCTGCAAATGCAATCATACAACCTGGTTCAGCAAAATGAACATCACCTAGCATCGCAAATGATGCGGTAATCCCACCTGCCGTTGGATCTGTGAAACATACTATGTAGGGTAAGTTATTTTTTTTAAGTTCATTAATTGCAACTGTTGTTCTAGTCATATTTGCAAGCGCAATAGGTGACTCAAACATTCTTTGCCCACCTCCACATGGAAAAAATATATAAGGAGTTTTATTATCAATCGCATGTTGTGCACCATAAAGTATTGCCTCACCTTCTGCGGCACCAACGGATCCACCTATGAAATTAAAATTTATTGCGCCAGCTGTAATTGCCAAACCATTTATATATCCTTTAGCTATCATCACAGCACAGTTTTGTTTTGTTTTTTTTCTAGCATCTTTAATTCTATCTTTATATGATTTTGTATCTTTCCAATCCAAAGGATCTTCGATCGGAGAAGGAGTTTCAAGTATTTGATAATTGTCTTTACCAAAAAAATAATCAAATCTTTGTGTACAACTTATTCTATGATGTTTACCACATGAGTTACAAACCCAAAGATTTTCTTCGAGCTCTTCTTTTAATACCGGTCCCTTACAACAACTAGTCCAATCAGAGTTTTCTACATCTTCTCTAGATGGTCTTTTTTTAAAAATTTTTTTTATCTTTTCACCAAAATTAAGAGTTTTTTTTAGCCAATTCATAATATTTTATTTTTTAGTTTTTTTACGATATTGCTTACATTTGTGACAGGATTTTGTCTATTATTCAAACTTTTAGTTATTTCTTTACATATAGCGCTTCCAACTACTAAGCCGTCTGCTTTTTTAAAAGAAGAAATTGTTTTTTCAGTAATACCAAACCCAATTACACAATGTTTTTTTGGATCTATTCTTTTTACTTTGTTGTATTTATTTAATATTTTTTTTGGCGAAACTTTCAATTTTCCTCCTGTAGTACTCAACATAGATATATAATAAATCATTTCATGGGAATCTTTTATTATATTTTTCATTCTATAGCTTGAAGTAGTTGGTGATATTAACTGAATAAAAGTTATAGTTTTTTTTTTGCATTTTTTTGCAAATATTTTATTCTCTGGCCAAGGAAGATCTACAACGATAAGTCCACTTACACCTGTTTTTTTACATTTCTCTAAAAATTTGTTTTCTCCAAATTGATAAATCATATTGTAATAACCCATTAGTATTAAGGGTTTGGAAAATTTATTTGCATTATACTTTTTAACTATTTTGAATATATCGTTCATTTTTATTCCATTTTTGATTGCCCTATATGAACTAGTTTGAATTTCTCCGCCATCCCCTATGGGTGTATTATGTGGAAAACCCAATTCACAAATATCAATATTTTTTGATATGGAATTTAAAATTTTTAATGAATTTTTTTTTGTATTGTCTCCTGCAACTGTATAAGTTAATAGTGCTGGCCTATTTTCTTTTCTTGCCTTTTTAAATGCAAGACTTATTTTGTTCATCATATACTTATTCCTAATCTTCTTCTTAAAATATCCTTATCTTTTTTTGCATCTCCACAAGAATTGACAATTATAATTGTATCTTTGCTATTTTTAGGTGCAATCTTAATTGCTTCGGCGAAAGCATGACTAGGCTCTAAACTAGGATTTAAATTTTCATATTTAGTTACCAACTGGTATGCTTTTAATGCCTCTTCATCACTTGCAGAAGTATATCTCGCTCTTTTTACATCTTTAAGAAAGCAATGAAGAGGAGAAACTCCAGGATAATCTAGTCCAGCGCTGATAGACTCTGTTTCTTCTATTTGACCCATGTTATCTTGATTTACATATTGCATTGCGCCATGCAGTACTCCAATTTTTGAACCATAAGTTAAAGGAGCGGCGTGTCTTTTACTTTTTTTTGGTCCGCCAGCCTCGACACCAATAAATTCAACTTTCTTCTTGTCATAATCCATAAATTCGTTCCAAAAACCAAAACTTGAAGATCCACCTCCAACACAATTTATTAATTTTATTTTTTTTGGCATATTTCTAAATTCTTTTTTAATTTGAATAGAAAGTTCTCTAGAAATTTGAGATGTACTCCAACCACAGATTTTTACAAAAATATTAGGACCAACTGTAGATCCTACACACATATGAGTTGTATCACAATTTGACACCCAGTATCTCATGCATTCACTCACAGCATCAACAAGTGTTTGACTACCTGTATAAACTGGAATAATTTCTGCAGCATTTTTTTTCATTGCTCTAACGTTTGGTCCTTGTCTTTTTATATCTTTAGCTCCCATAAATATTTTACATTTTAGACCAAATTTTTTTGCAGCCATACTTAGCATTTTTCCAGCATAGCCAGCACCAGTATCACCAACAATAAATTTTTTTCCTGCTTTTTTCGCAATTAAACAATGC
>CACISU010000014.1 GCA_902589345.1 uncultured Pelagibacteraceae bacterium | reverse complement strand
ATTAGATATAAAAAATCACTAAAAAATCAGTACATATCTGCAAGTTCAGTATTTGAAGGTCAATTTCAAAAATCAAAATTTAGAGATAAATATGTTTTGATAGGTGCTTCTGCACAAGGGTTGTTCGATTTAGTTAAAACTCCATTAGGTGTCACTATTCCTGGAGTTGAAGTACATGCAAATGTAATTGAAAATATTTTGGATCAAAATTATTTAATTCGTAATCCAGACACATATATATTTGAGTTATTATTTTCAATTGTAGTTGCTTTTATAACATTTTATTTATCTCAAAAAATAAAACCAAAATATAGTTTAGCAATATTTTTTGGAAGTTTTGTTTCTGTTATAATAATTGGTTTTAGTATATTTTTATTTAGATCAGAGCTAGTTGATATTAGCTATCCAATTTTTATGTTAACTATAACATTTTTAACAGGCCTATATTTTAGATTCGTAGAAGAAAACAAAATTGCATTATCAAACCTACAAAAAGAAGCAAAATTATTAAAGGAACGAGAATTAGCTGGAGAAGTTCAAAAAAGTTTGTTTCCTGACATTACAAAGTACGAAAACTTTATTTATGCTACTAACATTCCTGCTAGAGATGTTTCTGGAGACTACTTCGACGTAATAGGGGTTGGTAAAGATGAATATTACTTTACTTTAGCAGATGTATCTGGAAAAGGAGTTAAAGCAGGAATGTATATGGCTAAAGCTTCCTCAATTTTTAGAACACTTTCAAATTTGTCATATCCTCTTGAAAAAGTTGTATTTGGAGTAAATAACGAGATAGTTGAGGCTAAATTTAAAGGAATGTTTGTAACCGCTGTGTTTGGTAAAGTAAATACGCAGACAGGTGATGTAACTTTTGTGAATGCTGGTCATGAAAGTATTATGGTATTTGACCGGGATAAAAATTTCGAGTTTATTAAATCTGAAATGCCACCTATTGGAATTATCAAATATTTTGCAGAATCCATGGTTAAATCAAAAACAATCAATATAAAGGATAAAAATTTTGTTGTTTATACCGATGGTGTAACAGAAGGATATCTAAAAAATGGACAAGAGCTTGGAGCAGATGGAGTTGAAAGGATAGTTAAAGATTTAAGCTCAATTACTCCTAAAAATATAGTAGATTCAATTGCAACAGAACTTAATTGGGGAGCAGAAAAATTAAGAGATGATATAACTTGTTTAGCATTGAATTTAGATAATACTGAACTCATTGATGTAAAAAAGAGAAAAAAAGAAGCAGCTAAAAAAGCTGAAGAAGAAAAACAAAAAAATTAATAAAAATTTTTTTAAAATGGAGAAATACTAATCATTTTCTCTCCAATCAATTCTATAGCTGTCCAAATTGCTGCCTATTCCAGGTAAAATAACTAAATCTTTATTTCCCTTAGTACTCTCACCTGCAATACCTGAGAATAAGGTTCCGCCATGTGCAACTATTTTTGTTAGAGCTCCTTGTCCTACGTGTAAACATTTTTCAAGAGAATGCGGTGTAGGATTAGTCCCAAGCAATTGAGAACTATTAGTTCCACATTCGTCATCTGCTGCACAAATATAAGCATCGCCTAAGGCACATTTGTCTGATGATGCTGGTTTAAATACTGGGAAATAAACATAACCACCATCTACAGTTGGTTCTGCTGTAACTTTTCTTCTTTCTACTACGCTATCTGGTTCCAATTTTATATACCAGCCAATGTGTGCGTTACCTGGACAGTTAGCTCCTGAAATATCGTTTGTTGTATTTTTACATTTTGTTAAATCGTCTATAGCTAAAGTCGAAAGAGCTTTAAAGTTTGGATAACTTTCATCTTTTATTCCAATTAACAAATTGTCCACATTACCTGGGTTTGTTATACCTGAATCGTTTAGATTTAAGTAATCTCCTGTTCCAGCATATAGCCATAAATCATTGGTAGTTCCTCCAATAGTTGCATCCATACTATGATACATATATCTATTGTTGTCGGCAGTTGAGTTTGCAGAAAATAAAGTCGTTGTGTCATATAAAGATACTTGAGCTGGAGCTCCACTTTGAGCTCTATCATCTTTCATATTTGTAAGATTTATTTTTGTGATTTTTCCTTCTAAATCATTTATGTAAACTAAAGCACCTTTAAAGTTTGCTGCAAGAGATAGATCGGGTGTTATTACAACTGGAGTTGCAGGAACTGAATTTGCAATATTGTTAAGACGTAAATCTGGAATATCTATTTGCTTTATTAATTTTCCATTTTCTAAATTTACTACTAATACATTTGAACCTAAGCCTGGTACATTAACTCCATATCCACCTCCCATTACAGCAGCATATATGTCATCATCATGAAGTGAATCACCAGCTCCAGAGTTAGGTAAACGGAATACTCTTGGACTAGACCATGTTTCTGCTAAATATCTGTAATCGTATTCTAAGCCAGCCGTAGGCATCCCATTAACAATAGTTACATTTACAGTGGAGTTTATAACTCCTGAGTTTGGATCAGCACTATATGAAACATCTTTACCTAATGTTACCACAAGTGTTGTAGAACCAGTAACTTTACTCCAAGTTGACGAACCTGAAACATCTTCACCATCAATATAAATTTTAACATCAGATGAAGCCTCAATATCTGGCACATCATTTATAGTTATTTTTTTACCTTTGTAACATGAGGTATTTCCAGCATTATTACATGTGCTTGATACAGAAGAGTTGGCTGCATAGTTAGTATTAACTTTCGCAATTTCTTCTACGTTATTGTTATTAAAAGAGTTTGATTCATAGTTATATTTGTAAATTATTCCATTATGATCTGATCTATATATCTTTCCTCCAACAGGATCATTTAAGATAGAATATAAATGGTCTGGTTGATCAGGATTTGTTACATCTAATACAGAAAAACCTGCACCACCTCTGCCATAAGGTATCATTAATATTGAGTACCAAGCTTTAGCTATGGTTCCTGGTTTTTTAAAATACATATCATGCACAACAGGTGATCCGTCAACTCCGTATATTGGAACTGTTCCTCCTCCTGAACTTTTATTTAAACCTGGATTTATCATTGTTGGTAATCTACCTGCAATTAAAGGAGGTACAAATCCCCATATTTCTTCCCCGGTATCAGCATCAAATGCATGGAGAATTCCATTATTAGCCCCAACATAAACTACTTTTCTTCTATCTTTCCATACATCCTTGAAATCTTTTTGATAGTTATTTTTATTTCTAAAAAAAGCTTCTTGATTTTCATTTAAATAGGATACTTCACCTTCTGGTGGTCCAACTAATAATAAATTAGAATTGAAAATGTCAGCTAAATAATGATCTCTTTTAGCAGTTAAATTACAGCCATTATAACCAAAATAATCTTCTCCTCTTATAAAATTTATTAATCCTTTTGCATCGTCTAATACACCATCTTCTACTGAAGCAATATTATCTCCATTGGCACCGCAACGTCCAGTGCCATTAATATCTGTACTGTCGTTATGGTAATCTTTTATAATATTCCCAGTTAACTGAAAAAGTTTTGTTTGAATTGAGCTAACATTAGCATCTTTAAAGTTATCATAATTAGTATATGGCAAACCATCTATTGCAGTCCAAATTTTTCTTTCACTTGGTCTTTTATTCTTAAGCTTTGCAGAAGCTTCCCAGTCAGGAGTTGTGTTTACACTTATACCTGAATTATTTTTAATTATTTCTGAACGTTTTAATTTACCCTCCCATTCTTTTTTTGCAAAATAATCAAACTGAGCTTGATATACTTTTCCAGAACTTTCAATAGACCCTGCAATTGCAGGTGAGGTATATGATAAATTTTCACTAGTAATAGTTGATATTAAAACTTGAAGCTGAGTTTTTAAATCTTGGGCAGTTGTAGCTACTATAGCGTTTGTATATCCGCTATCTCCCACAGAAGCCATGTCATTAAATTTTCCTAATGCGCCACCAGATATCTCATTTCCGTAAGCAATCATAATGCTTTTTACTCCATTAGCAGCCAATGTACGCATATGTCCTTTTGCAGGGCCATGTGTTGTATCTTTCCAACCACCATCACCTATTACAATTACATAATTTAACTGGCAATCTATATTATCGTCAGGAGAGTCAGCATGATTAAAATAAGCTTTTGCCATTTTAGAAAATGCGGTTGCATGGGTAGCTCTATATAATGATATTGGTTGTTGTAAATATTGGTAAATTTTTCTGGCCCCATCAGCATCAACTTTTACTGGTATACAATTTTTAGTATCGCACGGGATACTTTGACCTTCTCCACTACGTGCACCAGCGTTCCATCCCGTATAACCAGCACCACTTGCGTGACTCCACAAACCTAAGCCAAAATGAGCGCCTTCAGTTAAAGCGCTATCAGATACTGCAGCTTTAATTGCTTCAATTGCTCCTCTAAGTTTTGATACACCACTTAGACCAAAAACTTTTTGAAATTCTAAATCTTTATTGATTATAACAATTTCTAATCTTCCTCTATTAGCAACAAGTAAATTTCCTGCTTGATTAAATTTTATACTATGAGGTTCCATAAAATAAAGCTTGTCGGCAGAAGATGGTTCAAACGCATCAGCGATTCCTTCAGATTTAATTAAGCTTACTAAGTTTCCATTGCTAACTTTTATTTTACATACTTTATGTGTATAAGTTCCAACCGAGTATAAATGAGTAGCATCATTTGGGTCAGTGACTAATCCATAAGATGTTCCACATGGGTTATCAAACACAGCAGTTTTAGTTTCACTTACACAGTTATTTGTAATTTTAAAACTCCAAATTTTTTTAGTATATCTACTTGCTACATATAAATATTCATTATTACTATCAGCAGTAATAGCTGTTACAAATTTTGCTGCTTCATGTAAATCTCCAGTACCATCAATTCTATATTTGTTACCAGTTGAAAAATTTGTTGCACACGGCCAGTGTGTTGATCTTATATTTGTATCTACTGATAAATCTTTTACCCAAAGGTATGCATTTCCTCTTCCCCATTTTCCACCTCCCATAGCATAATAAATTCCATCTTGAATATCTATTGCGATATGGTTGCTGTAAAAATTTTGATCATTAACTTCTTGCACACAAAACCTATCTTTACTATTTCTGCTTGTATCAAGACGTTCACTTACTCGAGGATTAAACTGTTTAACTCTTCCATAATTAGCATCATCATTTCTAAGATGAGCTGTATAAAGCATGCCATCATATTCTTCGATATTTACGGCGTTATCTTTTCTATAACCTTTATTATTATTATTTCCCCAAGGATGAGAAGTTCTACATGCTGTATTTCCTGCTTTACTTAAATTTCCATAAGGAGATTTTTGGTTTACTGTTGGTGAGGGATCTGAGTCCCAAGTAGTTATTCCATTATTATCTAATTCTGCTACCCAATAAAATCCATGAGTAGAGTCTTGTACAACTGCCATTGGCTCTTTCATTTTATATACTCCACCATATCTTTCCGATGGCCAATTCATACTAAATGTACGATCCAACAAAATTAATATATTTGCAGGAACACTCTTACCACTTCCTGGAGGTAAATTTTTAGAATACGATTGATTAGTTAAAAGAGTTAAAAAAACAGTTACTATAAATAAAAATTTTTTCATTTTATAAAAACTAACAAAAATAAAAGATTTGACCACTTATTCTTTAATCAATTTGAGCCTTATATCTTACAAAAAAGTAATGAAATTAATATTTATTTACTGTCCACAACAACAATTGTTAAATCATCTTTTTGAACATGTCCTTCTTTTAAAATTTCATCGATAATTGTTTTTAATCTCTCGTTATTTGGAGTTGATTGATATTTTTTTATATAATTTTGAAATCCTTCTGATCCCAACATATCTCCTTTAGGACTTTTAATTTCTGTAATTCCATCTGTAAAAATATACATAGAACTATCTTCGAAAGTAATTTTGTGTTCTGTATATTTTGTATTAGGCATAATTCCTAAAGGAGGACCTGCTTCGGTATAATTTGAAAATGAACCATCTTTCGAATAAATAATTGGAGGTTCATGACCTGCATTAGCAAGTAATAATTCTTTCTTATTACTATCATAAATTCCAATTAACATTGTAACAAACATACCTCTAGAAATTGTTTCACAAATTTCATTATTTAATTGAATTAATAAATTAGATGCAGAAAAATCTGTTTTGCTTAAACACCTATAAAGACTCGAAGCTTTAGACATTAACAATGATGACTTAATTCCTTTACCCGACACATCTGCTACACCAAAACCATATTTTCCATCTCCTAAATCTGAAAAATTATAAAAATCTCCCGAAACTACTTTTGCTGGAATATTAATTCCTGCAACTGGAAAAGGTTCTTTCTTATTTTGTGATAAAAGAGATTTTTGAATTTCTCCTACAATCTCTACTTCTTTTTGAATTTTATTTTTTTCAATCATTTCCTGTGCCATTTTTGCATTTCTTATTGCAAGGGCAGCAGGAGCAGAAAGAGTCTCTAAAAGCTTTCTGTCATCTTCAATAAACAATTTATCATTTGTTTTTTTATTTAAACAATGAATTACTCCAATACATTCATTAGCAGCAATTAAGGGAGAACATAAAACTGAATAAGTTGTAAAGTTTGTTTTATTATCTAAATCAAAATAAAATTCTGCAATTTCTCTTACATCTTTTTTAACATTTCCAACTCTGATACATTTTTTTTGCTCAACTGCTTTACCCATAACTCCATCTTTTAAATCAAGCTCATACTCATCTAAGTAATCTTGATGAAGGGATGCAATACATTGAAACTTTTTCTTTTTTTCATTTATTAAAAAAATATTTGCAGCTTGTGCATTAATTCTTGCAATAATTACTTGAAGAGCAGTTTTTAAAGTTTCATTTAGATCAAGAGATACAGCGAACTCCTGATTCATTTTTGTAATAATTTCTAAATCTACGTTTATTTTAGAACTTTCTTCCTTTTTATTTTCGTCTTTTTTTGTTTTAAATAGAAACATTTATTTCTAGTATTTTAAGCTTATTTTGATAAAAATTAAACAATGGAGATTTTAATTAACACACCAAATTTATATATACATCTTCAAGATGCCGTGTTGATAGTCCAATTCTTAATTGATGGATTAATACACGTTACCTCAAATATAAAAATATAATAACAAAATAGTGGATATAGCTTTAGTAATAATTCTTGGAGCACTTTGGGGCAGTTTTGCAAATGTATGTATTTTTCGATTACCAAAAGAAAAAGGAGTAGTTTCAGGAAGATCATATTGTCCTAAATGTAAAAAAAAAATTGTTTGGTATGATAATATTCCAATTATTTCATTTTTTTTATTAGGTGGAAAATGCCGAAAATGTAAAAAATCTATTTCAATTCAGTATGTTATTGTTGAGGCAATAAATATAGTTTCATTTATAACAATTTATTATTTTTTTGGAGTCTCTGTAATAACTGTCTTACTTATGATGTTAAGTATTTCTTTTTTAATAATTTTTTTTATTGATTTTGAACATTTTATCATTCCAAATGTTCTTACATTTCCAATGATGATTGTAGGATTTCTAAAATCTTTTGATCCAAATTTACCTTCTTTATTTCCAAACTACATCAATTCATTAATTGGAGGTTTATTTGGCTACGGTGTTATTTGGTCAATTATATATTTTTATAAACAACTTAGAAAAAAAGAGGGCATGGGACTTGGGGATGCAAAACTTTTAGCTGTAGTTGGCTTTTGGTTTGGCTGGATTTCAATACCATTTGTATTATTTCTTTCTTCAGTTTTAGCACTACTTTGGGTTGCTCCAGATTTAATTAAAAAATCAAAAAAATTAACTTCACAAATACCATTTGGTCCGTATATAATTTTGGCATCAATATTATTTTTTGTATCGAAGCAAAAATTAATGTTAATGCTATGAGAAAAATTTACTTAACTATTTTATTGTTTTTTTTACTTTCAACAAATTCGTTTGGATTTATTACCTTTAAACAATCTAAAGATATTTCATCAGATACTGTACATCTTAGAGGAGTAACTTTTAAGCCTGATGGTTCAAGAATGTATGTTACTTCTGACAATACAACTCCTACAGTCATTGAATATTCATTAAATGTCCCTTTTGATATTAGTACCGCAACTAAAACTTCTGAAACTAACCTTTTGGTGTCTGGAGGGGCTGCTATGGATAAGCCCCATGCAATAGAATTTAAACCTGATGGAAAAGTCATGTATGTAATTCAAAGTAAGTCAGGTTCAGTTGGTATAGAACAGTTTAATCTTACCACTGCTTGGGATACTCAAACTTTATCATATGATACTAGCTTTAGTATTTCTGATGACGTTCAAATAAGAGCTATAGCTTTTAAATCTGATGGTACTCGTGTGTATATCGCTCAACGAGATTATGGAAAAGTCAAACAATTTGATTTATCAACACCATGGAACATATCAAGCGCAACTAATAAAGTAGAGTCAAATTCTTTTACAGGTGAAGAAAATAATTTAAGAAATATACAATTTAGTTCAGATGGAACCTTTATGTATTTAGGTGGAAATGGGGGAGACGATATTAATAAATATAAACTGCCTACTGCATGGGATATAAGCACAATCACACATGAAACTAGTTATTCAATTAGCTCACAAACAGGTGAGATGCGAGGATTTAAATTTACAGCTAATTTTACAAAATTATATGTAACTGGAGATACTGCTGACAGTGGCGCAGGAACAAATGTTGTTTATGAATATAGTGTAGCTTGTGCTGGTACAATTACTTGTAATGATCCAACAAACAATGATGATGTTAAGGCAATTATTCAGGCTAATGTAGAACTTTCAAATCGAATTATAAGACATAATACAAATTCAATTTTTCATCGAATTGAGTGGCTTAGAAGACATAAAAATAAAGATAATTTAACGAACCTAAATGCGGAAGTTGATTTTTCAAATGAAATTGTATCAAATTTAGCAAAAGGACTTGCAAGTTATAAAAGTGATAATAGAGGAAATTTAAACGAGGAAGATTGGTTTAAGTGGAGCGAGGGTAGAGTGACCTTGGGTAAAAGAAGTGCAATAAATTCAGCTTCAAAAGATATTCATAGTTATGGCATTTCCATAGGTTCTGACAAAATAAAAGATGATGATCCAGATACTATGCATGGTTATGTTTTCCAATATAATAATGATAATGTTGGTATTGGATCTTATGGAACTAAATTAGACACAAATTCTTACAGCTTTTCTTTGTATGGAACAAAGCTAAGAGATAATCAAGTATTTACTGATGGAATTATAGGTATAGGCTTTTTAGATATTGATCACAAAAGAGTAACTTTTGGAAATAGACTGCATGGAAAGAGGAGGGGAAAACAAATATTTGGATCAATTAATTTAGGAAAAAGACTAGTTGACGAAGAATTAAATTTTAATCCTGGAATTAAAATTGACCTAGGATACACCGAGCTTGCAGCTTTTAGAGAAAAAGCAACAGCTGACAGTTTAACAGATGAACTAATTTTTAAAAAACAAGAGGTTATAACTGGAGTAGCCACCATTGGAGTACTTTTAGATAAAAAAGTTAAGCGTAATGATGAAAAAATAATCAATCATCATGGGCGTTTAGAATATATAGCTAATTTTAGCCCATCTTCTGATGCTACAGTTTATTATGCAAATAACCAAAGTACAGTTTATGATTATAAAGTAGATAATAAAGCTGATCGCAATTACAGAATAGGTTATGGTTTTGATATAACTTCAATATCAGGATGGTCCATTGTTGCAAATATTGAAAGATTTAAAGCAGATGACATAGGACATACTAATGAATTTTATTTATCGCTAGGATATGTTCCAATTGATGGAACTAAATTTGCTTTTGATCTAAAAAATAATGAAAGTACAAAGACTGGTTTTAATATATCAAAAAATGTAAATGGATATGATCTAAAATTAGATTATGAAAATTATTTATCTCAATCAAAAAAAGGTGACTACTTAGCAAATTTAAGTTTACACAAAAAATACTAATCCTATTTCTTAAATAATATTTTTAATAATTAGATCTCCATGAATTTCTATAAGTAGAAATATCTCCAGACGCACCTTCTAATTGAACTAAATCTTTCTTATCTTGAGTCGACTCACCGGCAATGTTTGCAAATAATTTGCCTGCGAAAGTTACAATTCTAGAAAGCACTCCTTGGCCAACATATTTACATTTTTCATTGGAATGTATGTTCTTTGTATTTGGTCCTAATCTTGAAGATACATTTGTTCCACATTCATCATCTACGCCACATATAAATGCCTCTCCTAAACTACATTTGTTAACAGAGGTAGTTGGTTTATAAATTGGAAAATATACCAACCCACTTGATACAGTTGGCTCTGCAGTAACCTTTTTGAAATGATCTAATTCAATATACCAACCTTTCTGCCCAGGTATATTAGGACATTTAGCGCCTGTAGCGTCATTTGTTGTATTTGAACACATAACTAAATCATGAATTCTTCCTATAGGTACATTTTTAAAATTAGGGTAAATAGGATCGTTAATACCAAGTAGTAAGTTTTGTACTCCTGCCGATTTATCTGCAATTCGTTCATAATTTCCCGTTCCAGCATATAACCAAAGAGAATTTGTCGTCTGACCTATAGTTGCATCCATCGAATGGAACATATATCTTTGATTAACATTATTAGATCCTGAGCGAAATATTATTGTTTTATCGTAAAGGTTTATTTCTTTGCCGCCACTAAATCCCCCTTCATGAGTCATATTAGTCAAATTAAATTTAGTAATTTTACCTTCCAAATCACTTGTATAAACCAAAGCTCCTCTAAAATTTAATCCTCTTGATGTATCAGGCGTAATAACTACGGGTGAGCCTGGTACTGAGTTCGTGATAAAATTATTTATTGGGAAAGTTTGGTCAGGAATATCAATAACTTTTTGAACTTTTCCTTTATCCTCTAAATTTACAATTGTAAGATTTGATCCTACACCAGCTGCAATAGCGCCATATCCTCCTCCCATAACAGCAACATAAATATCATCTTCTATATTTTGGTCTCCTCTTCCCAAGTTAGGCAATCTCATAATTCTAGGTGATGACCAAGTATCACCAAGTTTACTGTAGTCATATTCTGGTTTAGTAAGTAAGCCAGTTGCTTTTGCACTAGATTTGATTTCTACAGATAGACCTGTGCTACCTAAAACATCAGATTGAGGATCATAACCATAATAAGTTATCTCTTTATCAAACTCTATTTGAGTGTCTCCTCCAGAAGTTTTAGTAACTTTAAAACCTGTATAAGGTTGCTGGTCTATGGTTACAATTATATCACTTTGCGAAATATCTCTAACAGGAAAAGTCCATGTTTTTGATTTATAACATTGTGTAGTTCCTGAATCGTTACACGTTTTAGCATTGTTTGCATCTTCTGCGTTGTCTTTAGCTCTAACAGATTCAATAAAAGAAGCTAAAGGATAATGAGTTGCTATATAATCCCAGCTTTCAAAGTTTCCTTCATGATCTACGAAGTGCACAGTCTTCAATATGTAGTCATTAAATATTGAGTATAAATGTTCTGGTTTGAGTGGATTAGTTACATCTAATACAGAGAATCCTGCTCCACCTCTTCCATAAGGTACCATTAATATAGTGTACCAACCTTTACTATTTGTTCCTGGCTTTTTAAAATACATGTCATGAACAACTGGTGAACCGTCAACTCCATATATGGCATTGGATCCACCACCACCTAAAGTTTTAGTTCTATTTAAATTTGCATTTAGCATAGTAGGCATTTGGGCTCCTACGAATGGAGGAATGAAACCCCATAACTCAACTCCATCTTTTACTTTAAATGCATGGAGCATTCCATCATTGGCGCCGACATAAATAACTTTTTCTCTACTTGCAACATTTGAGGATTTTGCCCAGGCATTGTAACCTTTGATTGATCTCCAATATGCTTCTTGATTAGTTCCGGTATAAGCAGTTTCTGCAGCTGGCGGACCAACAATAACCATTTCAGAATGATAAATATCTCCAAGTCGTTTTGATCTTGTTTCTGTTAAATTACAATCTGCGTCGTAGTCAAAATAATCTTTTCCTCTTACAAAATTAATTAGTCCTTTTATATCATCATCAGTGCCATCCGCGACACCTGCTGCTTTAGTTGCACATCTTGTAGTATTGGCTGGATGATCGGCATCAGTCGCACTATGATAACTAGCGACTTCATTTCCTAATCTTTCAAACATTCCATTTATTTCATTCCAATTACCTTCAACAAAGTTATTATAACCAGGTTTATAATCAGTGGTATCAAGTACAGTCCAAATGTTTCTGCTGTTAGGAGGAGGCATCATGTCTGAAGCACTCCAGGTGTCGTTTGTATCAATATTACCTTTTTTATCTATTGCCGTTCTTGTTAAAGTTCCTTCCCATTCTTTATTTTGTTGATAATCAAATTGTGCTTGAAATAAATCTCCACCTTCACTAACTGTTGCAGAAATAGCAGGTGCAGTAAATGAAAGTTTTGCTGCAATAATTTGGGAGATAGCAGCTTTTAATTGTGATTTTAGAGAAGCTGTTGTGTCAGCAATAATTACATCATTTGTCCCACCAGCTATTGCAACATTTCTGAAGTTAGTTATTCCACTACCTCCAATACCTCCACCATAAGCTACTGTAAATGTCTTAATTTTATGAGTATTATTTAGATTGGCTGCAATACTTAAAGCTGTTTTATGATTTTGCCACTGACCATCACCAATGACCATAACATAACTATTTTGGCATTTTGAAGATTTGTCTACTGGTGAATGATTTGTGCTTAGATAATATTGTTTTGCCATTCTAGACCATATAGCAGCATCTGTTCCACCGCTTGGACTTACACTTTTTACAAACCTATGAGTTTTATCTGCTCCTTGTTCATTAACTTGAACTTTTAAACAATTATTTGTAGTACAAGGTCTTGCCTGATCTTTTCCATGGTTCCAATTTTTGAACCAAGTTGTTCCACCTCTCCATTGAGAAGACCACCAACCAAAACCAAAATTTACTCCAGCTTTTAATGAAGGATCTGATACAATAGCTTGAATTGCTTCATGTGCACCCGTCATTCTTGTTCCAAGACTTCCTCCTAATTCTTTAATCCATCCCAAATTTAAATCAAAGAATTGAACAGAGCTTTTGCTTCTATCGGCCATAGCAATTCTGCTGTTCGTTGAATCTACACTTAAACCATAAGGATAGTAAATGTATGTATTGGAAGCTGTAGATGATTTATTTCTCCTAGTTCCTTTTGAACTAGTGCTACTGAAGCTAGTTCTTCCTGCATTCATTGTATATTTAAAAATTTTATGTTCGTATAAACTTGTACCATATATAATGGAGTCATCTGTTGGATGGGCTACAATTCCATATGAGTATCTCCAATTTCTCCGATAAACCGAACTGGTTCTACTTGTTGAAGGACAATCACCTGTAATTGCATGCCTATTTAACCTTCTCATAGTGTGAAAATAAAGATTGCTTCCCGAGCTATCCACCGTCATTGCATAGGATCTGCTAATACTATCTGATCCACTTCCAACACTAGCAGAACAAGTAAGGTCTGAATTAGTAGATACATTTCGAACAAAAAGACCACCACTATGATTTATATACATAATGTTTCCATTAAATGCTACTTGCCTAGGATACATTATATTATCTTTTTTCCATTCACATGCTCCTGTAGATATATTAATTTGATAAACCTTATGATTATAAAAATCAGCAATGTATAAATTCCCACTATGTATGGCAAACCCCAATCCATATCTTATATTACAAACCCTACTTCCAGTTGTTACACCTCTAAAACTTCCAGAACTTGCAAAGTTTCTATCTACTAACAATGTATCGTAAGTAAATTTTTTAATTCCCCTTGATCCTGCTTGCATAACAAATACATCCCCATTAGAGTCAATTGCTGTCGCAGCAGGGTAGTAAACACCAGCTCCACTCACCATTCTTGCGGACATACTTCCAGATCTATCTAAAAGAATTAATACATTAGCTGGAACATCTCCAATACCAGATCCCGGAGGTAAAGCTTTTGAAAATGCATTACCTGATAAAAAGCTAATAAATAACAATATATTAATTAAATATATTTTAATTTTCATTCTGTTTGTTCTTCCGGTTTACCATCTTCAACTTCTTCAAGTTGATTATAAAATTTTCCAAGTTTATAATCGTATTCATCATTTGAAATATAAATCTCTTCTTCTATAAAACCCTCAGGATCTGCTAATCTTTTATAAACTATTATTTTTCCACCTATTTCCCAAGATTGAAAGTTATTATAAATAAGTGGATTTTCACCAGTATCAAAATCTCCAAAATTTTTTTTTGCATAATTCATAAGCAATAAATTGTTACTTATAGAATTATTTTCATCATTGAATACTAGCATTCTTATTGATGCAAGGTTTTCACCTAAAAAAATATACTCGACAGCTATGTCTTGATCTAAATTATCGTTGGGACATATCTCTGGAGATGGAACAGGTAACATAAATAGACCCTCAAATTGAGGAAATGGCTCTGCAAATCTTTCAACAAATTTCGTTTTTTTATCTCCAATATCAATAATAAAATCGCATGCTGCATAAGCAGAAGAAATAGATATAAAGAATATTGCAAAAAAAGTGAAAATTTTTTTCATTTAATTAATTATAACAATAATTACTCAATTTTTAAAACTTGAATTACATATTTTGAACATCTATTTGGGTAATACCATTACACTCTCTAAAGGAACAACCATTGGCTCTAATCCTACTCCATTTCTAATACCACAGCCATATATTCTATAAGCCATACCATCGTTTCCAGTGTCAGATGCTGATTTTTTAATACTAGATCCAGATCCTCTAAAGGGAGCAGCTCCAATCCTAGATACAAAGAATTCATAGTAATAAAATTTTAACTTCTCAGCATCATTTTTTTCTTCAGCGGTTCCATTAGCAGTAAGGCTTTTCGCCAGCAATACTCCAAAATTGTTACTTACAGCCCCTGCGATATTAGCAGAGTCTGCAATTACTTTAAAATTTGGTTTGTAAATATCTTGAAAACTACTTAAGCAGATGTCTCCATTGCTTACCATGCTATAGGAATTAGAATTAGATTTTCCATATTTAATTGTAAACGTATCAGATAGGGCATAATTATTTAAAGTCATTGTCCCAGTGAATTTTGTTGTTTGATTTGCTGGCAAGTGTCTTTTAGAAGTATCCCTAGTTCCATCAGATTTATATGGACCTAAATATTCGTTAAGCACATATCTTTCTCCTTCAAGCAAAGCTGTTTCTGCCACATAAAAGGTTTGTTGATAATTATCACTTTCATTATTGGCTGAATGATCACCTGAAGAAACGATAATTAATGCTCCACCCATTAATGACATTACAACCATTAGTACTAAAGATAAAACTAAAGCAAATCCTTTTTCATTATTATTTTTCATTGTAATCCAAGATTTCTTGCATGAGCTGATACTAAAATTGTATCCCTCAAAAATTTATCCCTCCTATTTTTTCCTATTGCTCTAGCATCTTCAGTTAAAGCATTTTTTGATCTGTTATCATCTTTTCTGTAAAATGCATTTTTTGATCTTACAGCAAATAAAATGTCTACTATTTTTATAGAATATATTTTATCTGAATTTACTGTATTAGTAGGAGGTGGATTAATGATCTTACCATCTTCATCAATTGGAATAAAAATTAAATCTTCAACATATTCTACTAAAGTTGCAAAATCATAGGTTTCATTATTTCCATCATTATCTGGATCGTTTCCCCAGCCACTACCAGTCCATATGTGTTTTGCTTTTTGTAATTTTTTAAGTTTATACGTTTCATACAAAGTTTTTCCGTCAGGATCTTCTTTATCTACACGATCATCTTCAATGCATTTATAAGTTACTTTATATCTAGTATACGTAAAAGTTGGTGGATCATTTCCATCTGATTTATAACCACCATATACGACTTCTAAAGTATCGCATGGATTAGAAAGGCTATGCTTTGTAATTTTTATTGGAATATGTTCAGCAGGATTTGTTTCTATATTATCCCCAAAATATTTATATCCAGCCATACGGACATCTCTCATAATCATTCCTACTGTATCTCTTCCAGCTCGACTTATTTTAGCTGTATCAGTTACTTGTGAGTATGTGCTATTAACGATATTATAAGAAGTAAACATTGCAGCCATCATTACTGTTGAGATTACTATTCCTATTAATATTTCAACTAATGTTACTCCTAATATATAATTAATTTTTTTTTTCATCAGTAAATTTGAAAATAAAGAAACTTAGTTTTCTTTCTTGGATTTCCCATACTGTCAGTTCCACTCGATTTAATAGTAACTTTCATTTTACCAAAATATAATTTATCGTGAATATCACTATTTACATACTCACAAGTTACTGCACTACAAATATCAAAAACTTTTAATGATTTTTTTCCTGGATTTGAAGTATCACACTTAATTCTTCTAGTTGAAAATCTTTTATCCCATTTATTTATTTTTTCTGCAAGCACGTTGCTGGCAGTAGTCCCCGCCGCAGAGCCATCAGTACAAGATGCCATTTCCCAAGAATTTTTGTCTCCTGTTGTAGGCCTATTAGCTACCATATGTTCATAAAGTTTTTTTCCTGAAAAGTCAGCATATCTATCTGCAAGCAAATCCTCAGCTACCATACTTGTTAAATACCCAGTTTTTGTTCTTTCATTTGAGACATCTACCGCCTGCACTGAATAACTAACCATTTGGAATATTGCAATAAAGCCTATAGCAACAATTGCGGTTGACACCAAAGCTTCTATAAGCGTCATTCCTTTTTCTAAAAATTTTTTATTGTAAGTTCCAAGCACTTCCACTCCATTTATACTTAGTTACAGTACCAAATCTAGTCCATTTTACCAAATAAGCAGGTTTTTCAGGCTTTAGTTTACATGTATTATTCTTATCAAGCTGTGAATTTCCATTCTCATCTAATTGTTGTAAATCACATATAATAATAAAATCTGATGATTTTACTCCATCT
>CACISU010000013.1 GCA_902589345.1 uncultured Pelagibacteraceae bacterium | reverse complement strand
TTACTTTCATTATCGATCATCTCTTTTAAGTTATTGTCATCATTATTATAGTTAGTCTGTTTACTTAAAATAATATGAGCAGCAATATTATTTGGATTTTTTTCCAAGATATTAGTACAAATTATTTTTGACTTTTCAAAATTTCCCTGGCTTTGATAACAGTTTGCTAAATCTTCTAGGAAACCTGAATTATCATTATCTATTTTTAAAGCTTCTTCTAATAAATATACTGATTTATTGAAGTCATTAACTTTTCTTTTTAAACGTGCATAATTTGCTAATACCACAGATATATTACCGTGCTGATCTAGTATTTCCTTAAATAACTTTTCTGACTCATTTAGTTTTCCCAACGACAAATAAGTATTAGCAAGATTATTTTTTGGTGAAACTTCTTTTGGATCCATTTCTATGGCTTTTAGGAAAAATTTTTCAGACTCCTCAAAATTTTTAATATTTTGATGGGCAAGTCCAACAATATTATAAAAAATAAATAAATTTGGAAATTTATCTATTAATATATTTCCTTCTTTTATAACTTCGAAAAAATTTTTTTTGTTTAGTTTATTAATTAAATCATCAATTTTATTATTTAAATCCATATTAAGTTTGATGTTAATTTAGGTATTTATTGACTATATTACTAGTCCTTAACCAGGTTTATTCATTGAAGTGAAAAAATCTGCGTTATTTTTTGTATTCTTTAGCTTAGAATTTATGAAATCTATAGCGTCCATGCTCCCCATTGGAGCAATTATTCTTCTAAGTACATTCATTTTACCTAGATCGTTTTTATCAAAAATAAGTTCTTCTCTTCTAGTCCCTGATTTAGTTATATCTATTGCAGGATAAATTCTTTTTTCTGATATTTTCCTATCAAGAATTAATTCACTATTTCCTGTACCTTTAAACTCTTCAAAAATAACTTCATCCATTCTACTTCCAGTATCAATAAGAGCAGTAGAAATAATAGTTAACGATCCTCCTTCTTCAATATTTCTAGCCGCACCAAAAAATCTTTTTGGTCTTTGTAAGGCGTTAGCATCAACACCTCCAGTTAATACTTTTCCAGAGCTCGGTACTACAGCATTGTAAGCTCTGCCTAATCTAGTAATAGAGTCTAATAAAATAACCACATCTTTTTTATGTTCTGTTAATCTTTTTGCTTTTTCAATAACCATTTCTGCCACTGCTACATGCCTTTGGGCAGGTTCATCAAAAGTTGAACTAATTACCTCACCTTTAACTGTTCTTTGCATATCTGTTACTTCTTCTGGCCTTTCGTCAATTAGCAAGACCATCAAATAACATTCTGGATGATTTGCTGTAATAGAATTAGCAATACTCTGAAGTATCATTGTTTTACCAGCTTTAGGTGGCGAAATTATAAGAGACCTTTGGCCTTTACCTATTGGACTAACTAAGTCAATTAACCTTGGTGTTAGGTCTGTTTTCTTCTCTACCTTGTTTGATTCAACTTCCATTTTTAACTGACTATCTGGATACAGTGGAGTCAAGTTATCAAATGCTATTTTATGTTTAGATTTATCTGGATCTTCAAAATTTATTTTACTTACTTGTAATAGAGCAAAATATCTTTCCCCTTCTTTTGGAGCTCTTACAGGTCCTTCAACTGTATCTCCAGTCCTTAATCCGAATCTTCTAATTTGGCTGGGGCTTATATAAATATCATCTGGTCCAGGTAAATAATTTGACTCCATCGCTCTCAAAAAACCGAATCCATCTTGAAGCAATTGCAAGACTCCACCCCCTGTAATCTCTTCACCTTTTTCAGCAAATTTCTTAAGTATTGCAAATAATATTTCTTGTTTTCTTAAGGTGCTTGCGTTCTCAATTCCTAATTTTTCAGCTTCTGCAATTAAATGCTCTGAGGTTTGTTTTTTTAATTCTTGTATATTCATGTTTTGGGATTTTAATGTTAGATGAAGTAAATATATATATAGATTTTAAAATTTCAACCCTAGATTGGCTTAAAAACAACAATAAAAACTATCAAAATAAGTAAAATAGTAGGCACTTCATTGAAAATTCTATAAAATCTTGAAGATAAGGTGTTTGAATTATTATTAAATTTTTTAACACAGTTGCCTAAAAAAAAATGATACCCAGTTAAAATAATGACGAGTATTAACTTTATTTGAAGCCAAATATTAGATAGTTGATCAAAACCAATGTTTCCAATAAGTAAAAGTCCCAAAATCCAAGATAAAGTCATTGCTGGCATCATTATATAAAAATATAATTTTCTTTCCATCACCTTAAAAGTTTCAGATGTTTTTAAATTTTCTTTATTTTCTTCATGGTAAACAAATATTCTTGGTAGGTATAACAAACCAGCCATCCAAGAAATAACTGCAATTAAATGTAAAGATTTAAGAGTTAAATATATGTTCATTTTTTTATAATATATCTGTTTATTAATGTTTTTAATAAACTTATATGATCATCGTTATCATTAAGACAAGGAATAGTTTCAAAGTTTTTTCCTCCTGATTTTAAAAAAATATCTTTTCCTTGAATTGCTATTTCCTCTAAAGTTTCAACACAATCTGATGCAAATCCAGGACAAATAACTAAAATGTTTTTTTTCCCTTCTTTGGGTAAATTTTCAAAAGTTTTGTCTGTATAAGGTTTTAACCATTCTTGAGGACCAAAACGTGATTGAAATGTAGTTTGAATTGGTATGTTTTTAAATTTTTCACTTACTAAACGTGATGTTTTTTGGCAATAGCATTGGTATGGATCGCCTTTTTCAAAATATTTTTTTGGAATTCCATGATAAGATGCAATAATCAAGTCTGGAGTCCAGTTTATTTCACTAATTTTTTTTTCAATACTTTTGATTAATGCACTTATGTATAAAGGTTCAGACTCGTAGTGTGGTATTATCTGAATACTGGGTTGCCACCTCATTTTAATTAAATTTCTATAAACTTCATCACATACTGTAGCAGTTGTTGGTGCTGCATATTGAGGATAAAGAGGTAAAATTATTATATTTTCACATCCTTGTTTTTGAAGATCATTCATTTTATTTTTGATACTTGGATTTCCATATCTCATTGCATAATCAACTATTACATCATTGCTAGATATTTCATTTGTTATTTTTTTTGCTTGCATTTGTGTATAATATCTTAGTGGAGACATATTTTCACTTTTCATCCATATTTCTTTATATGCTTTTGCAGTTTTTGAGGGTCTAAAGGTTAATATAAATAGATTTAATATGATTTGCCAAACAATAGGATTAACTTCTATCACTCTATTATCTGACAAAAATTCTTTTAAATATTTTCTTATATCAAACCAACTTGTTGAGTCTGGTGTACCAAGATTAATTATCAATACTCCAGTTTTTCCATAATTTACTTTTGGATGATCTTTCATTTAAAATCTCTAATTAATTTAACCATGTAATCTACTGAATCGGGGTTTGTTTCTGGTAGAACACCATGGCCTAAATTGAATATATAAGGATGATCTTTAAATAGATTCAAAAATTTTAAAACTTCTTTTTTTAATTCGTCTTTGTCTTTAAGCAAAATTTTTGGATCCATCCCACCTTGAACAACTATATCCAGTTGATTTTTAATTTTTACAGGGTCAACATTGTAATCAATATTTATTACATCTGGCTTTATTAGATCTACATAATTTTTATAATCATTTATGTTTCTTGGGAAACATATAACTGGTGTATTAAGTGTCTTAACGTAATCCACTAATTTAATAGTGGGCTCATATATATAATTATCAATATCATTATGATCAACTAAACCAGCCCAACTATCAAATATTTGTATTACAGAAGCTCCACTTTCAATTTGTTTTTTAATATGAATCTTTAAAAAAATATCGATTAAATTAAATAAATCCTTAACTTTTTTTTTATCTTTTAAAATTTCATTATTTAACTGTTTCTTGGGAGACTGTTTATTAAGCATGTATACTAGCAAAGTCCACGGGGCTCCTACAAATCCAATAACATCTTTATTCTTGGAAAGTGAGTTCTGTTTTACATTCTTTATTGCATCATAAACGGGTAATAACTTTTTAACAAAAGTATTTTCATCAACTTGAGATAATCTTGGTAAATCCAAATCACCAAGCAAAGGTCCAAAGTTTTTTTTAAACTCAACTTTTTGTCCCAATCCATAGGGAAGCATTAAGATATCAGAAAAAATAATAGCTGCATCAAAATCAAATCTTTTAATTGGTTGTAAAGTAATTTCAGATGATAAACTTTCATTAAGGCATAATTTTATAAAATCTTGATTTTTTAATCTTATCTCCCTAAACTCTGGTAAATACCTTCCTGCCTGTCTCATTAACCAAACAGGATTTATATTAGTAGTTTTATTTCTAATACATTCAGTAATAAGCTTCATAATTAATTAATATATATATCTATCTTTATTAGTTATTTATTATCATGTGAGTTATGTAAATTATTAATTATCAACAAGTTACTAACTTTTTGTAAACAATATAAATGTTATATTAATATTTAAAATAACTCTTTTTGACATCTTATTTACAATTCATGTTTAATTTAATAAAATTTATCAACATGTTTAAAATTGTTGATTAAATGTGGTTTTTTTGTAAAAAAATATGAAGAATTTTAGATCAATTATATTTAGTAAATTTATCAATAAGTTATAAACGTTTTATACATGAAAAATACCTACCAAGTTTACTTAATATCCGATTCTACAGGAGAAACTCTTGATAGAATATTTATGGCTCTTAAAGCACAGTTTAAAGACTTTAAATACAACATTAATCAGTTTTCTTTTACTAGAACAGGAAATCAAGTTTCCCAAATTTTAGAAAAAGCTAAAAAGGGGAATTCTATTGTTCTCTATACAATCGTTGATACTAAGTTAGCTAAATTTTTAGCGGAAGAAAGTAAAAAAAAAAATATTCCTTGTTTTAGTGTTTTAGGAGATTTAATAATTAATTTTTCCAAAACATTACATCAAAAAGCTTTACATGTCCCAAAGGGCCAACATGTATTAGATGAAGAATATTATGATAGAATAGAAGCAATTCAATTTTCAATGAAGCATGATGATGGAAATTTTTCTAATGAAATTTCAAAGTCAGATATTATTTTGTTAGGAGTAAGCAGAACAAGTAAAACGCCCACGTCAATTTATCTTGCAAATCGTGGTTACAAAACTTCAAATATTCCAATAGTAAATGAAAACTCAATTCCAATTTTCTTAAGAAAAAACCCTTCTAGTATTTGTGCAATTGGATTAACAACAGACCCTAAAAGATTATTTGATTTGAGAAAAAATAGAATGAATAGTCTTAATGAAAAAGAAAAAAATGATTATACAAATTTGGAAGACATTACCAAAGAGTTGGAATATGCAAAAAAAACATTCAAAAAATTTAATTGGCCTATAATTGATGTTACTAGAAAATCAGTTGAAGAAACAGCTGCATCTATTATAAAAATTTACGAAATAACTAAAAAGAATGTTTAAAAATATTATTCTTGCTTCGAAAAGCAAAGTAAGAAAACAAATACTAGATAAAAATAATATCAACTCTGAAGTATGTGCCTCTAATGTAGATGAAGATGCTGTTAAAAAAAGTCTTTTAAAAAATGGTGCAAATCCTGAGATAATTTCGAAAAATTTGGCAGAACTAAAAGCGAATAAAATAAGTCAAAAAAAACCTAATGAGATTGTCCTAGGAGCAGATAGTGTTATTGATTTGAATGGAGAAATAATATCTAAACCTCAAAATAGAGATGAAGCTTTTGATATACTAAAAAAACTTAACGGAAAAAAACACTATTTGATTAGCTCAGTCTGTATATCAAGAGATGGTATGATGATATGGAATTATACCGATAAAGCAGTTTTAACTATGAAAAATATGAGAGAAAAAGATTTAGAAAATTATTTAAAACAAATAAAAGATAAAGACCTATATGCTTATAATGTTTATCAAATTGAAGGTTTAGGCAAAACATTATTTTCTAAAATTGAGGGAGATGAAGATACGATTATGGGTTTACCAATAAAAAAAATAAAAGAATATTTAGTTACATTAAAATGAAAAAATTTTTAGTCATAGGAAACCCGATTAATCATTCTTTATCACCAAAACTACATAATTATTGGTTTTCAAAAACAAATATTAAAGCAATATATGAAAAAAAAGAATTAAAGTTAGAACAACTAGCAAATATAATATCTGATTTAAAAAATGAAAAAATAAGTGGATTAAATGTTACAGTCCCTTTTAAAAAAAATATTATTTCTTTTATTGATGAATTAAGTTCTGAGGCAAAATCATCTCAGTCCGTAAATACTATTTACAAAGAGGGTAATAAAATTTTAGGTCATAATACAGATATAGCTGGATTTGAATTAGGTCTTAGACATATAAATTTTGATATGAAAAATAAAAAAGTTTTAATTCTAGGGGCGGGGGGAGTTGTGCCGTCAATAATATTAGGGCTTGAAAAACTTGGAACGTCTGAAATTACATTGAGTAACCGAACTCAAGAGAATGTAGAATTTTTAAAAAAAACTTTCAAAAATATAAAATCAATAAAATGGGGGGAGACTATAGACTTTGATGTTATAATTAATGCTACCAGCATTGGATTAAAAAGTGATGAAGATTTTATAATAGATTATAGTTACGGTAAAAGTGGTAAATTTTTTTATGATGTAATTTATAATCCAAGAAAGACTAAATTTTTGAAAAAAGCTGAGGAAAAAGGTAATAAAGTTGAGAATGGAAAAATGATGTTTATTTATCAAGCTCATCAATCATTTACTATATGGCATAAAATAATGCCAAAAATTGATGATGAAACAATTAAACTTTTAGATTAATGATAAAAATTGGAATTTTGGGGAACATAGGTTCTGGTAAAAGTTTCATATCTAGACAATTTGGATATCCAGTATTCAATGCAGACAAAGAAGTAAACAAAATATATAAGTCAGATAAACAATGTTTCTATAATCTAAGAAAAAAACTTCCAGGATATATATATTCATTTCCCATTAAAAAAAGTGAATTAAAAAAAGCACTTTTAGCAAACAGAAAAAATTTATTAAAAATAAATAAAATTGTACATCCCTTAGTGAGAAAAAAAATGAATAAATTTATTAAAAAAAATTTTAAAAAAAAAATTATAATTTTAGATGTTCCACTTTTGCTTGAAAACAAATTAAATAAAAATAAATATATTTTAATATTTGTTGAGGCTAAAAAGAATCAAATAATTAAAAGACTAAAATTAAGAAAAAATTATAACGCAAATATTTTTAAAAAACTTAATAAATTTCAACTTGGATTAGAAGGAAAAAGAAAAAAATCAAACTATATTATAAAAAATGATTTTAAAAAGAATACAGCCAAAAAAAGTGTTAAAGTAATTCTTAAAAAAATTTTGAATAAATGAAAGAGATTATTTTAGATACAGAAACAACCGGACTATCGGTTTCTGATGGTCATAGAATAGTAGAAATTGGATGTATAGAACTAGAAAACCAAATTCCCACTAATAATAAATTCCACTGTTACCTAAATCCAGAAAGGAAAGTTTCTGAGAAAGCACTTGAAGTTCATGGTTACACAAATGAATTTTTATCCGATAAGAAAAAATTTAAAGATATAGTTGATGAGTTTCTTTTATTTATTAAAGATAAAAAAATTATTATTCATAACGCAGAATTTGATATATCACACATTAACAATGAATTAAGCATATTGGGAAGACCCAAATTATCAAAAGAAAATATTATTGATACTTTAGAAATAGCTAGAGAGAAATATCCTGGTTCCAGTATTAGTTTAGATGCTCTTTGCAAGAGATATAGGATTGATAATTCCAAAAGAAAAAAACATACTGCATTAATTGACTGTGAATTATTAACAAAAGTATATGTAAACCTAATAGATCAAAAAGAACCATTGTTTAATTTTAATAATAAAATTGAAGTTAAAAATCATGATGACATAAATTTAAAAAAAAAATACAGTAAAAAAATACTAAGACCTAACGCAGGTGAAATTAAACTTCATAAAGAATATTTAAAAACCTCAAATAAAAAAAATTTTTATTAATTAAATTTTTCCTTATAAAGTTTTTCAAAATCAATTTTGGTTTCTATTTCTAATTCTTTAAATCCAGATACTTTTAGGACATCTAAAAAAGCTTTTTCTACTCGAGGATAAATTTCATTTTGTAAATCACATAAAATTATTTTTTCAACGGCTTTTCTATCGTCCATATTATTTATTTTAATAATAGTAGCGTAGTTTATAAAAAAAAAAGATTTGTTTTCATTTTCGCTTTTATCATCAAATGTTAATTTCGTATTTACTTCAATTAATTGGTTCTTAAGTGCTAAAGAATTTATATCGATATTTAAATTATATCTTTTTAAATTTTCTTTTACATATATAAATGTTTCAGCATTTTTTGTTTCACTTGAAATATCTTTAACAAACTCTAAAACAATTTCGTAGTTTTTTTCCATTTTAATTCTTTTTGTCTAAATCTTCGTATTCACCATCTATAAGATTTTTTTTATTTTTTGTATATTTTTTTTTAAATTTTTTTAAAAAAATTTTTCTAGTTATCGGAAAAATAATTAATATTCCAAAAAAATCTGTAGCAAATCCTGGGAGAATTAGTAATAAAGCCGCAAATGTTAATGCAGCACCAGAAATTATTTCATAAATCGGTACCTCATTATTCATTAATTGCCTTATGCCTGATTTGAGAGTGTTAAATCCTTCATATCTTGCATAAATTACTCCTAGCACTGCCGTAATTAAAATTAGTGAAATTGTATTAAATGCTCCAATTTGAGAACCAATTTTAATAAATAAATAAATTTCAATTAAAGGAACTGCTATTATCAACAAAATTATTGTGTTCATTTGTCTCGAATTGTAATTTGCCAGTTGAAATTTAGCAACATAGTAAATATTATTTAGTTATGAATTATAGTTTTGAATACATTGATATTATACTTTTAGCAATGATTGCTGGTTTTATTTTTTTGAGATTAAGAGGAATATTGGGAAGAAAAACAGGATATGAAGACGATATTACTTCAAGCTTTCAAAAAGATATGCAAGTTAGAAAAAAAGAAAGAAAAATTGAAAGTAATATTTTTGATGAAAAAGCAAAAATTGAATTTATAAAAGGGGCAAAAGTTGCTTATGAAAGTATTATAACTAATTTTGCTTCTGGCAATTTAAAAGAAATAAAATATTTATTAAATCAAAAAATATTTGAAGAATTCGAGAAAGCAATAAAGGACAGAGAGAAAAATAATCTTTTATCAGAAACAACTTTTGTTGGAATTAATTCAGCAGATATAAAAGATCATTCACAAAATAGTAATATTTTAGAAGTTTCTGTTAACTTTGTAAGTGAAATTATATCCTGCGTAAGAGATAAAGATAAAAAAATAGTATCGGGAGACCCAGATAAAATTAAAAAAGTATTTGATACTTGGAAATTTTCTAGAGATTTAAGATCAAATAGCCCAAATTGGCAATTAGTAGAAACCCAGGCATAGTTGAGTAAAAAATTAACAGACAAAGATAAAAAAGACTGGGAAAATTTTTTAGATAATAAAGATAAAGTAGAAGATAAAGATTCCAGAGAATTAAAATTTAAAAAATCATTTAAAGAAAAAACAATTGATTTACATGGATATTCTTTAGAAGATGCAAATAAAAAAATGAATGATTTAATTCATCTGAGTTTTGAAAATAACATTTCAAAATTAATTGTAATTACTGGCAAAGGATCAAGGTCAAATAATAAAAATGATCCTCATAAATCTATAGATCTAAGTATATTAAAGTATTCTGTACCTAATTTTATTAACGAAAATGAAGAATTAATGAAAAAAATTAAATTTATAGATTTTGAAGAAGTAAATGATGTTAATAAAGGTAATTTTTCTTTATTTTTGAAGTTAAAGAATAAACTTTGATAAATCTGTATCTTTAGCTAACTCACCTATATTTTTTTTAATATAATCAGAGTTAATTGTTATCGTCTCACCTGACCTGTCAGTAGCAGTGAAACTAATTTCATCTAAAACTTTTTCAATGATAGTATGAAGTCTTCTTGCACCTATATTTTCTACTGTAGAATTAACTTCATTTGCTATTGAAGCAATTGTATCAATACCATCGTCCGTAAATTCTAATTCAACATTTTCTGTTTTTAATAAAGCTTTGTATTGCTTTATTAAACTGTTGTCTGGCTCCTTTAAAATTCTTTTAAAATCATCGCTATTTAATGGATCTAGTTCTACTCTGATTGGAAGTCTTCCTTGAAGTTCAGGTAGTAGATCGGAAGGTTTTGCAAGTTGGAATGCACCAGATGCTATAAATAAAATATGATCAGTTTTAACAGTTCCATATTTTGTACTAACTGTTGTACCCTCAATCAATGGCAATAAATCTCTTTGTACACCTTCCCTAGATACGTCCCCACCGACTCTGTCAGTTCTCGCAGAAATTTTATCAATTTCATCTAAGAAAACTATACCATTATTCTCTGCAGAATTTTTTGCAGATTTTATAATTTTGTCTTGTTCAATTAATTTATCGGACTCTTCATTCATTAAAATTTCATAAGACTCTTTTACTGACATTTTCTTTTTTTTTGGTTTATTCCCCATAGATTTACCTAATACTTCTGAAATATTAATCATACCAACATTTGCTCCGGGCATTCCAGGTATTTCAAAAGAGGGCATTTGATTATTTTCACTAACAGCTATTTCAATCTCATTATCATCTAAATCTCCGCTTCTAAGTCTTTTTCTAAAACTTTCTCTTGTTGCTACACTTGCTTTTGGACCAACCAAAGTGTCTAGTACTCTTTCTTCTGCTAGTTTTTGAGCTTGTGCCTGAACTTCTTTTCTTTTTTTTACTTTTTCCATTGAAATAGAAATTTCAAGTAAATCTCTTACTATTTGTTCTACATCTCTTCCCACATAACCAACTTCTGTAAATCTCGTAGCTTCAACTTTCACAAATGGAGCTTCAGCTAATTTTGACAATCTTCTTGATATTTCAGTTTTACCTACCCCCGTAGGTCCTATCATTAATATATTTTTTGGAAGAACTTCATCTTTCATGTCGCCCTTTAATGCCTGTCTTCTCCATCTATTTCTCAATGCGATAGCAACAGCTTTTTTTGCATTATTTTGTCCTACTACATATCTATCTAACTCTGAAACTATTTCTCTTGGAGATAAGGATGTAGTCAAACTGGACTGATCATCCTTTTTTTCTTTTGGCACAAAACTTGTAACGTTTGATTTTTCCATTATATTTTTTCCATTTGCAAATTGTTGTTTGTAAAAACACAAATTTCTGATGCAACTTTTATTGCTTTTTTTGCAACTTCTTCTGCAGATAATTCAGAATCCATTAAAACTTTTGCAGCTGCCAAAGCATAATTTCCGCCAGAACCAATTCCAATAACATCTCCCTCAGGTTCTAGAACATCGCCAGTTCCAGAAATTATAAAACTTTTTTCTTTATCTGCTATAGCCATTAGTGCTTCCAACCTTCTAAGATATTTATCTGTTCGCCAATCTTTTGCTAACTCAACAGCAGCTCTAGATAGATTTCCAGCATGTTTTTCCAATTTAGATTCTAATCTTTCAAATAATGTTAAAGCATCTGCTGTTGAACCAGCAAATCCTGCAATCACATTTCTTTTCTCAATTTTTCTTACTTTATTTGCTGTGCTTTTAATTACAGTATTACCCATACTGACTTGCCCGTCTCCAGCCACTATCACGTCATTATTTTTTCTAACTAATACTATTGTTGTCATACCCTATAAATGGATATTAAATTCAATAGTTCAAGACCAAGACCACAATTATTGCCATAATTGAATAATAGATATATACCTTTTTTAAATTATGAAGCGTAAAGCAAAAATAACAAGAAAGACAAAAGAGACCAGTATTAACGTTGATTTAAATATCGACGGTAAAGGAAAGTATAAAGTTGATACAGGAATAGGATTTTTAAATCATATGCTTGAGCAATTATCAAAACATTCTTCTATGGATATGAATATTAAAGCAAAAGGTGATACACATATTGATCTTCACCATACCACAGAAGATACAGGCATCGCTATAGGCGAATGTTTGAAAAAAGCTTCTAAGAAATTTGTTGGCATTAAAAGATATGCTCATGCAATGATACCAATGGATGAAACATTAACTAGAGTTGCAATTGATGTTTCAAATAGACCTTATTTAATTTGGAAGGTAAACCTAAAGGTAGAAAAACTTGGAGAAATGGATACAGAACTATTTAAAGAATGGTTTCAAGCATTTTCACAATCTGCAGGAATTACTTTGCATGTAGAAAATATTTATGGTGATAACAGCCACCACATAATTGAATCATGTTTTAAAGGACTAGCAAGATCATTAAGAGCTGCATTAGAGATGGACCCAAGGAATAAAAAAACAATTCCTTCTACAAAAGGTTCTTTATAAGTTTAATGAACGTCACAATTGTTGATTATAATTCGGGGAATATTAGCTCTGTAATAAATTCCTTTAAGGAAGTAGCTAAAGGCAAAGTAAGTATAGAGGTTACTTCAGATTTAGGTAAGATTAAATCTAGTGATAAATTAGTTTTGCCAGGACAGGGCTCCTTTAAAAGCTGTATAGATGCTCTAAAAAATATTAATGGTTTAGTCGATACGCTTAATGAATTTGCAATTAATAATAAAAAACCCCTACTTGGAATATGTGTTGGACTGCAGATGTTTGCAAGTACAGGCTATGAAGAAACAGAAACAAAAGGTTTAGGTTGGATTTCTGGCAAAGTTTTAAAAATAAATAATCAAAATGGAAAATATAAACTTCCTCACATTGGTTGGAATCAAATCAATATAGTTAAAGAAAGTAAGATTTTTAAAAGTATAGAAAATAACTCTCACATGTATTTTGTTCATAGTTATGAATTTATTCCAGAAGATAAAAATGTAATTTCTGCTACAACAGATTATTCATCAAGTATTGTCTCTTCTGTTGAAAAAGAAAATATCTTTGGAACCCAATTTCACCCTGAAAAGAGTGATAAGATGGGTCTTAAAATAATTGATAACTTTATAACTTTATAAATTTAATGAAAATATTTCCAGCAATAGATATTAAAGATAAAAAGTGTGTGAGATTAGTCAAAGGAGACTTTGATAATAAAACCGAATATGAAATGTCTCCTATTGAACAAGCTGGTAAATATAAGGAACATGGTTTTAAAAACCTACACATAGTTGATTTAGATGGAGCTTTAACTGGTGAAGCAGTTAATTTAGACATTATCCTAGAAATACTAACTAAATTTGACCTCAAGATCGAGATTGGTGGAGGTGTCAGGAACTTTGAAAGTATAAAAAAATATACTGATGCTGGTGTTGAAAAAGTAATTTTAGGAAGTGCAGCTATAAAGGATAAAAACTTTTTAAAAGAAGCATGTGAAAAGTTTCCAAACAAAATTGCTTTAGGTTTAGACGCCAAAGATGGATATTTGTCTGTATTTGGTTGGAAGAAAAATTCTAATCAACTAACTTTAGAATTTTTAAAAGAAGTAAATAATTATGGTGTTAGTAGATTAATTTATACTGATATTAGTCGAGATGGCACTAAACAAAGTCCAAATTTCGAGGAAACGTCAAAAGTTGCAGATATATCAAATTGTCCTGTAATTATATCTGGTGGAGTTTCTTCATTAGATGACATCAAAAAAGCTAAGAGTTTAAAAAATATTGAAGGTATAATAGTTGGTAAAGCCATATATGATGGTGATATTAAATTGGAAGAGCTAGCGAAAGTAATAGATGCTTAAAAATAGAATAATACCATGTTTAGATGTTAAAAATGGAAGAGTTGTTAAAGGTATAAACTTTGTTAATCTAAAAGATGCTGGTGATCCAGTTGAGCAGGCTAAAATTTACAGTGATGGTGGAGCAGATGAAATTTGTTTCTTAGATATAACTGCTTCAAATGAAAATCGTGATATCATTTATGATGTTGTTAAAGACACTTCAAAAAAATGTTTTGTACCATTAACAGTTGGAGGAGGTGTCAGAAATGTTAATGATATAAGCAAATTATTAAATTGTGGAGCTGATAAAGTTTCGATCAATACTGCAGCTGTTCAAAACTCAGAAGTAGTTATAGATAGTTCTAAAAAATTTGGATCTCAATGTATTGTTGTTGCAATTGACGCCAAAAAGAACGGAGAAAAATGGGAAATTTTCACTCACGGTGGCAGAAAAAATACAGGAATTGATGCAATAGAATTTGCAAAAAAGATGGAAGAAAGTGGAGCAGGGGAACTTTTGGTTACTTCAATGGATAGAGATGGAACACAAGTTGGATTTGATATTGAATTAACATCTAAAATATCATCTAAAGTAAATATTCCAGTTATTGCATCTGGGGGAGTTGGTAATCTAGATCACTTAGTTGATGGTATTAAACTTGGAAATGCTAGCGCAGTTTTAGCTGCATCTATATTTCACTATGGAAAATATTCTGTTAAAGAAGCTAAAGAATATTTGAACTCAAAAGGAATACCAGTTAGGATTTAGAATGTTAAATACTTTAGAAAGTCTATTTAAACTTGCAAGAGATAGAAAAAGTAATCCTGTCGAAAACTCTTATACAAATAAACTTTTAAGTGACAAATCTTTTAGTAAAGAAAAAGTCTTAGAGGAAGTAAATGAATTGATCCAAGCTGTAGACGAAAATAATAATATAATTCACGAAGCTGCTGATGTTTTTTATCATTTGATAATGTATTTAGAAGCAAATGATGTAAAAATTGAAGATGTAATGGAAGAACTTAATAAAAGAAAAAGGTGATAATTTTTAAAATAAAATATTTATGAGCAATGATAATTTTGAAATTATAAAACATTTTGGTCCATCAATTATAAAAACAAAAATACCTGAAAAAATGGTAGAAGAAATAAATGCATATGTAGATGAAATGTCAAAAAATAAAGAAAAATTAAAAAAATTAGACCATGGAGATAATTTAGTTGCTGATGTTACTCAAGAATTTAGGTTAGAAAAAGAATTTATGGATAAAATAGGATGGCTTAATTTTTTAGCAGAAAAAGTATCTAAGTGGGTATTTGCTGAAACAGGTGATAAAATGACTCAATTTAAAATGAAAAATACCTGGGTAGTAAGACAATTCAAAGATCAGTTTAACCCTACTCATTGGCACTACGGCCATATTTCTGGAGCAGGATTTTTAAAAGTACCTAAAAGTCTTGGAAAATTTAGCCAAACTAAACCTTCTAATACTTATAGAGGTGGCCATCTCGAATTTTTACATGGGTCAAGAATGTTTTTAAATAAATCTGTTTATCATGCAGTCCCCAAAGTTGGTGATTTTTATATATTTCCTAATTACTTAATGCACCATGTCTGGCCATTTAAAGATACTGATGATGAAAGAAGATCGATTTCTTTCAATGCTGAGATCGATGAAAAAATATACAATGTTTATAGTCGTTAAATAATTATGAGCTATGATAATAACAATATATTTGCAAAAATTTTAAGAGGAGAAATTCCCTGTAAAAAAATTTATGAAGATGAATTTGTTTTATCTTTTCATGATATTAGCCCTCAAAAAAAAATTCATGCTTTAGTAATACCAAAAGGCAAATATATCGATCTAGATGATTTCAATAATAAAGCTTCTCCTGAAGAAATTGTCGGTTTTTTTAAAGGAGTATCCAAAGTTGCCAGTAAATTAGGAATTTCAATAAATGAGGGTAATGGTTATAGAACACTTTCTAATATAGGTGAAAATGGTGGACAAGAAGTTCCTCACTTACACTTTCATTTATTTGGCGGTGAAAAGATTGGAAAAATGGTAGAGTGATTACTGAAGAAATAAAAAGAAACTATTTAGAAATAAAATCTTTAAACGAATTATCTAAAGTTGAAAAACCAAATCATAGTAGCAAAGTGGTTCTAATAGACCCTCCAGATTTTCAACTTAATAAATTTTTTTATAAACAAATTGGAAATAAACATAAATGGAGAGATAGACTCATTTGGGAAGATAGAAAATGGATTGAATATACAACTCATAGTAATGTTAAAACATTTGTATTGAAAAACGATGATGACTTGATTGGGTATTTTGAACTAATTTATGACAATCGAAAATTTGAAACCGAAATAGCTTACTTTGGAATTTTAGAAGATTATTTTGGTAAAAAATATGGAGGATATCTTTTATCTGAGGCTATTAAAATATCTTTTGAGGCAGGTTCAAAGAGAATTTGGGTCCATACATGTTCTCTTGACCATAAAAATGGAATTAAAAATTATTTAGCAAGAGGCATGAAAATATTTAAATCAGAAAAAATTACTTTAAGTAATTAAATTTATCAACCCACGGATTTAAAATAGGAAAAATTTTTGATATTTTATTTTCATATTTTTTCCATTTTCCAATTGATTTTGTATAAATTGGCTTGTTTACTTGATCATAACTTGGGGTAGCAATCAAATCTTTATTAGAATTTTTATGAAAATTTAATATTTTATCAGACCATGGTAAATCAAGAAACTTTAGTGTTTCTTTTAATGTTTTTTCAAAATCTAAAACAACGTCTTCATATTTAATCAAATGATAATTAATTGGTAAATAATTTATATAACTTACCCATAATTTCATTACTTTATCATAAAAATTTGCAGCATCTTCCAAATTTAAAAAATTAACCAAAGTGTCATTGAGAATAAAATTTTGCATAAAACAACTAAGTACACAATCGTAAGGATGACGAATTGATACTAAAAATTTTGCATTTGGAAAAACTCTTACTATTTCTCCTACATGTATTATGTTAAGTGGTTCTTTATCGATATATTTTAGACTATTATTTTTATTTTTAACAAATTTCTCTTTACTACTTAAATATAATTTTTTTAAATTGGAAATCTCATTTACATCAATTTTTTTTAAATTTTCAAAATTATTATTTGTAATTTTTTGTAGAGAATTTAAAAAACTGTTTAGTAATGGCTCTTCCTCAATCACTTCTATATTGGGATGACTTCTTAAAATTGTTTGTAATAAGGTTGTTCCAGATCTAGAGAAACCTATAAGAAAAATAGGACTTATTTCATCATCATTTATTTTTGCATTTGACCATTTACCTTTTTCAGTATTACTAAAAAATTGGTATCTTTTATCTATCATTTCTAAAGCTTTATTTTTGTTGATATTTTTAATATTTGCGAGCTCGGTATTAACTAGGTTCATTTTACTAAAATAATCAAAAGATTTATCAATATTTTCTAACTCGTCATAACATTTTGCTAAAAAAAGCAATCTTGATCTTTCCCTATTAATTTCATTTTTATTAAACTTTATATTCTCTAAAATATTTATTGCTTTTTTAAAATTATGAGTTTTATAAAAATATTTCCCTTTGAATAAATTGATTATCGAATTATTATTAAATTGAATTTCAGATTTATTTATTAATTCTTTTAATTTTTCTTCTTTATTAGTCCTTTCATACAAATTCATTAAATTATTATATGCATCGAAATATTTGGGATTTAAATTGATCGCGTCTTTATAGTATTTTTCTGACTTTTCTATTTCGTTTAAAGTTTTAAACAAATTTCCCAAGTTCACATATGCTGGGACGTATTCTGGATTGGCCCCAATTGCTTTATTGAAGTATTTTTCTGCATTTTCGAAATCTTTTTGTTCTTCAAATATTATTCCTAAATTATTATAGGGTTCAATATAATTAGGATTAATTTCAATTGCTTTTAATAAATAGTCTATAGCACTTTTATATTCTCCCAACTGTTTATAAATTAATCCTAAATTATTATGCACATCTTCAACTTTAGGATTAATTTCTTTTGCTTTATTTAGAAGACTCAACGCTTCATTTAGATTATTGCTTTGAGCATATAAAGTACCTAAATAAAAATTTGACTCAAAATGATTAGAGTCAATTGTTAATATTTTTCTGTATAATTTCTTTGCCTGTTCATGATTCCCTAATTGATGTTCTTTTATTGCTAGATCAAATTTTTTTAATAAATCAATATTTTGACTATTCATTTTTTTTTATAATTAATTATGAGATTTTGGCAAATTAAATAATTTTTCATCTATGTTCTGATTTATCTTAAAATCATATATAAAGGTTGCTGATAAATTTTGATAAATATCTTCTGTTTGCCAACCAATTAAATTGAAAGATTTTTTATCAAAAAAAATGTTTATGAAACGGCTATTATCCTTAATAGAAAAATTATAATACTTATTATCTATTAATCTACCCTTTGACACTTTTAATTTTTCTATAACAAAATCTTTGTTTAAAATTATTTCTAAAGGTGTCTTTTTTAAAGGATATACATAATACTGTTTATTTTTATCACTTTTTATAACTAAAGATTTTCCATTTGATACAAGGATTTTATTAAATTTTGATTTATATGCACAGTGTATTTTTTTTGAATATTTAATAGTACAGGTACCCTCTTCTTCTTTTTCATTTGTATTTTGTTTAAATTTAAAAGTTAAATTATTTATAGATTGAAATTTGTTTATTATTTCTTTTTTTACTTCTGCATGGGATATATTTTGAATAATCAAAAATATTAATACATAAAATAATATCTTCATTACTTTAAGACTTCTCTTTTCCCAACATGGTTTGCTTTACTTACTTCACCATTTTCTTCCATCATATCTATTATTCTTGCAGCCCTATTGTATCCAATTTGAAGTTTTCTTTGTAAGAAAGATGTAGATGCTTTGCCTTCAGCTTTAATGATTTCTAAAGCTGAATTATATAATTCATCTTGTTGTTTATCATTATTTGTTGTTGAGCTGCTGTACTCTTTTTCGTCAGCAAAATTGAGTATTTCATCAACATAGTCTGGTTCAGCTTGAGATCTAAGAAAATTGTTAATTTTGTCTATTTCAGACTCAGATACAAATGGAGCATGAACTCTAACTATTCTATTTGCCGAGGTCATAAAAAGCATATCTCCTTTTCCTAATAACTGTTCAGCTCCCTGCTCGCCCAGTATTGTTCTACTATCAATTTTTGATGTTACCTGAAAAGAAATTCTTGTTGGAAAATTTGCCTTTATTGTACCAGTAATCACATCAACACTCGGTCTTTGAGTTGCCATTATAATATGTATACCTGCAGCTCTTGCCATTTGGGAAAGTTTTTGAATGTAACCCTCAATTTCTTTACCTGCAACCAACATTAAATCTGACATTTCATCTACAATCACAACAATATATGGCATCGCCAATTTATGTTTTGAATTATAACTATCAATGTTTTTAACCCCTACACGCGTCATTAATCTGTATCTACTTTCCATTTCTTTAACAACCCATCCCAATACCGAAGTAGCTCTTTTAGCTTCAGTTATAACGGGACATAATAAATGTGGTATTCCTTCGTAAGTTGATAGTTCTAACATTTTAGGATCAATTAATATAAATTTGCATTTATCTGGGGAATGTTTGTAAAGAAGAGAGAGAATAATTGTATTAATACAAACTGACTTTCCAGAACCGGTAGTTCCAGCAATAAGCAAATGGGGCATTGAACTCAGATCACTTATTATTGGAACACCCGATATACTTTTGCCTAATGCTATTGGAAGTTTTATATCTTTTTTAATAAAATTTGGTGAAGATATAATCTCACTCAAATAAACACTTTCTCTATAAGAGTTAGGTAACTCTATTCCAATTGTACTACTACCAGGTATCGTTGAAATTCTTGCAGACTCTGAGCTTGTATTTCTAGCGATATCCTCTGATAAGTTTATTACTTTTGAAACTTTAATACCAGCGGCAGGTTCAAATTCATTTAAAGTTACAACTGGACCTCTACTTACTTTTTTAATTTTTCCTTCAACGCCAAAATCCAATAAAATTTTTTCTAAAAAAATTTCATTATTTTTATTATCCTCTGAGCTTACTTCTCTTTCTTTAGCTGAAGGTTGATTTAAAAATTCTAAAGTAGGCAGTTTAAATTTATTT
>CACISU010000012.1 GCA_902589345.1 uncultured Pelagibacteraceae bacterium | reverse complement strand
GTTTTTATCTAGAATTTTTATCTCAATTTTTTTTTCTATATTAGTCGCAGGTAGCACTTCAGCAATTGCTTGGCTTCTTGACCCAGCAATCAAAAAAATATTTATAGAAAAAGATCAATCATTAATGTTTATAATTCCTATAGCTATAATAGTAGCTTTTTTTTTAAAAGGAGCATCTTTATATTTGGCCAAAACAATACTAATTAAAGTTGCGTTTGAAGTGACAAAAATTTTACAATACCAAGTAGTTAATTCTCTTATTAAATCAGATAATGAGACAATGAATAATAAACATTCTGGAAAATTTATTTCACATATTACATATGATATTCAAATGATTACCAACTTGGTAAGTAATACAATATTAAATTTAACAAAAGATTTATTAACTTTAATTGGTTTAGTTGGTGTTATGTTTTACCAAAATTGGAGATTGGCTATGTTTGCTATTATAATGATACCTTTGGCTTCATATGCAGCAAAATCTTTAGGAAAAAGAATTGGTAAAGTTTCTACACAGGCTCAAGAACGATCGGGAATTTTAACATCATATTTATTAGAAATTTTTAAAAACCATAAAATTATTAAAATTTTTCAAAAAGAAAAATACGAATCAAATAGAGCAGAAAAGTTAATAGATAATTTAAAAGACAGAATGATCAAAATCCAAACTGTAATGGTGAGATCTACACCAATTATGGAAACTTTAACTGGAATAATGATTGCAGGACTTATTTATTATTCAGGCAAATTGATGGTTGATGGCATGCTTGGAATAAATAATTTCTTTTCATTCTTAGCTGCAATGATGCTTGCCTATCAGCCTGTAAGAACTTTAGCTACTGCAAATATGGGAATCAGTCTAGGTTTGTCTGCAGCAAGAAGAATATTACCTATAATTGATAATAAAAGTTCAATTACTGAAAAAGAAAATAGTAAAAAATTGAATCTTTTAAAGGGGGACATAGGTTTCAAAAATGTAAGTTTCAAATATAATAGTGGAAATGAAGAAGTGTTAAAAAATATAAACTTAACTATCCAGGGAGGTGAGATGACAGCTCTGGTAGGTCATAGTGGAGCTGGAAAATCTACATTATTAAATCTTATCCCAAGATTTTATGATTGTAATTCTGGAGATGTAAATATTGATAGCCAATCTATATATGATTTAAAAATAGATTCTCTTAGATCTAATATATCTTTAGTAAATCAAGAAATAACTTTATTTGATGATACGGTAAAAAATAATATTGCATATGCAAACTTGGATGCTACTGAACAAGAAATTTTAAATGTAGCAAAACACTCATTTTGTGATGAATTTATTGAAAAATTACCTGATAAATTTGATACTTTAATTGGTGAAAATGGAGTTAGACTATCGGGAGGTCAAAAACAAAGGCTATCTATTGCAAGAGCCATGTTAAAAAAAAGTAAAATAATTCTTTTAGATGAAGCAACTTCATCATTGGACTCTGAAACGGAAAGTAAAATTCAAGAAGCAATTAAAAATCTAATTAAAGACAGAACTACATTGGTAATTGCTCACCGTCTTTCAACAATAGTTAATTCAAAAAAAATATATGTTTTAAATAATGGAAGTATCGTGGGAGAAGGTACGCATAATGACTTATTAAATTCTTCAGAAATTTATAAAAATTTTTACGATAAACAAATTAGAAAAGATTAATGTTATTAATTTACCGAATATTAATAAATTTCACATTATTAATATCGCCAATAATAGTTATTTTAAGAATAATTAAAAATAAAGAACATCCAAGAAGATTTTTAGAAAAATATTCAATACCATCAAAAAAAAGAAGGTCTGGAAAATTAGTCTGGTTTCATGGATCGAGTGTTGGTGAAACGTTAAGTGTTATTCCTCTGGTAGAAAAACTAGAGAAAGATAAAAATATTCATCAAATACTAATAACTTCTAATACTTTAAGCTCATCAAAAATATTTGAAAATTTAAAATTTAGAAAAACTGTACATCAATTTTTTCCGATTGATTCTAATATTATAATTAAAAAATTTCTTAATTATTGGAAACCATCATTAGTGTTATTTATCGAATCAGAAATTTGGCCAAATATGATGATTGATATTAAAAAAAAAAATATTAATTTAATTTTACTTAATGCCAGAATAACAAAAAAAACATTTTCTAAATGGAGAAGTTTTAAAAATATTTCCTACCTACTGTTTAATAATTTTAATGTTTGCCTAGCACAAAATAGTGAAACAGTTAATTATTTAAAAAAGCTTGGAGTTAAAAGAGTAAAAAAAATAGGAAACTTAAAATTTTCTGAACCCAATATAAATAAAATAAATTATATAAATAGAGATAAAATTAATTTTTTATCTTCTAAAAAAATTTTATTTGGAGCGATCAGTACACATTTTAATGAAGAAATCTTGTGCTCAAAAATACATCTTAAATTAAAAAAAAAATTTAGAAATGGTATAACTATTATTATTCCGAGACATGCAGATCGGTGCATTGAAATAAAAAATGAACTTGAACAAAAAGGACTTATCGTCTACTTGCACAGCTCATCAAGTAAAATAAATAAAAATACAGATATCTATCTTGTGGATACTTATGGTGAAACGCAATCATTCATGCGAGTTTGTAATATAGTATTTTTAGGTGGTTCTTTAATAAAACATGGTGGGCAGAACCCATTAGAAGCAGCAAGATTAGGCTGTAAAGTAATACATGGGCCATATGTAAATAATTTTACAGAAGTATACAATTTATTAGAAAAAATTAATATTTCGTCAAAAATAAAAAATATAAATCAAGCTGAAAAAGAAATATTTAAAAGTTTAATTTCAAAAAAAAGTATAAATAAAAATTTAAAAAAATTAAATAATCTAGGAAAAAAAATATTAGTGGAGAACACCGAAGAAATAAAAAAATATCTTTAAATGAAATTTAATAAACCTAAATTTTGGGACTATAAAAAAATATCTATTTGGTCAATTTTACTATTTCCAGTATCTATTATTTTTTTATTTGTTTCTTTAATAGTTAGAATTTTTAAAAGCCTAGTGCTGCGTAAAAACTATAAAATACCAATTATATGTGTGGGAAATATTTATGTTGGTGGAACAGGAAAAACTCCTTTAGCATCTGAGGTTTTTAAATTGATAAAATCAATTGGAAAAAATCCTGCATTTATTAAAAAAGATTATGATTATCTGTTTGATGAAATCCAAATGTTAAAAAAAATTGGACCAACCTTTTTAGGAGGCAATAGAGGAGTAGCTATCAATAATTTAATAATGAAAGGACATGATGTTGCCATTTTAGATGATGGTTATCAAGATTTCTCAATTAAACCTGATTTTTCAATTTTATGTTTTCATTCTAGCCAATTGTTGGGAAACGGATTTTTAATTCCATCAGGACCTCTTAGAGAGCGTCTTGGTTCAATTTTAAGAGCTGAATGTATTGTTATAAATGGGTCTAAGAATTTAGACTTTGAAAATAAAGTTAATAACTATTTAAGGGGAAAAAAATTACCTATTTTTTATTCTAAATATAAAATTAAAAATATTGAAAAACTAAAAAATAGAGAAATTACAGCCTTTGCAGGAATTGGAAATCCATCAAACTTTTTTAAACTATTGAAAGAAAATGGATTAAATTTAAAAAATACATATTCTTTTCCTGATCACCATTACTATTCTCAAAAAGATATTGATAAAATTACAAAGAATAATCCTTCAAAAATTGTTACAACTGAGAAAGACTATTGTAGAATGGAAGATAAACAAAGACAAAATTGTGAGTGTGTGGAGATTGATTTGGAAATTGAAAATAAAACTGAATTTGAAAGGTTGATTAAAAGCTATTTATGAAAATAATAAAATATTTTTTTGAATATATAGTTGTCTCAACTTTTTTTTTTATTTTTAAAATTGTTGGGTATAGAAATGCCTCAAATTTAGGAGAAATAATTGGAAAAATTTTTGGACCCTTTTTTAGATCAAATTCTAGAATTCAAAATAATTTAAAAAATTCAAATATTGGAAATTCTAAAAATGATAGAAAAAAAATAATTAATAGTATGTGGGGTAACTATGGAAGGATATTTGCAGAGTATCCTTATATTGAGAAATTTAAAAATGATAGCCTAGAAAAATATATTAAAATTAATGGAGCAGAAGTATTAGAAGATATTAAAAAAAATAATAAGCAAGTTGTTTTTATATCTGGTCATTTTAATAATTTTGAGCTTATGGCAATGGAAATTGAAAAACATGGAATTAATGTCGCTGCAATTTATAGACCTTTAAATAATATTTTCCTTAACAAAACAATGGAAAAAATTAGAACTAACTACATTTGTAAAAAGCAGATCAAAAAGGGAAGATCGGGAACAAGAGAAATGCTTGAATTGTTTCGAGATGGTTCATCAATTGCTTTAATGATAGATCAAAGAGTAAGTGAAGGTATATCAGTTAATTTTTTTAATAGAAAATGTTTAACCACAACAATTCCAGCACAGCTGATAAAAAAATATAATTGTGGAATAGTTCCCGTATACATAGAAAGAAAAAATAATATTAATTTTGAAATTTCTTTTTCAAAAATAATAGAATTTGAGAAAAATCATAATATAGAAAATATCACCTTAGAATTGAATTTAATCCTTGAAAGCATGATACTAAAAAATATAGACCAATGGATATGGTCTCACAACAGATGGAAATAATTTTTGAATATCTAAGTTCTTTTTTTAGATGCCTCAATATAAGAAAAATAAGGCTCCTGTAATTCAACATTCCAATATGTTAATTTATCGATACTAATTTTTTTTCCAGATACGGAGCAAATTACGTGATCACCATCCTCTATTATTTCAAAATTGTTAGGGAGATATTTTAATTTTGCTAATTTTTTAAACATTTATAGTTTATAAACTATTACATGAATATTGGAATAATTGGAAGTGGTGGTAGGGAACATTCAATATGTTTTAAGTTAAAACAATCATCTTTGGTTAATAGAATTTATTGTATACCAGGTAATGCTGGAACTTCTGAATTAAGTGAAAATTTAAATATTGATATTAATGATTTTGAAAAAATTTATAGAGAGATTAAAAACAAAGATATTAAATTATTAATAGTGGGCCCTGAAGTGCCTCTTGTAAATGGAATTGTAGATTATTTTCAAAAAAAAAATATTAAAGTTTTTGGACCCAATAAGAATGCTTCAAGGTTAGAAGGCTCAAAATTATTTATGAAAAAGATATGTAAGGATTTTAATATTCCGACTGCAAAATATGAGGAAATTACTAGTGAAAATCAAGCTAAAAAAATAATTAATAATTTTAACTTTCCTATTGTCGTTAAATCTGACGGATTAGCTGCTGGCAAAGGGGTAACCATATGTAAAAATAAAAAAGAGGCAATTAAAGATATTTTGGAAATATTAAATGGTAAATTTAAATCTTCAAAAAAAGTAATTATTGAAGAATTTTTAAAGGGTGAAGAAGCAAGCTATTTTATAATATCAGATGGTAAAAATTATCTTCCAATTGGAACTGCCCAAGATCATAAAAGAATTGGTGAAAATGATACTGGTTTAAATACAGGAGGAATGGGTGCTTACTCTCCATCAAAAATAATATCTAAAGATATTGAAAAAAAAATTTTAAAAAAAATAATCGCACCTACGATAAAAGCAATGGAATCTATTGGATCTCCATATAAGGGAATATTATATGCTGGATTAATGATAGATAAATCTGAACCAAAATTGATTGAATATAATATACGCTTAGGTGATCCAGAATGCCAAGTGCTTATGATGAGACTTAAAAATGATTTATTAGATCTTATTTTATCTACTTTTAATAATAGTCTTAGGAAAAAAAAAATATCTTGGATTAAAAAACCTGGAATAACAATTGTAGCAGCAAGCAAAGGTTATCCTGGAAAATTTGATACCTTAAAAGAAATTAAAAATTTGAAGAATATAAAAGTTGATAAATCACAACAATTGTTTCATGCTGGAACAATAAAAAGTAAAGGTGGAAAAATTTTGTCTAATGGTGGAAGAGTTTTAAATTCAACAGTTATTGACTCAGATCTTTTAAAAGCCAGAAAAAAAGCATTAAAGATCCTAGATAAGATTAAATGGAAAAATAAATATTACAGAAGAGATATTGGCTTTCGAGTAATAAAGAAATGAGAATTATTTCAGGTAAATTCAGAGGAAAAAAATTAAATCAACCAATTGATAAAAATACCCGTCCATTGAAAGATATGACAAAAGAATCAATATTTAATTTATTACTTCATTCGAAAAATTACTCTATTAATTTTAAAAAATTAAAAGTATTAGACTTATTTTCTGGATCAGGCTCTTTTGGATTAGAATGTTTATCTAGAGATGTAAAAGAAGTAACCTTTGTTGAAAATTACAGTCATGCTATTAAAATTTTAAAAAAAAATATTCAATCATTAGGATTAAATAATGGCTATAAAATACTTGAAGAAAATATATTTAATTTAAACAAATATTCTGAGCTTAAAAAAAACTACGATTTGATTTTTGCAGACCCTCCTTACAAAGAGGAAAAAATCGATAAGCTTTTATCTATTATTATTGAAATGAATTATTTGAAAAAATCTGGACTTTTAATTCTTCATAGAAATAAATTAGATCAAGAAGTAACGTCAACAAAATTTGATATCATTGAAGAAAGATTTTACGGTATATCAAAAATTATTTTTTTAAAATTAAAATAATATTCTCTTTGTTTCCGCTTTAATTAGTTCAACTGATGGTTGGTCAAAAGGATTAATGTTTAACGCTCTGCCCAACAATATTGTTTCTAATATAAAAAAACAAAAAAGCTCACCCATTGAATCCTCAGATCTATTTAATATTTCAAAGCTTCTAAATGGCAATTTTTTTTTATCAAAAACTATTTTAGTTGCCTCTATTTGAGCATTTATTAATTTATATAAACTTTTATTTTTTAAAAATCGATATGGTTTTAGCAAGCTACGATTATTTATCTTCTCTGATCTTCTTTCTTTTACATTAAAAAATGTGTAAAAATTATTTTTTGGACCATCTAAATAAAGTTGCATCAAACTGTGATTATCTCTAGGCATTGTGGAAATGATTGGAAGTATCCCTTTTGATTTTTTTCCAAGACTTTCAGCAACTAATTGTTGGTACCATTGAAAAAAATTATTTGACCTTTCGTCATAATTTAAAATTATTGAATTTAACTTTTTTTTTTTAATCAAACTTATTATAGAACTTACATTTAAAACTAATTGATTTATAAATTTTCTATTTTTGATTAGGTAATTATATTTTTTAAATTTTTTTTCATTTAAGCCCATTAATTCGGCTGGTAACATTCCCACCTCTGACAAAACTGAATATCTTCCGCCTATAAAATTTTTATGTTCAAAAACCTCTGCTTTAATTTTTTCAGCAATTTTTGATAGATAGTTATTTTTATTTTCTATAACAAAAATATTTTTATTAATATTATTTTTTTTTAAAATAATATTAGAATTTGAAATTGTTTCCAATGTATTACCAGACTTTGAAATAATTATATTTACGAAATTTTTATCTTTTTCATTCTTATAAAATTCTGGTTTAAGATTATTAATAAATATAAATTTTTTTTTTATTTTATGACTCAAAAATTGATAAATTGCTTCTGATCCTAAAATTGATCCTCCCATTCCTATTACTCTAAACTGATTAAATCTTTTATATTTTTTTATGTCTTTTTTTGAATAACTATATTTAAAATTTACATCAAAACTTTTTATTAGTTTAATTTGTTTAAACCAACTCGACCCAATAATTTTTTTAATTTTATTATTTTTCCCATAGTGTTTAAAGCTCTTAAACTTTACATTTTTTGTTAACATTTTTAATTATTAATTTTTTCTATAATTGACTGTTCTAACGATGAATTGTTATTTGAGGAACTTTGAGTATTAGACTGATCTTCTGTTATATCTAATATCTTTTTTACTTGAGAAACTTCTTCTTCAGATCCTTCTTCATTAAAAACATCTGATATGGGCGTTGGTAGTTTATCCATGTCAGGTGGAGCTGTTAATGGTTTCTTTTTTTCAACTAAAAATTCTTGGTTTGAGTTTGATCTTTTTTTACTCTGAAATGCATCTTTTGCACTTTGGCATGAAGTTAATACGATGCTTAGTAGAAGAATAATAAATATATTTTTATTTTTCATTTTCTTTTTTATAATTCATTAATTCAGCAAAAATAAGACAAATTATTCCTATTGTAATAAATATGTCTGCAACATTAAATATAAACCAGTGAAATTCTTTGTAATTAATATCTATAAAATCTGGAACTGCAGAATAGTATAATCTATCAAATAAATTTCCAAGAGATCCACCAAGTACAAAAACTAAAAAATATGACCTAATATCATTAGTTTTAATTATCATGTAAATAATAAGGATATTTATCACAATTATTAATGATGTGATCAAATTATAAATTAATGATTTGTCAAATGACAGCAGACCAAATCCTATTCCAGTATTCCAAATTAAATAAATATTTAAATATGAATTCACAAAAATATCTACACTTCCTTCTACTTCTGCAATATTTAAAATATAATTTTTTGATAATCTATCTATAAGAAAAATTATTAGAGCTATAATTAAAAAAAATACATATTTTTTTTTCAACATAAAAATAATTTAAAAATTACAAATGTGTCTCTCACATTTATCTTGTCTTATTTTCCAGCAAATGCTGCATTTCTTTCCATCAGCTTTTTCTGTCTCTACGGATATTTCTTCTTCCAAGTTATTATCCAATATTACATCAGCTCCAGATGTAATACACAACTCTCCAAAATCAAAATTTTTAGCTAATGCATATAAATCTTCTTTTAGTTTTATTTTTATATTTGCCTCTAAGCTTGAACCTATTACTTTTTCTGCTCTTTTACTTTCTATACTGATATTCGAAAAATCTCTTATTTTTTTTAACTTTTCCCATCTTTCAAATAAAATTTCGTTTTTCCAATTTTTAGGAACTTCAGCAAATTTTTCTAGATGTATACTTTCATCTTTATCTTTGTTTATTAATTTAAAAATTTCTTCAGTTGTAAAAGATAATATAGGTGCAAACCATTTTAACAGACAATCAAGAATTATATTTAGAACTAAAGTACAACTTTTTCTCTTTTTAGATTTTAAATCATCACAATAGAGAGAGTCTTTTCTAATATCAAAATAGAATGCTGAAAGATCCACTGTACAGAAATTTAGCAATTCTTTATATAAATTGTGAAATGTATATGAATTAAAATTTTTATGAAAATTTTCATTTAAAATAAAAACTTTATGAAGCATATATTGTTCTAACTCTGGAAGATCGTTGATTTCTAATTTTTGAAAATTTATTTTTGAAAAATTATCATTTAAATTTCCTAGCAAATATCTAAAAGTGTTTCTTATTTTCCTATAGGCTTCTGCATGTTGTTCAAGTATTGAATGATCTATTCTAAGATCTTCAGCATAATTTGAGGCTGCTACCCATACTCTAAGGATATCTGCTCCATACTTCTTCAAAATATCTTCAGGTGCTATTACGTTACCCATAGACTTTGACATCTTTAGACCTTTTCCATCGACAACAAACCCATGGGATAAAATTGATTCAAAAGGTGCTTTTCCTCTAGTACCACATGACTCTAATAGTGAAGAGTGAAACCAGCCTCTATGTTGATCTGAGCCTTCTAAATACATTGATGCGGGCCATTTTAAATCTTCTCTTTTTTCTAATACAAATGAATGAGTCGATCCACTATCAAACCACACTTCAACTATATCATTTGATTTATCGTAATCTTCATACTTATATTTGTCTCCCAAAAATCTTTGAGGATCATCAGAAAACCAGCAATCTGATCCTTCCTTCTCATAAATTTTTGCAATGTTTTCAAACATTTCATCATCTATCAGTACTTTGTTCGTTTTTTTAGATACAAAAATTGGCAGTGGAACCCCCCAAACTCTTTGTCTTGAAACGCACCAATCAGGTCTGGTCTCTATCATAGCTTTAATTCTTTCTTTACCTTTGCTTGGATAAAATGCAGTTTCATCTATCGCTTTAAGCGCTTTTTTTCTCAGTCCATGACTTTCCATTGAAATAAACCATTGCTGAGTTGCTCTGTGAACTAAAGGAGCTTTTGATCTCCATGAATGAGGGTATGAATGGTTTAGTTTGCCATTAGCAATTAATTTTTTCATCTCCTTTAGTTTATCTATAACTATTGCATTAGCTTTGAAGATGTGTGTTCCTTCAAAAATTGGTATATGTTTTGTGTACTTTCCATCATCATCAACTGTTTCTAGTGCTTTAATTCCATTATTTAAACATAAGTTAAAATCATCAGGCCCATGGCTTGGTGCACAATGGACGAAGCCTGTTCCTTGCTCTGTTGTAACAAATCTAGCTTGTAACATTGGAACATCATAATCATAGCCGATATCAAAAAATGGATGTTTGCAAATAGTTCCTTGAAATACTTTTCCAGGTATTTCGTTTAATATTTTATATTTTTCTATATTACATTCTTTTATGAAAGACTCTAAAAGTTCTTTTGCTATCACTATTTTAGAATTTAAAAATTGATTATCACCTAACAAATGGATGACTAAATATTTTAAATTTTCATTGTACGCTAAAGCCTTGTTAGCAGGAATTGTCCAAGGAGTAGTAGTCCAGATAATTATCTGACAATCTTTCAATTCATTTAAGTTCGTTTTTTTAATTGGAAAAGACGTATAAATTGTATCTGAAGTATGATCCATGTATTCTACTTCAGCATCTGATAAAGCTGTTTTTTCAACCGTTGACCATAAAACTGGTTTATAGCCCTTATATAAACTACCTTCTTTCAAAAATTTTCCTAGCTCTCTAACTATCTGGGCCTCAGCATCAAAACTCATTGTCGAATAATAGTTTTCCCAATCCCCTATAACACCCAATCTTTTGAATTGATCTTTGTGTACTTTAATCCATTTATTTGCGAAATCTCTACACTCTTTTCTAAATTCAGTAATCGGTACTTCATTTTTATTTTTTTTATTTTTTTTATATTGTTCTTCTATTTTCCATTCTATTGGTAATCCATGACAATCCCATCCTGGAACATAAACTGAATTTTTTCCATCCATTTGGTGAAACTTCGTTATAATATCTTTCAGTATTTTATTTAAAGCTGTTCCCATATGAATATTGCCATTTGCATATGGGGGTCCATCATGAAGTACAAATTTTTCTTTATCTTTTGTTGTAACCCTTAATTTTTCATACAATTTTATCTCATCCCAATATTGAACTAAACCAGGTTCCTTTGCTGGTAGATTAGCTTTCATCGAAAAAGCAGTTTTTGGAAGATTAATGTTATCCTTACTCATAGTTTATTCACATTTTTTGCAATTATTAAATCTTTTTTAATTTGCATTCTAAGTTGGTCAACTCCTTTAAATTTTTTTTCACCTCTTATAAACTTTATAAACTCAACAGATAAATTCTTATTATAAAGATTTCCAGTAAAATTAAATATATTTACCTCTAAAAGAATCTTTTTTTGATTAAAAGTTGGTCTATAACCTAAATTTGCTATACCTTTTAATTCATTTTTAATTCCATCGCGTTTAATCCTAACTGCGTAGACGCCTGGTTTTGATATAACGTAATTTCCTAGATCTATATTACATGTGGGAAATCCAATTTTCTTTCCCATCATTCTTCCTTTTTGAACTTTGCCTTGAATTGACCAAGATCTATTAAGATGTTTATTAACTTCGTTAATTTTTCCTCTTTCTAAGAGTTTTCTAATTAATGTTGATGAGATAATTTTTTTTTTTATTTTTAAAGGAGACGGGTTAACAATTTTATATTTAAATTTAATTGACATATTTTTCAAAAGCTTGACATCTCCCTCTCGCTTATTGCCAAACCTAAAATTATTACTAACAAAAATATATTTTGCTTGGAGTTTTTGAAATATAATATTTTTAATAAAATTATAACTTTTTATTTTAGAAAATTTTCTATCAAATTTTTTATTAATTACGAAGTCTACATTAAATTTTTTTAAGAAATCAACCTTTTGATTAAAATTTGAAATCCTATAATTTTTAAGTTTTTTATTAAAAAACATTTTTGGAATTGGATCAAATGTAATTACACCAATTTTAATTTTATATTTTTTTTTATATTTTTTAGCTTGGTTAAATAATTTTTGATGTCCCAAATGTAATCCATCAAAATTTCCAATTAAAATTATGGAACCTTTGTATTTGCGATCTACTTTAAAGTTATTAAATATTTTTATTTTTTTTACCATTTCAAAACTGTTTGGGTATAATCAATCTTAACGTTATATTTTTTCATCAAATTATTTATATTTGAATTTATTAACTCTTTTTTATGAATTCCGTTTAAAATTAATAAAGAATTAAAATTTTGTATATTTGCTCCTCTTATATCTGTGTTCAGGTTATCTCCAATACATAAAATTTTTTTATTATTTGTATTAATTGATTGATTATAAACTAGAGGATACGGTTTTCCAAAATAATCTACAAAACCACCCAATTCTTCAAATATCTTGGCTACTGAACCTGCACAATACTCTCTGACTTCTCCTCTATCGACAACTAAATCGGGATTTGTACAAATCATTTTTATATCTGTTATATTTTTTAATAGTGATTTGTAATAATCTAATTCTACTTCATACTTTTCAAAAAGACCGGTGCATAGCAAAAATTCAGCATCGGCAATATTATCAACTTTATTTTTTTCAAATAATTTAAATAAATCAAAATCTCTTGGGGGGCCAATATGGAAAAATTTTTTATCTTTCCATTTTAAACTTAAATTTTCTAGCGCAGCTTCTCCAGATGTATAAACTTTTTCTGATTTTATTTTTTCCAATCCCATTTTTATTAAAAAATTTTTTACAGTATCGTTTGGTCTTGGAGCATTAGTTAAAAGTACATATTCTTTATTTAATTTATCTAGTTCATCTAGAACATTGATTGAATCCTCAAATATTGAAATCCCATTATGGATGACACCCCATATATCTATAAAAAATAGATCAAAGCTATTTGCAATAGATCTAAAGCCGTTTGTATCTAAATTTAAGTTCATTTGGGACATATAGCTCAAAAATGTATTAAATTCTTGAGTTTTTTGTACCTATATATTTATCAGAATGTCTTGAAATAAGGCCCTCATATATCTATATCAATCCATTATTTATAGGAGTTTATATGAAATTTAAACCGTTGCACGATAGAGTTTTAATAGAAGTTCTTGATAGCAGTGAAAAAACTGCTGGAGGAATAATTATACCTGATACTGCTCAAGAGAAACCTCAAGAAGGAAAAGTAGTTGCTGTAGGTGGAGGAGCAAAAACTGAGGATGGAAAAATAATTCCAATGGATGTTAAAATTGGAGATAAAGTTCTTTTTGGTAAATGGTCAGGAACAGAAGTAAAAATAGATGGTAAGGAATATAGCATAATGAAAGAGTCTGACATTATGGGTATTTCGACTAAAAAATAATATTAATTAAGGAGAGTAAAATGGCAAAAATAGTTAAGTTTGATTCAGATGCAAGAGCGTCGATGTTGAAAGGTGTGGATATACTTGCAAACACTGTAAAAGTTACTCTTGGTCCTAAAGGAAGAAATGTTGTTATAGATAAATCTTATGGAGCCCCAAGAACAACCAAAGACGGTGTTACAGTTGCAAAAGAAATTGAATTAGAAGATAAATTTGAGAATATGGGTGCTCAAATGGTTAAGGAAGTAGCTAGTAAAACAAATGATGAAGCTGGCGATGGTACTACTACTGCAACTATACTTGCACAATCTATTGTTAAAGAAGGTTGCAAATATGTAACCGCAGGGATGAACCCCATGGATGTTAAACGTGGTATTGAATCAGCTGTGGACCATGTTAAAGAAAAACTTATTTCTTCTGCGAAAAAAGTAAAAGATAGTGATGAAATTGCTCAAGTTGGAACGATATCAGCGAATGGTGATAAAGAAATTGGAAGTATGATTTCTAAAGCTATGCAAAAAGTAGGTAATGAAGGTGTTATAACAGTTGAAGAAGCAAAAAGCATAGAAACAGAACTCGATGTGGTTGAAGGAATGCAATTCGATAGAGGTTATCTTTCTCCTTATTTTATAACTAATGGAGATAAAATGACTACTGAATTAGATAATCCATTAATTCTTCTTCATGAAAAAAAATTAACTAACTTACAACCAATGGTTCCACTATTAGAGGCAGTTGTACAAGCTGGAAGACCTTTGATGATAATTTCTGAAGATGTTGAAGGTGAAGCTTTAGCTACTTTAGTAGTTAACAAGTTAAGAGGTGGATTAAAAGTGGTTGCTGTAAAAGCTCCAGGTTTTGGTGATAGAAGAAAGGCAATGCTAGAAGATATAGCTATATTAACTGGAGGACAAGTGATCTCCGAAGATTTAGGAATAAAACTTGAAAATGTAAAATTAAATGATCTTGGTTCAGCTAAAAAAGTTAAGGTTGATAAAGAAAATAGTACAATTGTTAGTGGATCTGGTAAAAAATCAGATATAGAAGCTAGATGTGCTCAAATAAAACAACAAGTAGAAGAAACTACTTCAGATTATGACAGAGAAAAACTTCAAGAGAGATTAGCTAAATTAGCTGGTGGAGTTGCGGTAATTAAAGTTGGCGGCGCAACTGAAGTTGAAGTTAAAGAAAGAAAAGATAGAGTTGAAGATGCTCTAAATGCTACAAGAGCTGCCGTTGAAGAAGGTATAGTAGTTGGTGGTGGATGTGCACTCTTATATGCATCACAAGATCTTGATAAAGTAAAAGTAAAAGGTGATGATCAAAAAGCAGGGGTTGAAATTGTTAAAAGTGCCCTTCAAGCACCTATAAGACAGATAACAAAAAATGCTGGAGTAGATGGATCAGTCATAGTTGGAAAATTATTAGAAGCTAATAAACCGTCCACTGGTTATGATGCGCAAAGTGAACAATATGTAGATATGTTTAAAGAAGGTATAATTGATCCGGTTAAAGTTGTTAGAACAGCTCTTCAAGATGCTGCTTCCATTTCAGGACTATTAGTTACTACAGAAGCTATGATAGCAGATAAACCTGAAGAAAAAGACTCTTCACCTGCTGGAATGCCTCCTGGTGGAATGGGTGGAATGGGTGGAATGGGTGGAATGGGAATGTAATCCCCTTTCAATCTAGTTACCTAGAAAATTTTAAACCCCTGGAATGAAAGTTCTGGGGGTTTTTTTTTAGTTTTCAAATTTCACTATATATGTATAAGAGGCTAAATTAATGAACAGCATAATAAGGAACATAACAATCATAGCCCACGTTGATCACGGCAAAACTACTCTTATTGACAACTTAATGAAGCAGAGTGGTTCATTCAGAGAAAATGAAATTATTGATGAAAGACTCATGGACTCAGGAGAATTAGAGAAAGAGAGAGGAATTACAATTCTTGCAAAACCTGCTTCGATTAATTGGAATAACTCAAGGATTAATATTATAGATACGCCTGGTCATAGAGACTTTGCGGCTGAAGTCGAACGTGTTTTAAGTATGGCTGATGGAGCATTATTACTTATAGACTCTGCTGAAGGTGTAATGCCACAAACAAAATTTGTGTTAGCAAAAGCTCTTAAACAAGGACTTAAGCCAATTGTTGTTATTAACAAACTTGATAAACCAGATCAAAGAGCTAGCAAGGTTTTAGATGAAACCTTTGATTTATTTGTAAGCTTAGATGCTAATGAAGAACAATTAGATTTTCCAGTTTTATATGCAAGTGGAAGATCTGGATGGGCAAGTAAAGATATGGATGGTTCTAGGGAAAATCTTCACCCATTATTAGATTTAGTTATTGAGCATGTTAAACCAGCAAAATTTGATAAAGAGAAACCATTTGCAATGTTGTCCACCCTTTTATATGCAGACAGTTTCTTAGGCAGAAGTTTAGTAGGAAGAATATCTCAAGGTACTGCTAAAGCTAATCAGAAAATAAAAGCAATAAATCTTAAAGGTGAACAAGTAGATGAAGGTAGATTGACTAAGATCTTTAGATACGAAGGAACAAAAAAAACTCCTATTGAGGTAGGAGAAGCTGGAGATATTGTTATAATTGCAGGATTGGAAAAAGCCAATGTTGCAGATACAATTTGTGATTTAGAAGTTAACGAACCAATACCTGCAACTCCAATAGATCCACCAACAATGTCTATAACTATAACAGTTAATAGCTCACCACTTGCAGGTACTGAGGGCAAAAAATTAACCAGTACACAAATTAGAGATAGATTAATATCTGAAGCTCAAAATAATGTTGGAATTACTTTCTCTGAAAATTCAAGCAATGATGCATTCCAAATTAGTGGTCGTGGAGAATTAATGCTTGAAATATTATTAACTCAGATGAGACGTGAAGGATTTGAGATGACCGTAAGTCCACCAAAAGTATTATATCAAAAAGATGCCAAAGGAAATAAATTAGAGCCAATAGAAGAAATTACTATGGATTTAGATGATGAATTTTCTTCTAAAGTTATAGACTCAATGAATAGAAGAAAGGGGAAATTAATTGATCTAAAAGATACTGGAAAGAATAAAAAAAGATTAATTTTTCATGCTCCAACAAGAGGTTTAATGGGATACACAAGTAGATTTTTAACACTGACAAAAGGAAATGGAGTAATCAATAGAATATTTCATTCTTATGGAAAATTTGAAGGAGACATGGAAGGTAGAAGAAACGGAGCTTTAATTTCAATGGAGCAAGGCAAGGCAGTTGCTTTTGCAATATTTAATTTACAGGCTAGAGGTGAAATGTTTGTAACCCATAACGACCCTGTTTATGCGGGAATGATTGTTGGTTTAGCACCAAAGCCAGGTGATATGATAATTAATGTAATGAAGGGAAAAAAACTTACAAATATGAGAACTCAAGGAACTGACGAAAATGTTGTATTAACCCCTGTTCGAAAAATGTCAATTGCGGAACAACTAAGTATGCTCAATACTGACGAAGCTTTAGAAATTACTCCAAAATCTTGCAGGTTAAGAAAAGCTATCCTCAACCCTCATGATCGAAAAAGAAGTGAAAAAGCTTTAGCAGCAACTTAATTAAAAAATTTTCCTGTTAAAAAAAGTCCTAGTGCAACTGCAGGACCAATTCCAAAAGCAAATAACAAAGTTCCAATTCCAACTGTTCCACCTAAATACCAGCCAATTGTTACTACAGAAATTTCAAGAAATGCTCTTACAGCAGCAATTGGCATATTGGATTTGATTTGTAATCCAACCATTAAACCATCTCTTGGGCCAGGTCCTAAATTAGCCACTAAATAAATCCCACCTCCAAAGCCAACTGTTAATACCGCAATTATTGCTAATATTAATTGTGAGATATAACTTTCTGGCGATGGAACAAATTTAATACAAAGATCTATCATTATAGCAATGATTAATGCATTTAGTATTGTTCCAATTCCTGGTTTTTGATTTAAAGGTATCCACAATAATAAAACTCCCAAACTTATAAAAAAAGTAATTGTTCCAATTGATAAATCTACATGTAATGAAATTCCCATTGCAAGAACGCTCCAGGGAGAAGCACCTGTAAGTGAAACTAACAAAAGCCCCTCTCCTAATCCGAATAATATCAATCCAAAGCATAAATATAATAATGTAGAAAATTTAGGCTTTATATTGAATGGTTTACTAGAGCTCCATGAAGTTTTTGGTATTTTTTTTATAGTTAAAAACATAAATTTAAGTATTATTTATACTTTCGTGAGATAAATTCCAATAAAATGAAAAAATATTTTTATTTATTTATAATACTTCTAATTGGATCGAATGCTTTCGCTAATACTAATCATTATAAATCTATAACAAAAATTGAGATGGATGTTTTGAGAAATGGTGAAAAAATAGGATTTAGTAATTACTTTTTTAAACATAAAAACAATGAAATGGAAGTTAAAAATAATACTGAATTTGAAGTTAAATTATTAGGTGTAAATTTATTGTCCATAAAAAGTAATTCCGTAGAAAAGTATAAAAATAATAAATTAGTTTCCTTTAATTCAAATACAATCCAAAATAATAAAAAAAAATATGTAATTTTAAAAGTTAATGAAGATAATAATAAATTTATAATTAATGGATCTTCATTCAAGGGGAAAACTAAAAATAATAAAGTAATTGGAAATTGGTGGAATACAAATATATTATCAGCCACTAGCCAAATAAGTCCACTTTCGGGAAGTATAAAAGAACAAACAGTAAAATTAATAAAAAAAGAAATAGTTATTATTAATGATAGATCGTATGACGCAATAAAATTTAAATTAAAATCTAAAAATCAAGATTTACCAGAAGATAAAAAATTAGATTTTGATATTTGGCTTGATCCTAAAGAAGGCTTTATAATTAAAATTTCTTATGAAAGAATGGGCAAATGGGAGTATATTTTAAATAACTATGAGTAATAAAATTTAAATGTCTATTTGGGGAAGTTTAATAGGAGGAATGATCGGTTTTTCTTTCGGTGGACCATTTGGAATGTTATTGGGCTCATTGATAGGAGGAAAAATTTCAAGAGCAAGGTCAAGAAATGCAAACTTTGGATCATTTGCTCAACCACAACAAATATTTGCATTGTCACTAATAGTTTTGTCAGCAAAACTTAGTAAGGCTGACGGCCAAGTTAGTAAAGAAGAATTAGTTGCTGTTAGAGATAAATTAAAAATTCCAGATAATGAAATTGAGCAGGTAGGAAAAATATTTAATAAAGCGAAAGAAGAAAGTACAGGTTATGAACCTTATGCTCATCAAATATCTCAAATATATAAAAATAATCCCAATGTTTTAGAGGAAGTAATTAATATTTTATTTTACATTGCTGAAGCTGATGGAAATATTAGTAAGTCAGAAATGAATATGATTCAACATATTGCTGAAATATTTGGTCTTAATGATACACAATTTAATTCTATAAAAGAGAGTAGAAAAAGTTCAGATAAATTAAATCCTTATATTGTTTTGGGCTGTAATCCAGATGATAATTTACAAAACATCAGAAAAAAGTATTTAAAGCTTAGTAAAGAACATCACCCAGATTTACTAATAAGCAAGGGAGTGCCACAAGAAGTTATTGAAGAAAGCAAAAAAAAAATGAGGTCTATAAACTCAGCATGGGATCAAATCCAAAAATTAAAAGCGAGCTAAAATTATATCTACTAAACCTGTAATTAGATAAATAGAAAATACAAAAGCAAGAATAACTATAAAATACATTATAGTCACTACGCTATCCCTTTTATTTCTTAATCTAACAAACGGCTTATCATCTAAATCATACAGATCTTTTCTATCTTTTACTCTGTAGTCATCGGTATATCTCCAAAGGGAATTTGGCATTCTTGGATCAATTTGGTTAAAATAATCAATCCATGCAATTACATACTTAAATAAAATAAAAGTAATTGTTAACAGCAGCGCTGAAGTAAACATTGGAAAAATAATTAAAATTGTTCTGACTCTGTTGAACCTTCCATTGCAGTAGTAGAACTTTTTCCAGCACTAATAGTATTTGATACCGCATCAAAATAAGAAGTACCAACTTCTCTTTGATGCTTCACGCTTGTATAACCATCTTTTTCTCTAGCAAACTCTTTTTCCTGTATCTTAGAATAGGCTGACATACCATCTGATTTGTATTGTTCAGCTAATTCAAAAATGGCAAGGTTTTGTGTATGAAAACCAGCTAAAGTAATAAATTGAAATTTGTATCCCATTTCACTAATCTTAACTTGGAATGATGCTATCTCTTCATCTGACAAATGTTTTTTCCAATTAAATGATGGAGAACAATTGTAAGCAAGTAATTTACCTGGAAACTTAGAATGAATTGCATCTGCAAATTTTTTAGCTTCTTCAAGATTTGGTTGAGCAGTCTCACACCAAATAAGATCACTATAAGGTGCATAGGCTAAGCCTCTAGAAATAGCTTGTTCTATACCATGTTTAACATAATAAAATCCTTCGGGAGATCTTTCGCCAGTTAAAAACTGTTTATCGTTTTCGTCGTGATCATTTGTAATTAGTTTTGCTGCATTAGCATCAGTTCTTGCAAGAATTATTAATGGAACATCAGCAATATCAGCAGCTAATCTGGCTGCTTTTAGGTTTTTAATCATAGTTCCAGTTGGTACTAATACCTTGCCTCCCATGTGCCCACATTTTTTTTCACTTGCTAACTGATCTTCAAAATGAACTCCTGCAGCACCAGCTTTAATAAATTTTTTAGTTAATTCAAAAACATTTAATGGACCACCAAAACCCGCTTCTCCATCTGCTATAATTGGCAACATATAATCTACTCTGTCTTTAGATTTCATATCTCCATCTTTAATTTCCATATGTTGTATTTGGTCAGCTCTAATTAATGCATTATTCATTGAGTCTACTAATTTTGGTGCACTATCAAATGGATATAGTGATTGATCTGGATACATTTCTCCTGCACTATTTGCGTCTGCAGCTACTTGCCATCCACTTAAGTAAATTGATTTTAAACCAGCTTTAGCATGTTGAACTGCGTGATTTCCTGATAACGAACCCAGTGTTTTTATATATGGTTCTGTATTTAAAAGTTTCCATAATTTTTGTGATTGATTTTTACACATAGAGTATTCAATTTTTATTGAGCCTCTTAATCTTTCAACTTCTTCAGGTGTATAATCTCTTTTTATTCCAGAGAACCTTTTTAAATCATAGTTAACTTTTGCTTCAGCTGTCATAAATTTTATTAATTAAGAATTATTTAATAGTCAGAAAACAGAAATTAGTCTTTATCACCGTACTCTTTTGTAAACTCATTCATTCCGCTTGATCCCCAATCACAATGGTCATCTCGAAGGTATATACCTCTAGATTTATGCTCTTGAAGCTCTTGAATACTAGTAATATTTGAG
>CACISU010000011.1 GCA_902589345.1 uncultured Pelagibacteraceae bacterium | reverse complement strand
TTAAATGTAAACCCTTTTCATCTTTGGCAATAATTTTTGCAAAATACTCTTTTTTTTTCATTTATGAAATTCTTTTAATTTTTGCACCAATTTTACTTAACTTTTTTTCTAAATTTTCGTATCCCCTATCTAAATGGTATATTCGATTAATGATAGATTTACCCTTTGCTGTAACTGCGGCTAAAACTAACGCTACTGATGCTCTAAGATCACTAGACATTAACTCAGCACCCTCAAACTTAGTATTCCCTTCAATAAAAGCTTTATTTTTTTTTGTATTTATTTTTGCACCTAGTCTTCTTAATTCAGCAACATGCATAAATCTATTTTCAAAAATATTCTCTGAAATAATAGATCTCCCTTTAGCCTTACAAAGTAAAACCATAAATGCTGCTTGTAAATCTGTGGGAAAAGCAGGATATTCTTTTGTTTTTATATGTTTAATATTTTTAATAATATTATTACCTTTAATATTTATTTCATCTTTCTTTAATTGAATTTTTGCACCAGTTTGTTTTAATATATTAAGTTCAGTATTAATTAGTTTTGGATTAAATCCTTTAATTTTTAGATTACCTTCAGTAAGAGCAGCAGCAACACAGAATGTTCCACACTCTATTCTATCACCCATAACATTATAACTTATACTTCTTAAAGATTTAACTCCTATAATTTCGACAGTTCTTTTTCCAATCCATCTGATTTTTGCTCCTGCTTTTATTAGAAAATTACTAAGATCTTTTATCTCAGGTTCTATAGCACAGTTTTTTATTATAGTTTTTCCTTTTGCCAAGCATGATGCTATTATTAGATTTTCAGTGGCACCTACAGAAATTTTTGGTAATCTAATTAAGTTTCCAGTTAAAGTTTTATCTACTTTTGCATGAATATATCCCTTTTTAATAAAATACTTCATTCCCATTTTTTTTAACGAATTTAAGTGGTGATTTACTGGTCTTGCACCTATAGAACATCCACCCGGTAATGAAGTAATAGCTTGTTTATATTTTGCTATTAATGGTCCTAAAACTAAAATTCCTGCTCTCATTGTTTTAACTAAATTATATGATGCAAAAGTTTTAATTTTTTTAGATTTGTAAATTTTTATAATTTTCTTCTGCTTATTTATTTTTACTTTTGATCCTAGTGACTCAAGTAAAGAAAGCATTGTATATATATCTTTAACGTTTGGTAAATTTTTTAACTCGACAACATCATCAAAAAGTAAAGTTGCAGCTAGAATTGGCAGAGATGCATTTTTGCTTCCAGAAATTTCGACTGATCCTTTTAATCTACAAGGACCTTGAACTATAAATTTTTCCATGATTATACTTTGGGTAAAGTTACTCCCTTTTGACCCATATATTTGCCTTTTCTATCTGCATAAGTGACCTCTGGAACCTCATTGCCTTTTAGAAAAATAAATTGAGCCACACCTTCATTTGCATAAATTTTTGCTGGAAGTGGCGTAGTATTTGAAAATTCTAATGTTACATGACCTTCCCATCCTGGTTCTAAGGGAGTTACATTTACTATAATTCCACATCTTGCATATGTAGATTTTCCCAAACAAATTACTAGAACATCTTTTGGTATTTTAAAATATTCAACTGTACTCGCTAATACAAAAGAATTTGGAGGGATAATACATTCTGAAGATTTTTTAGTTACAAAACTTGTCGATTTAAAGTTTTTTGGATCTACGATTTCAGAATTTACATTAGTAAAAACTTTGAATTCATCAGAAACTCTTGCATCATATCCATAAGACGAAACTCCAAAAGAGATTTTATCTTCTCTTACCTGCTTATTTTCAAAAGGTACGATCATCGAATGATCATTGGCCATTTTTTTAATCCATTTATCTGATTGAACTGTCATTGGTATGTTTTTTTTTAAATTTTTTTATAAATAGTTTTCTTTTTCTTAAATTTTTTCTAAGAGCAATTTCTAGTTTGCTTAACTTTTCTTTTTTTTGCATTATTTTTTATTAGGATTCGTAAGATGGTCCAATGTTATAACTTGGTCTATAGGAATAGTTTTGTCTTCTTTTTTACTGTTAGAACCTATCTTTGCTTGTTTTTTTGCTCTTCTTTCTGCAAGTTTTTTTTCACGTTTGGCCTGCTTCTCCATAGCTTTGGCGCCTCTAGTGGACTTATAGTCGTAGTGAATTCCCATAACATTTCCTGTGAATAGATATAGCTTATTTTAATAAAAAATTAAGGCAATAATTTGAAAAATATAACTTTATACACTAGTCTTGGTTTTTGGCCCCTGTAGTTAAATGGTATAACACATCCATGGTAAGGATGAGTTTCCAGTTCAATTCTGGGTGGGGGCACCACTTAATTTTTATAAAAAAATTTTCTTATGATAAATGCCAAAACCACAATGATAAAAAATCCCAAAATTGGGATATAAATTTCTCTTGAATTCAACAGTTGAATAATTGTTGGTGCTTTTAAGTTTTGGTCGATTATTTTTTCAATTCCACTACCAAGAGAAACCCAAACAAAAATTTGAGGATACATTCCTAATAATGAACCGAAAAAAAAATTTTTAATTTTTACATCAAATAAAGTTGGCAAAACATTAGAAATAGCAAATGGAATTCCACCAACAAATCTATAAATTAAAAAAAAATTAAATTCGTTTTCTTTAAATTTATTACTTAAATAACTAAATTTTTTTAAAAACTTATCTTTTATTAAATCTTTTAAATAAAAATTACAAAATATATAAAGGAGTGTTGCTCCAACTGACAATGCAAATATTGCCAGCAAAGATCCTAACCACTTTCCAAATATAAATCCTGCAAGTAAAAGAATTGGACTACCAAATCCTAACATTAAAGTCCAAAACACCGTAAAAATAAAAAAAATAATACTAGAAAGTAAAATATTAGACTCTTTTACTGCAATTAAATAATCTCTATTATTTTTCAAAAAATCATAACTAGTGAGTTCTTCAATAGTAAAATAACTAAAAAAGTACCATAAAAACACAGATATAATTATAAGATATAGAGTTCCCAAAAATATTTTTAATTTGGCGCTTTTAGTCATGTAAATAGCTTATTAAAATTTTCTGTACTTATATATATATATTTTCTATAACTACCAAAATTTTAACAATAATTTAATAATCTTATGAAAAGAACGTATCAACCAAGTAAACTAGTAAGAAAGAGAAGGCACGGCTTTAGATCAAAAATGAAAACTAAAGGTGGAAAAAAGCTGTTAAAAAGAAGAAGGAAGAAAGGGAGAAAAAAATTAACAGTATAATGAGAAGTAAGCTCTCAAGTCTTTCTAAAAATGATGATTTTAAATATCTTTTAAATGGAAAAAAAATTTCAAATAAATATTTAACTATTTTTTTTAGAAGACTAACAGATAAAGATAATAATAAGTTGAACATTAGTTTTGTTACAAAGAAGAAAATTGGAAATGCTGTTATAAGAAATAAAATAAAAAGAAGATTAAGAAATATAATGAATGAAAGTGTTAAAAAAATTAAACTAAATCTCAACTATTCATATTTAATAATTGCTAAAAAAACTATATTTGAAGACTCATATGGAAAAATTAAAGAAATTCTTTTTGCCGATTTTAAAAAAATAAAATAATGAAAATAATAAAAAACATATTAATTAAAGTAATAAATCTTTATAAATTGATCGTATCACCATATTTGGGAAATAATTGTAGATATTTGCCTACGTGTTCACAATATTTTATAGACTCATTAAATGAATATGGTGTTCTGAAAGGAATTTTAATGGGCACTAAGAGGATACTTAAATGTCATCCAATAAAATTTTTGGGTGGTGGCGAAGGATTTGATCCAGTGAAAAAAAAAGGAAAATAAATGGATGCTAAAAATGTTATCGCAGCTATATCTTTAAGTGCAGCAGTAATAATTCTTTATGGTCTATTTTTTGCACCAGATCCTCAAATTGCAAATCAACAAAAATTAATACAGGAAAAAAATACAACAAATCAAACATCTGAAGCACCGTCTATTGACCAGCCAAAAAAAGTGGAGTCTTTGTCAAGAAATGACTCTATTGCAGAATCTGAAAGAATTACTTTTGAGAATGAAAATATCAAAGGGACTATATCTCTTACAGGAGCAATAATTGATGATCTAACATTTGTAAAATATACCAAAACTTTAAACGGTTCAGATAATATAGTCTTACTAAATCCGAGAAGTACAAAAGAAGGTTATTTTGTAGAAACAGGTTGGGTAACAAACAGTGAAAATATTGATACACCTAATTCAAGTACTATTTGGAATATTGAAGGAAATAAAAAATTAACACCGACGAGTCCAGTAAGGTTATTTTGGGAAAATAATCAGGGAATAAAATTTGAAAAACAAATTAGTATAGATAATCATTTTTTATTTAATATTGACCAGAAGATTACAAATTCAACGAATAAAAATTATAATTTCTACCCCTATGGTCAAATAATTAGAAATACCGCACCAGAAGTTACAAATTTTTATATTCTGCATGAAGGTCTTATAGGTGTTTTTGATGATCAATTAGTAGAAAAAGACTACGATGATATTGAAGATAAAAAATATACTAAAAATGCTTCAAAAGGATGGACAGGTATTACAGATAAATTTTGGACTGTTGTAATGATTCCAAAAGAAAATAGAGAGTTTAGAAATGAATTTGAGTACAAAAATAAATTTAAAGTAAATTTCATTGAAACAAAATCTACAGAAATTGGAGCGAATGAGGCTAAATCAAACAATATAAAAATAATAGTTGCAGCAAAAGAAGTTGACGTCATTGATAATTATTCAAAAAGTGAAAATATTAGTAAATTTGACCTGGTGATTGATTGGGGATGGTTTTATTTTTTAACAAAAAACTTCTTTCATGTTATCCACTACTTTTTTGAATTAACAGGAAACTATGGGGTTGCAATAATACTTGTAACCATTTGTATAAGAGTAGTTTTTTTTCCACTTGCAAACTATTCTTTCAAGTCCATGGCAAAAATGAAAGTTCTTCAGCCTGAGATGGCAAGATTAAAGGAGTTACATAAAGACGATAAAATGAAGTTGCAACAAGAAATGATGGCGCTTTATAAAAAAGAAAAAGTAAACCCTGTTTCAGGATGCTTGCCAATTTTAATTCAAATTCCTTTTTTCTTCGCAGTTTATAAAGTTTTATTTGTTACTATTGAATCAAGACATCAGCCTTTTTTTGGTTGGATAGTTGATTTATCTGAACGAGATCCAACATCAATATTTAACGCTTTTGGACTAATACCATGGGATCCTCCAACTTTTTTAATGATTGGGATATGGCCTTGTCTGATGGGACTTTCAATGTACATACAACAAAAATTAAATCCTGCTCCGCCAGATCCAATACAGGCTAAAATTTTTATGTTCTTTCCTTTATTTTTAACAGTAATTTTAGCTCCATTCCCTTCAGGACTAGTTATTTATTGGACTTTTAATAATATTTTAACGATGGCGCAGCAAGTTATAATAATGAAAAGAACAACTGTTAAAACTGTTCAGAAATAATATGAAAATTGAAGAGGTAATACCTAAAGATGGGCCTTCCATCGATGAAGTTAAAAAATATATAGAAAAATATAAAAATGATTTAATAGTTATTAAATATGGAGGAAATGTTTTTATTGATAGAAATATATTTAACAATTTTATAGGAGATATAAGCATATTAAATAAATTGGGGCTTTCAATCTTAGTAGTTCATGGAGGAGGGCCAAGAATAAAAAGAGAACTAGATAAATCAAATATTCAATCAAAATTTATAAGAGGTTTAAGGGTAACAGATAAAAAAATTATCAACATAGTTGAAGATGTGCTAATTGATTTTAATAATGATATTGTTAGTTCTTTAAAAAAAAAAGGTTCTAATGCAGTTTCAATAAATACTAAGAATAATAATATAATTGAAGTGACTCCAGAAACAAAAGATCTTGGTTTTGTTGGGGTGCCAAATAAAATTAATATTAATATTATAAAAGATATAATTAAAAAAAAATTAATTCCTATTATTTCGCCTTTAGGCTTGGGAAAAAACAATCAAACCTATAACATTAATGGAGATATAGCAGCTGGTGCTATTGCAAAGTCTTTAAAATCTAGAAGATTACTTTTAATGACAAATGTAGCGGGTGTTTTAAATAGAGAAAAAAAATTAATACAAGAAATTTCCTCTTCAGAAATTTTAGATATGGTTCAAAATGAGACTATTACTGGGGGAATGATACCTAAAATTAATACATGTCTAGATGCTGTAAATAACGGTGTAACAGGAGTAGCAATTGTTGACGGTAGAAGACCACATTCAATTTTATTTGAACTGTTTTCTGACAAAGGTGCTGGTACTTTAATTAGAAAATGAGTTTAAAAGAAAAAAAATATCTCTTGCTAGATCTTGACGGGGTTTGCTATGGATCACATAATGGATACCCATTAGAGAAAGTTTTTGGAATGGTTTCTAAACGTATGACAAAATTTATACAAGAAAAACTTGATTTAGATGAAAAAAAAGCAAAAGAACTTCAAACAAATTATTTTTACAAATATAACACAAGTTTAAATGGTCTTATGTTGCACCATAATGTAGTTGGTGAAGAGTTTCTAAGATATGTACATAATATAGATATTTCCTTCATGAAAGAGGATAAAGTGATGAGGAATGAGCTTGAACAATTAGATATGGAAAAATTTATTTTTACCAATGGCAGTGCCGAACATGCTAAAAATATTTTAACACATCTTGGTATATATGACCTGTTTGGAAGAGAGAAAGTTTTTGATATTCAAGATGCCAAATACGTGCCTAAACCTGAAGCGAAAACTTTTGACTTAATGGTTAAAAAATTTGGTATTAACCCAACAGAAACAATCTATATTGAGGATATTGCTAAAAACCTAAGTATTGGACATGCGCGAGGGTGTACAACTGTTTGGTTAATTAATGATGAACTTTTTGGCAAGATAGACTCTGATAAGGATTATATTTCATATAAAATTGAAAATCTGTCTTTATTTCTAAAAGAAATAAGGTTATTAAAAAGTAAATAAATTATGTCTTTAGAAAAAATTATAAATGATGCCTGGGAAAAAAGGGATAAGATTAGTCCTAACTCAGAACAAGGTTTAAAAGATACAATTAATCAAGTTATAAAGGATTTAGACAGCGGTAAAGTAAGAGTAGCTGAAAAAATTGATGGTAAATGGATAACTCACCAACATATTAAAAAGGCAATAATGTTAAGTTTTAGGATTTATCCAATGGAAAATTTAAGTGGACCTTATAGTAGCTGGTATGACAAGTCTCATTTACTTAAAGGTAAAACTGCAAATTGGACTAAGGCTGATCACGAAAAAGCTGGATTTAGAATGGTGCCTAATTCTCCTGTTAGAAAAGGATCATATGTAGGAAAGAATGCAGTTTTAATGCCATGTTATGTAAATATTGGTGCATATATAGATGAAGGTACGATGATAGATACATTTGCAAGAGCTGGGAGTTGTTGCCAAATAGGAAAAAATTGTCATATCTCTGCAGGGTCAGGTGTCGGGGGAGTTTTGGAGCCGGCTCAAGCCCTTCCAACAATCATAGAAGATAATGTATTTTTAGGAGCAATGTCCGAAGTTGTCGAAGGTGTAATTGTTGGGGAAGGATCAGTATTAAGTATGGGAATGTATATAGGTCAATCAACAAAGATTGTTAATAGAAAAACTGGTGAAATTCATTATGGAAAAATACCGCCGTATTCTGTTGTTGTTCCAGGATCATTGCCTGATAAAAATAACCCTAGTGGCCCATCTTTATATTGTGCTGTAATCATTAAACAGGTCGATGAAAAAACAAGATCAAAAACTTCAATTAATGATCTACTAAGAGATTAAAATGAAAACTTACAATGAACTTGAGTTAGCAAAAAGGCTAATTAGATATCCCTCAATTACTCCCGTTGATGCTGGCATTATGAGATATTTAGAAAAAATACTTAAATCATTAGGTTTTAAAACTAAAATATTAGAGTTTAAAGAAAAGAATTTTAAACCTGTCAAAAATTTATATGCAAAAATTGGAAATAAGGGTTCTAATTTTTGTTATGCTGGACATTTAGATGTTGTTCCACCGGGCAATATAAAAGATTGGACAATAAATCCTTTTAAGCCATCTATTAAAAAAGGTCATTTAATTGGTAGAGGTGCAAATGATATGAAGGGTTCTGTTGCTGCTTTTATTTCAGCTGTGAGTATTTTTTTAAAAAGGAATGAAAAATTTAACGGATCAATTAGTTTATTAATTACTGGAGACGAAGAAGGTGACGCAATTAATGGAACAAAAAAAGTTGTAGATTATTTAATAAAGAAAAAAGAAAAAATTAATTTTTGTTTAGTAGGGGAGCCAACAAATCCAAATAAATTAGGAGACATGATAAAAATAGGCCGTAGAGGTAGTTTAACTGGAATACTTACAATATTTGGTGTCCAAGGACATGTTGCTTATCCCCACAGGGCGAATAACCCCTCAACAACAATTATAAAAATTTTAAATGAATTAAAGAATATTAAGTTTGATAAAGGAACAAAGAATTTTCAACCATCAAATTTGGAAGTTACTAAAATTAATATAAATAACAATGCTGACAACGTTATTCCTGGGTCTGCAAAGGCAAGTTTTAATATAAGGTTTAATAATAAACATTCATCAAATTCTATAAAAAAAAGACTTAATAAAATTTTTAGGAAAATAAGTAAAAAAAGCAATTCAAAATTTAAAATAGAATATAGAGTTTCTGGAGAAGCTTTTTTAACTAAACCAAATCCTACAACTTTTATGATTCAAGATATCATAAAAAAAATTACAAAAGTAAAACCAAAGCTATCTACCACTGGTGGTACTTCAGATTTAAGATTTATACGAAAATTATCACCTGGATTAGAATTTGGTCTTGTAGGAAAAACGATGCATAAAGTTGACGAGGCAGTATCTTTAAATGATTTAAAAAAATTAACAAAAATTTATTCTCAAATTTTAGATAACTATTTTTCGTGAAAACAGCGATAATATCTTCTGAAACATCAACAAATCATTTAACAGGTGATGGTCATCCAGAACAGCCAAAGAGAGTAATGGCTATTACTGAAAAATTAAAAAAAAATAAAAATTTGATATGGGGTAAACCAAATACTTTTGACCACAATATTTTGAAAAAAGCTCATGATGAAAATTATATTAATATGGTTCAAAAAAGTTTTCCAAATGAGGGAATTAATTTTTTAGATGGGGACACAATTGTATCCCCTGGAAGTAAAGATGCTACAATTGACGCGGTGGGCTGCGTTATAGAAGCTATTGAAGGTGTAGAGCAAAAAAAATTTAATAATGCTTTTTGTCCTGTTCGTCCTCCTGGGCATCATAGTGAAAAGGATAAAGCTATGGGTTTTTGTATCTATAATAATTGTGCAGTTGGAGCTCATTATCTAATTGAAAAATTTAATTATAAAAGAATTGCTATTTGGGATCCAGATGTACACCAAGGTAATGGTCATCAAAATATATTTTGGGATAACAAAAATGTTCTATATTTATCAACACATCAATATCCTTTTTACCCAGGTACTGGCAGTGAAAATGAAAAAGGTAATCATAACAATATTTTTAATGTGCCTCTTCCTGCGGGAACTACATCTGAGGAATACCTGAATGCACATGATAGAGTTTTAAATAGATTAATTGAATTTAAGCCAGAATTTTTAATTATTAGTATGGGTTTTGATATGCATAAAGATGATCCTTTGGCACAATTTAAATTAAAATCTGAAGATTTTTATGAAATCACAAAAAGAACTTTGAAAGCTACAAATAATTTTACCAATGGAAAAGTAGTATCAGTATTGGAGGGTGGATATGATTTAAATGCTCTCGCCGAGAGTGCAAATGAACATGTAAAAGCTCTTTTAGAAAATAATAAATAATGGTAATTTAAATCATGGGAATAATAACTGATATTTTTTTACCATTGGCTTTAGCTTTTATAATGTTTTCATTGGGCCTTGGACTAACTGGAGCAGATTTTACAAGAGTAGCTAAACAGCCGAAAGATTTTTTTATAGGTTTGATTTGCCAAATTATTTTACTACCCATTATAGCTTTCATATTAGTTAAACTATGGCCAATATCACCTGAACTAGCTTTAGGAGTAATGATTATTGCCGCTGCACCAGGAGGAGTTACCTCGAATATATTAACGTCATTTGCAAAGGGAGATGTAGCACTTTCAATTTCACTTACTGCAATTATAAGTTTATTAAGTGTTATAACAGTACCGTTTATAGTAATTACTTCTTTAGGATTATTAGGATTAGAAAATATTTCAAAAGATTTTTCTTTAATTAGCATGGCAATTAGTATGTTTTTAATTGTGGTTGTTCCTACTTTACTTGGAATGATATTCAGAAAATTTTTAATAGATATTACAATTAAAGTTGAGCCAATCTCTAAAAAAATCTCATTAGTATTATTTATAATTGTATTACTTGGAGCTATATTAGGAGAAAAAGATAATATACTTTCTTATTTTGCAGATGCCGGTTTAGTTACTTTAATACTAAATATTATAATGATGATCTTAGCATTTTTTGTGGCGCAATTACTAGGAACTGGCATCGAACAAAAAAAATGTATTTCTATAGAATGTGGTCTTCAAAATGGTACTTTAGCAATATTTGTGGGGTCAACTTTATTTGGTGGTGGAGTTTACATAATACCTGCGGCAACATATAGCTTAATCATGTTTTTAACATCACTAATTTTTGTTTTCATAGTCAGAAAAATATAATAATTAGATTTAAAATTTAATGAAATTATTTAGGATAAAAAAATCAAATATCGATCGTAATGGAAAAGGTCTTTATGCTGCGAAAAATATAAAAAGAGGTACAAAGATTATTAATTATGTTGGAAAAATAATAACAAAAAAACAAACTGAAAAATCTGAAAAATTTGATAATTCAAAACCCATTTATTTATTCAATTTGAATAATAGATACGATTTAGACGGTGACGTTTCTTGGAATACTGCTAGATTAATTAATCATTCTTGCTCAAATAATTGTGATTATGAGGGAACTGGTCTAAAAGTTTGGGTTGTAGCAATAAAAGATATAAAAAAAGGTGAAGAACTAACATGCGATTATGGTTTTAGTTATGACAAGGATTTTAAACAATTTCCTTGTAAGTGTAAATCAAAAAACTGTTGTGGCTTCATAGTTAGAGAGGGATCTAGATGGAGAATAAAGAAAATAAGAAAATCAGTAAATAACTCTATCCAAATATAGACCTTGAGAACTTGCAGGAGGTGCACAAAGTTTTCTTTTTTTTGATTTAAAAATTTTTTGGAATTTTTTTAAATTCCATTTTTTCTGACCTAATAATATTAGACAACCCACCATTGATCTAACTTGATTTCTTAAAAATGATTTTGATCTAAATTTAATCATAACTGTTTCATCTCTTTTAGTTATTATAATTTTTTTTAATGTTCTAATAGGACTTGTTGAATAACAATTTGACGCTCTAAATGTTGAAAAATCATGGGTACCCAATAACTTGTTTGCACCTTTTTTCATTATATTTAGATCTAATTTTTTTCTTATGTGTAATACTCTATTTAAATCTATAGATGGTGGTGCCAATCTATTAAGAATTAAATATTTATAAATTCTTTCTTTTGCAGAATATCTTGAATGAAAGTTTATATTTTTTTTTTTAATTTCTTTTATTGATACTAACTTTTTATTTAAAAAAAAATTTAAGGATTGAATAAGCTTATTTATATTATTTATTCTTTTAGTTATATCGAAATGTGCTGATTGGCCAGTTGCATGAACTCCTGAGTCGGTTCTACCTGAGGCAACTATTGTTACTTTTTCTTTTAAAATTTTTGAAATAATGGACTGAATAAATTTTTGTACAGTCTTGCCTTTTCTTTGGATTTGAAAACCATTAAAATTTGTACCAACGTATTCAATGATTATGTGATATCTATGCAAGATTTGTACCTTTTTTAATTTGAGAACCGAGCATAAATTCTTCAATTTTTTGAACTCTCTTACCTTCCCTCTGTATTTCTAAAACTTTAATTGAATTTTCAGCACATCCAATTTCAAAGTGGTCATTTAATAACAAACCTGGATTTCCTTTAGTGCTCGTTAATTCAGCTTTTAAAATTTTATATCTTTCGCCTTTATGCAAAAAAAAAGCTCCAGGATAAGGGCATAAGCCATTAATTTTACCAATTATATTTTTTGCACTATCATTCCAAGATATTTTACTTTCAGACTTATTAATTTTCTTTGCATAACTCGAGTTATCGTTATCTTGCTCCTTAAAAATTGTTTTTCCTAAAAAAATATCATCTATATTATCTAATATTTTTTCACTCGCTAGTAGAGATAATCTTTCTGATAAACTTTCAAAATTTTCATTCTCCAAAATATTTAAAGGATAGGAATTACATATAGGTCCTGCATCAAGTTTTTCATTTATTTTCATTATACTTATCCCAGTTTGTTTATCTAAATTCATTAATGATCTTTGTATGGGTGCTGCACCTCTCCATTTGGGAAGTAAAGAGGCATGGATATTAATAAATCCATTCTTTGCTAATCCTAATAATTCTTTTGAAAGTATCTGCCCATAACCAACTACTATTGCTAAGTCTGCATCTAGTTTTTTAATATAATCATATTCTATTTGATTGTTAGTTAAAGAGAATGGTGTTCTACATTCTATATTTAATGTTTCAGATAAATTTTGAATAGGAGATGGTCTAACTGTCATTCCTCTTTGTGACTTTTTTGGTGGTTGAGTATAAACAAGAGATACTAAATAACCATTCTGATAAAGTGATTTTAAAATAGGCACTGCAAATAAAGGTGTGCCCATGAAGATTATTTTTTTCAACATTAATTAAACAACTATTCTATCAATTTTATCTTTTTGTTTAGAAAGTTTTTTTATTATTATCGATTTTTTTAGTTTGGATAAATAGTCTATAAATAATACTCCTTCTAAATGATCCATTTCATGTTGAATACAAGTTGCCAATAGTCCTTCTGCTTTAAGAATTTTTTCATTTCCATTGTAATCTAAATATTTTACTTCACAAGTTGAAGGTCTTTCAATTTCTGCAAATTGATTTGGAACAGAAAGACAACCTTCCTCATAAACTGAATGGATTTTATTTTTATTATTAATTTCTGGATTTACAAAAAACATTGGTTTTTTTTCTTTTTCTTTTGATAGATCCATTACAATGATTCTCTTAGGAACACCAATCTGAATTGCTGCAAGTCCTATTCCATTTGCTGAATACATTGTTTCAAGCATATCATCCATCAACTTTTGTTCATCTTTACCTACTTTATCTACCTTTTGAGAGATTTGTCTCAGCAACTTGTTTGGTTCGGTAAGTATATTTCTAATAGTCATTTTATTTGATTTTATTATAATTATTAAATTTTTAAAGGAAGAACTTTTAAAAGAATATCATTTCTAATTTTATCTAAATTTAATTGATTTAATATACTAATCATAAAATAAACTGTTTCTGGGCCAATATTTTTTAATTCATCTTCTCCAATAAATTCTACTAGTCTTAATAAAACAAGACCGATTTCCTTATTGTTTATTAATAAACCTATATCATTTGGAATAATTGATTGGTTTAATTTAAACAGGTTTTGATACTTTTTTGGAATTTCAAATCCATCAGAAACCAATGACTCTAACAACATTAAGTCTTTGTTTGAAACAAAATACTTTTTATTTTTTTTCACATTTTTTAAAACATCTGCTAAATCTTTTTTTAATTTTTTTTCATCAGATTTTCCTTGAAAGTAATTTATTAACTTTGATTGATGTATAATTTTATTATTAATTTTAACTTTTTCTTTTTCTGAAGTTTCATTAATTAAGTTTTTTTCGTAAAAGGTTGAAAAATTTGAAGGAACATCATCACTATTTATTTTAGATAATATATTTGAAAGTTCTAAATTGAATGCATTTCCTATATTTTCTTCATTAAACGAATTTTTTAGCTCAAGTGCTAATTCTAAAGTTTCTTCTGTATTGTTGCTTAACAAAAGCCTTTGATAAAGTAATGCTCTACCTTCATAATTTGGTAAAAGTTTAAAAGTATCATTTGCAGTTAGTAATTGATTTATATTAAATTGAAATCTTTTATATAATTCAAATAAATCATTTTCTTCATAAATATTTTCATGTGTAGCATTTTCAATAATTGATATTTCTTCGATATTTTCTAAATCTATCTCGCTTATATTTTGAAGAAGATTTGATGAAGATAGATATTTCCAAATAATTTTGGGAGTATTCTTATTGGGTTTATATTGAATATCTTTATTCACTCTATGGGATAAATGAAAATCTAAAATATTCTTATCTGACAATTTATCATCATTTTGACTTGCATAACCCATTAGTAAATTGAATTTATTTTCAAAAAATTTATCTTTAAGTCCTAATTCTTTTGTTAAATCAAAAATTAGTTGAGCCTCCTCCCTTTTATTTTCGTTAATAAGACAATATATTTTAAATTTCGCAAGATAATTATCATTAAATAAATTTAGATTTTTGAAAATTTTACATGCATTTTCTAAATCTGAATTTGATAAATAATGATTAATATAAAATTTAATTATTCTGCTATTATTATAATTATTATTTTTAGATAAATAAATTTTAATAAGATTTAGGTTTTTACTTTCAATAAGGTAATCAAATTTAAAATTTAAAAATTTTTCTTCTTCAATATTATTGCTAGGGAAAAATGAGTTAGTTAACAAAGCTATATCTAATATTTTTTTTGCATCATTTGATAAATCTATTTTTTTTATTCTATTAAATATTTTTATGATCTCTTCTCCATCTGAACTTGACCACATATCTATTGATAATCCATTTTCTTCTGGATCATAAATGCCAGCAAGAATAATATTATTCTCTTCTAGTTGTGTATTCTGAATTAACAAAGTGGATTCATAATTAATAATTGACTCAGAAGAGTTGCCAATTAATGAATTATCTTTTATTTCGAGATCGTTTAATCCTTCTTCATCTATTTTTTTTTCGATTTTCCAAATATCAACTAATTCTTCCTCTGCTTTTAAATCTAAAATTGATAGAGAAAATATAATAATAAAAATTGATAAATAAACTTTATTTAACAATTTTAAAATTTTCATTAGGTACTACTTTTTCGTATATTTTATTTGGGGAAGGAAAATCAATTCTATCGATTAAAACAACAGCAATTAAAACAACTACGATTAGCAATATAAATTTGATTGCTAATTTTGTAATAACATTTAGGCTGCCAGCTCTTGTATTTCTTTCAAATTGCATATACTTTAAATAATTTCAAATTAAGACATATTTGTGTTTTTTCAATAAAGAACATATGAAATCAAATAAAAATATTGTGTTACTAGGTATGATGGGTTCAGGAAAGTCAACAATAGGCTATCTTTTATCAAACAAAATTAACTCGGATTTCTATGATATTGATAAAATAATAGAAGAAGAAGAAGGTTTAAAAATAACCGAAATTTTTGAAAATAAAGGTGAAAATTATTTTAGAAAAATTGAAGAAAAAATTTGTCTTAAAATTCTTAAATTTAATAAAAAAATTATTTCACTTGGAGGTGGTAGCTTTTTAAATAATAAAATTAGAGAAGAAATACAAAATAATCACGTTTCTTTTTGGCTAAATTGGAATACCTCAACAATAATCAGAAGAATTAAAAAAAATAAAAATAGGCCTATATTAAAAGGTATGTCAGAAAATGAAATCAATAAGCTTATAATTAAAAGGAAAAAAATATATGAAAAAGCTCACTTAAAAATTAATTGTGAAAATTTAAGTAAAAATGAGATAATTAATAAAATAATTAAATTATATGAAGGAAAATAAATTAATAATAAAAACAAGTTCAAAAATTTATCCAATAATAATAGGAGCAAATCTATTAAATAAGGTTTCAATTATTTTAAAAAAAAATAACTTTATATTTAATAATTGTTTAATTGTAGTAGATTCAAAAGTACCAAATAAAAACATTACTTCATTAAAAAAAAATTTAAAATGCGAAAAAAAATTATTTTTTCGATTTAATTCAAATGAGAAAAATAAAACTCAAAAAAGTGTTGATAAAATATTAAATATTTTATTAAAAAATAATTTTACTAGAAACGATTGTTTAATTTCTTTAGGTGGAGGAATAACTGGAGATGTAACTGCATTTGCAGCAAGCATATATAAAAGAGGTATGAAATTTATAAATATACCAACGACATTACTTGCCCAAGTAGATTCATCTATTGGGGGGAAAACTGGTATTAATAATAGATTTGGAAAAAATTTAATTGGTACTTTCTTTCAACCAGATTTAGTTATATCTGATATCAATATCTTAAATTCTCTCCCCAAAAGAGAAATTATTTGTGGTTATGCTGAAATCTTTAAACATTCACTGATCAAAGATAAAAAGAATTTTAATTTTTTAAATAAAAATAAATTTAAAATTTTTAATTTAGAAAAAAAATTATTAAAAAAAGCAATAGCTGAAAGTTGCAAAATAAAAAAATACATAGTCCAAAAAGATGAGAAAGAAAATAATTTAAGAAAAGTTTTAAATTTGGGACATACTTTTGCACATGCTTATGAGGCTACACTGAATTATTCAAAAAGATTGAATCATGGTGAGGCAGTTTTGTTAGGAATAAAATCTGCAGCAAAATTTAGTTTAGTAAATAAAAAATTGTCTAAAAATACATATTATAAGATCATAGATCACTTAAATAGGTTAAACATAAATTATAATCTTAAAAATTATTTGAAACCAAATAAAATTAATAAAATAATAAAATTTATGAAATCTGATAAAAAAAATAGAAATAAAAATATAAATCTAATTTTGTTAAAAGGTATAGGAAAACCAATAATAAATTTAACCTTTGATCAAAAAAGGATTTATTCTTTTTTAAAAAAAGAATTAATGAATTAAAATTTGTATTGAATGAATTTGTTTTTTAATTTCTTCATCTAAAATTTTATATATTATCTTGGTTGATTCTAGTCTACTTTTTTTTTTTAATTCTTCAGATTCAATTATTAATTTAATGTGAAATTTATTTTTCTCGTGAGTTTTATGCTTTGTATGTAAATAAGTTTTATCTTGAACTTCAACATTGTCGCAATCTAAATTGTTGTTTATTTTTTTTTTTATAATAATAATTAATTGATTTATATTCATTATATAATTTAATATATAACATGAAAAATATTTGTGATTGGAATAATTGTAGCAAAATTGCTGAATATAAAGCACCAATCGAAAAAGATAATAGTAGAAAGTTTAGATTGTTATGCTTGGAGCACGTAAAAGAATTCAATAAAAATTGGAATTATTTTTCCGGTATGAGTGATATTGAAATATGTGAATTTATAAAGTCTGATTCGACTTGGCATAAGCCAACTCAGAGTTTCAGCTCATCTGATAATTTTTTTAAAATTTTATGGAATAATGTATTAGATGATGGATTAAATATTAAAGATGCTACAAATGGTAACACAAAAAATAAACAATTAAATTTTAACGAAAATGATTTAAAAGCATTTAATATATTGGGCATATCTGTGGGTCTAAAATGGGAAATGATTCAAAAAAAATTTAAAAAACTTGTCAAAAAATTTCACCCTGATATGAATTCAGGAAATAAAAAATTTGAAGATAGACTAAAAGTTATTACTTTAGCTTATACTCAATTAAAAAATACTTATAGGATAAAAATTGACAGCTAATTTAAATATAGAACCAGATATAAAATTATCTGTGAAACAGACCTTTGGAATTGATAGTGAAATGCAAGTAGATGCATTTTCTAAAAAAAGTGAATTTGTGCCAGATATAGATAAAGACTATAAGTTTGATAGAGATACAACATTGGCTATTCTAAGTGGTTTCTTATATAACAAAAAAGTAATCGTTCATGGATATCATGGTACAGGAAAATCAACACATATTACTCAAGTAGCAGCTAGACTTAATTGGCCATGTGTAAGAATTAATTTAGATTCTCATATAAGCAGAATAGACTTAATTGGTAAAGATGCAATTGTCATAAAAGATGGCAAACAGATAACAGAGTTTAAAGAAGGAATTTTACCTTGGGCTTATCAATCAAGTTGTGCGTTAGTTTTTGATGAATATGATGCGGGAAGAAGTGATGTAATGTTTGTTCTTCAAAGAATTTTGGAAAGTGACGGCTTTTTCACTCTATTAGATAAAAACAAGGTAGTAAAACAAAACAAATTTTTTAGATTATTTGCTACAGCTAACACAATTGGATTAGGAGATACAACTGGTCTATATGCAGGTACAAATCAAATAAATCAAGCGCAGCTAGATAGATGGGAAATAGTTACTTCATTAAATTATTTAAGTTTAGATAAAGAAATGGAAATTATATTGGCGAAAAATAAAAATCTAAACAACGCAAAAGGTAAGGAAAAAGTAGCAAATATGATTAAAGTAGCTTCATTAACTAGACGCGGATTTGTTGCTGGAGATATATCAACGGTAATGAGCCCTCGTACAGTTTTAAATTGGGTTTCGAATAGTGAAATTTTCTCTGATACTGGATATGCATTTAGAGTCACTTTTTTAAATAAATGTGATGAAACTGAAAAAAGTATTATCTCAGAATATTATCAAAGATGTTTTGGAGAAGATCTTCCAGAGTCAATGATAAATATTCAGATATAGAATGAAAAAAGAAGACAATTTAAGAGAACAATTCAAACAAGCATTAATTTCAACAATAAAAGTAATTTCTGAAGAATATAAAATAGATACAAATATAAAAAAAAATCTAAGTTCAAATAATTATAATTTTTTTGAACTTGATAACTTAAATACAAGACAAGACTATATAAATTTAAGGGCTGGAACTGACTCAGAAGCTTTAAGAAGGAAGTTTTCTGACAAATTTATATATAATAAAAATCTTCCTAAAAATAATACATGTAGGTCTTTATATGATGTATCAGAAAAAATTAGATATGAAATATTAGGATCAAAAATGTTAAAAGGTATATCAAAAAACTTGAAGGAACATTATACAAACAAAATCTCATTAAAAAGAAAAGATCAATTAAAAAGTAAGGAAGATGTTAACGTATCAGAAGCATTTGAACTTTATATGCTTAAAAATTTTTTTGAAATTGATCTAAATCCACTTTCCAAAAAAATATTAAGTTTTTGGGAAAAAGATTTTAAAAACTCTTTTGACAAACATTTAAATTATTTAAATAAAAATCTAGAAAACCAAGATTTATATAATTCTAAATTTTCGGAAATTTTACAAAAAATGGAGATTTTTGAAGATGAAAATCAAGATCAAGAGCAAAATAATGAAGAAAATCAAAATGATAACAGTGCTCAGAATGAAGAAAGCGAAAATAAAGAAAACTCAGAGCAAGAAACAAAACAGCAGGATCAAGACCAAAATGGTGTGGATGCAGATTATGAATTAAGTGATTATAAAATGGATGAACAACTTGTTGATACTGACTCTGAAAAAGAAAGTTCTGAAAATATTATACAAAAAATGAATATGAATTCTATAGATAAAGAATATAAAATATTTACTACAGAATTTGATGAAATTGCTAAAGCTGAAAATCTAGAAACTTCAGAGGAAATAGTAAAATTAAGAAAAAGTTTAGACCAACAACTTATAAGTTTTCAAGATTTAATTTCAAAACTTGCAAATAAACTGCAAAGACAATTATTAGCTAAGCAAAATAGAGCTTGGGAATTTGATTTAGAAGAAGGTCTTTTGGATAGTTCAAAATTAACAAGGATAATTATAGATCCCCACAATTCACTATCTTTTAAAAAAGAAAAAGATTTAGATTTTAAAGATACTGTTGTTACACTTTTAATTGATAATTCAGGATCTATGAGAGGGAGGCCAATTACAATTGCAGCAATTTGTGCGGATATATTATCAAGGACATTAGAAAGATGTTCGGTTAAAGTTGAGATCCTAGGTTTTACAACAAAAAATTGGAAAGGAGGAAAAAGTAGAGAACATTGGAATAAAAAAAATAAACCTAAAACTCCGGGTAGATTAAATGATTTAAGACATATAATTTATAAAAGTGCAGACACTCATTGGAGACAAAGTAAAAAAAATCTTGGATTGATGCTTAAAGAAGGCTTGCTTAAAGAAAATATTGATGGAGAGGCTATCAGCTGGTCTTTTAATAGATTAAAAAAAAGAAAAGAGGAAAGAAAGATACTAATGGTAATTTCAGATGGTGCACCAGTAGATGACTCGACTTTATCAGTTAATTCTGGAGATTTTTTAGAAAAACATTTGAAAAAAGTGGTTAACTTTATTGAAAATACAGATGATGTAGAAATATTAGCAATAGGTATTGGACATGATGTATCTAGATATTATAGCAAAGCAATTAAAATTACAGATGTTCAAGAACTAGGAGATGTAATGATAAGTGAGTTAAGTGGACTATTTGAAAATAAGAAAAAACTTAATTAATTTTTTCTAAATCTTCATTTTTCCATTGAATGGCTACTTCTGCTCCTCCATCATTAGAATTATTAAATTTAATATCTGCAAAATTTTTTTCTAAAAGAGTTTTTCCAATAAAAGTACCTAAGCCTAATCCAAAATTTTTGATGCTTGTTTGATCTACTGTTCTTATGTAGGGTTCTCCTAACTTATCTCTATCAATTAAATCTTTGGGGAAACCAGGTCCATCATCTTTGATCAAGATATTAGAATATTTTTTGTTAGAATTTATAATTATTTCTATGTTTTTTAGACTATATTTATTTGCATTTCCAATAAAATTTCTCAGTCCGTATATAATTTCAACAGATTTTTTTATTCTTACAACATTTTTATAATTTTCATCTTTTACATAGAATTTTTTTGCACTTATTTCTTCGTATGATCTTACAATTTCTTTAACATAGTCTTTTAAAGTTATACTTGATTCGATAAAATTATCTTCCACATTAGGATTTAATGATAATTTTTTTAAAATTTCTCTACATCTTAGACTTTGTGAAACTAATAGATCTAAATCTTTACTAATTTTATGATTTTTTCCAATTTCTTTTTGAATTTCTGATGCTGTTAATAAAATTGTAGATAATGGTGTTCCAAGAGAATGTGCTGCTGCTGCTGCTTGACCACCTAAAGATAAAAGTTCATTTTCTTTTGCCATTATTTCTTGAATCTTATCGAATGCTTTTTTTCTAATTCTACTTTCCTCTCCAAATTTAAAACCAAAATATACCAAAAATACTAATCCAATTACGATCGAAAGAGGTATTGAATAAATGTAGTAATCTGGCGCATGGAAATGAAGCTCTCCAGGGTGAGGTAATTCATAGTGTATAAAAGTTATTAAAGTTAAAATTAAAATTATAAATGAAGAAATAATTATTGAACTTAAAAAATGTAGATATTGAGATGAAATTACTGCGGGAATAATTATTAAAATCACAAAAGGATTAGTAATTCCTCCTGTAAAAAATAATAAAGTTCCTAATTGAAGAATATCAAAAATTAAATATTGTGTTGATAATAAATTACTAAGCTGGTTTTCTTTTATTTTAAATTTTAGATATAAATTAGTAAAAACACTTAAACAAACTATTGATATACATATAAAATAATCAAATTTATATTCTAATACAAATTGTACTGTAAAAATTGCAATTATTTGTCCAATATATGCAATCCATCTCAAATTGACATATGTTGACTTATTTAAAGTGTATAGTTTTGAAGTTTTTAGAAACTCCATATTCAAATGTCAAGATTTGAAACATTTATTGCGTTATCGACAATAAAGTCTTTCCTTGAGGCTACATCATTGCCCATTAATGTATGAATTAAATCATGGTCTTTTTTTATATTTTTTGAATATTCTACTTTTAATAAATTTCTTGTTTCTGGATTAAGAGTAGTATTCCATAGTTCATCAGGATTCATTTCTCCTAATCCTTTAAATCTTTGTAAATTTAATTTTGACTTTTCTTCTGAGATTTTAATTTCATATTCTTTGGATCCTTTTTTTAATTTCTTTATTTCTTTATTGTTATTCAAAATATAATTTTCAAGTTCCTTTTCATCTTTGATGTAAATTCCTTTAGATCCTTTGTTAATCTTAAACAGTGGTGGTTGAGCAAGAAAAATGTGCCCATTTTCTATTAATTGATTAAATGGTTTATTATTAAAAAAAGTTAGTAATAACGCTCTAATATGAGAGCCATCAACGTCAGCATCTGTCATAATAATAATTTTACCATAACGTAAATCTTTTAATTCTATTTTTTCAATTTTAGGGTCTAATCCTAAAGCATTAATTAATGTTACTATTTCGTTTGAAGATATTAATTTTGATAAAGCTTTCGTTTTAATTTCATTTTCTTTTCCATTTTTTTTATGTCCATTGCTATCAGTGTATGTATTTAAAATTTTACCTCTTAGCGGTAAAACAGCCTGGTATTCTCTGTTTCTTCCTTGTTTTGCTGACCCACCTGCCGAGTCTCCTTCTACAATAAACAACTCAGTTCCTTCTTGAGTTGATATTTGACAGTCTGCAAGTTTACCTGGAAGACCAGTTAATTCAAGAGCACCTTTCCTTCTAACATTCTCTCTGGCCTTCCTTGCAACATCTCTAGCCAAAGCTGCTTGAACTATTTTGGCAAGTACAATTTTTATAACTGATGGATTTTGGTCAAACCAAACAGATAGTTTTTCATTTATAATAGTCTCTACTGCATTCCTTACTTCTGAAGAAACAAGTTTATCCTTTGTTTGTGATGAAAATTTTGGATCTGGTATTTTTATTGATAGAACACATGTCAATCCTTCTTTTATATCATCTCCTGAAATTGATAGTTTATTTTTCTTAAGTAGATTCTGTTCAGCTGCATATTTATTAACAACTCTGGTCAAGGCACTTCTAAAACCTAATAAATGTGTACCACCATCTTTTTGGAATATATTATTCGTATAAGCATAAATATCTTCACTATAACTTGCATTCCATTTTAATGAACATTCAATATCTAAATTTTGTTTTTTTCCATCAATAAATATTGGTTTTTTAAACAATTCGTTATTATTTTTATTTTTTAATTTTTCTCTTTTTTCATCTAAAAATTCAACAAATTCAAGAATTCCTCCATCATATTTAAAACCAATTGATTTTTCCTTTTTTTGAGTATTGTCATTTAAAATAATCTTTATACCTTTATTTAAAAAAGCAAGTTCTCTCAATCTTTTTTGGATTATAGAGAAACTAAACTTAGTTGCAGAAAATATTTTTGAAGAAGGTAAAAATTTTATTTCTGTTCCACTTGCCGTAGACTTACCAATTTCTTTTAAGGGCTTTAAAGCTTCACCATTTTTAAATTCTATATAATATTTTTTTCCATCTCTATTAATTGTCAGTTCTAATTTTTCTGAAAGAGCATTAACTACTGACACGCCAACGCCATGCAATCCTCCAGATACTTTATATGAATCATGGTCAAATTTACCACCAGCATGTAGTTGGGTCATAATTACTTCTGCTGCAGATTTTTTCTCTCCTTTATGAAAGTCTACTGGTATTCCTCTTCCATCATCTTTTACACTAATTGTGCCGTCTAAATTTATACAAACTTCAATAGCTTTACAGTATCCTGCTAGAGCTTCATCAATGGAGTTGTCAACTACTTCATAAACCATATGATGTAGTCCTGTGCCATCATCTGTATCACCTATATACATACCAGGTCTTTTTCGAACTGCCTCTAGTCCTTTAAGCACTTTAATCGAGTCAGCTTGGTAGTTAGAAACTTGTTTTTTGCTCATAATTTAGTTTTTTTGGAAAATTTAATTATAACATTTTTAAAAAATTAATAAAATCAAGATGTTGGTTTAATCTAAATTAGCGTTGTATCTCAACCATTCTAAAGCGAATATTAATTTATATTTGTATAATTCAATTTACTTAAAAAAAACCTGATTTTTATCGGTAAAAATGAATCTTATACATTTTTTAAAATTTTATTTATTGGCGGAGAGAGTGGGATTCGAACCCACGGTACCTGTGAGGGTACACACACTTTCCAAGCGTGCGCCTTAAACCACTCGGCCACCTCTCCAACTATAATAAAAAATCCTTAAAAATTTCTTTATTATTTATTATATAATCTGGAAAACTATTATCTAACTCTACCTTTTTATACTTATTTCCCCTGTCAAATAAATCTATTTTTTGGTCAATTTTTTTTTGAATAATATTAACATCTGTGAATTTATCTTTATTAAATTCTTCATGTGCAAATGTTTTTAATTTAATTGATATCTCCTTTGCATTAAATAAATTGTTAAAATGCCAACCTCCATTTTGGATCAACTCAATATTTCTCTCTTTATCAAATCTCCAAAATTTTTTTATATTTTTAGATAATATTTTCTGCCTCAAAAAATCAATTGATAATAAATTTTTTTTTTTACAAATTCTTGTTCCCTCCCAAGGCTCTTCAAACGGATTAGATAAATTTATTTTATAAACAAAATGTTTTTGGAGAAAAATTCCAAATTTTTTTTTAAGATGAATATTTTTTAATTTTAGTGGATTTGGAATTTCATCAGGATCAGAAAACATTATTAGGT
>CACISU010000010.1 GCA_902589345.1 uncultured Pelagibacteraceae bacterium | reverse complement strand
ATAAAATAAATTAAATTAAATTTCATAAAAATGCCTATCAAAATTAAAGATAAAATAGTTATCGAATAGCATAAACATAATAATTTTTTTGGGTTATTTTTAAATTTTATAGAAGTTGATTTTACTCCAATTATTTCATCATCTTTAATATCTTGGTATCCATATATCGTGTCATACCCTAGTGTCCAAAATATGGCTCCAAAATAAAAGATCAAAGGTATAATGTCCACGTTTTCTTGAATAGATGTCCATCCCAATATTAATCCATAATTAAATGTTACTCCTAAAAATAGTTGTGGCCAATATGTAAATCTTTTCATTAAAGGATAAGTAAAGGCCAATGGCATTGAAGCTAGAGCCAGAATTATAGTTAAGAAGTTAAAATTAATTAAAACTAATAAAGCTAAAGCACATAAAACAGTTACATAAATTATAGCAACAAATACTGAAATTTTTCCTGAAGCTAATGGTCGTTTTTTTGTTCTTTCAACCTTTTTATCAAAATCTTTGTCTACAATATCATTAACTATACATCCTGCAGATCTCATTAAAACTGAGCCTGATAAAAATAAAAAAGAATAAAATAAAAAAAAATTCAAATCTTCGCTGAAATCATAAGCCAATGTTAAGCCCCATAAGCAAGGCCAAAAAAGCAACATGTAACCAATAGGTTTATTAAGTCTAGTAAGTTCAATAAATACATTTAAATTTTTCATTAGAATTTACTTGTAAATAACAAAGCATAGATTCATAATCAAATTGATTCGTATGAATATTGATTACACAGTAACTGCATTAATGTTTCCAGCAATTCCACTTATAATGAGTGTTTACAGTAATCGATTTCATACTTTAAGCGGATTAATTAGGAAAATACATGATGAATATGTTTTTGAAAAACATACTCCTCCAGAATGGAAAGACCAACTCTTAAATCTAAATAATAGAGTTAATGTTCTTAAATTTTCTATAATGTCAGCAGCTTTTGGTTTTTTATTTAATATGTTAACAGTATTTGCTTTGTATGTAGAAAGTTTAATAGTAGCTAGAATAATTTTTGGATCGTGCTGTTTATCAATGATGATATCTATTGTTTTTTTTATAAGGGAAATACAAATCTCAACAAAAGCATTGAAACTTCATTTATCAGATATGGATGTTCAATTTAAGGAATAATAACTGCAGGTCCAATTATTTTCCTGCCTTCCAAATCTTTATGTGCTTGAATAACTTCTTCCAATTTATATTTTTTATATATTTCTATTTTAACTTTTCCAGATGAAATTTGTTTAAATAACATATTTGATGCCTCTTCTATTTCTTCCCTTGTTATTAAGTATTGCATCATAGCAGGTCTGACAAAGTATATTCCTTTTGGTTGTAAAGATTTTGACACAACAATAGGGTCCAGTGCACCAGATGCATTACCAAAAGATACCATTGTGCCTCTTAATTTTAGACATTCAATAGATTTATCAAATGTTGATTTTCCAACACCGTCGTAAACAACTGAAACACCTTTTCCATTGGTAATTTCCATTACTTTTTTTGCGAAATCTTCTTTTGAATAATTTATCACTTCATCGCAGCCATATTTTTTTGCTAGTTCAATTTTTTCTTCGCTTCCAACTGTACCAATTATTTTTAATTTAAGACTTTTTGCCCACTGGCAAAATATTTGACCAACTCCTCCAGCTGCTGCATGGAATAATATTGTTTCACCTTCTTTTGGAATATATGTTTTATGTAATAAATAAAAAGTAGTTAACCCTTTTGTCATAATACTCGCTACTTCAACTAGATCAATATTATCAGGAACTTTTACTAAATTTTTTGCTGGATAATTTCTATGACTTGAGTAAGCGCCTAAAGGAGGTGCAGCATATGCTATTTTATCACCAACTGAAAAATTCGCTACGTTTGGACCAATCTCTTTGACTATTCCAGCCGCTTCCATTCCAATTCCTGTAGGAAGTTTAAGTGGATATAAACCAGAACGATGATAAGTATCTATATAATTTAATCCTATTGAGACATGTTCTATTTGAACCTCACCTTCAATTGGTTTGTCTAATGTTATATTCTCTAACTCAAGAGTTTCTGGACCACCAGTATTTGTTACTTTTACAGATTTCATTTATTTTACAAATGTACCTTTATGATAATCCTCGACTGCTTGCAAGATTTCTTGCTTAGTATTCATAACAAATGGACCACCCCTTGCTATTTGTTCCTCTATGGGTTTTCCTGCTATTAAAAGAAATTTTGCATTTGAAGAAGCGTAAACCTTTAGTTTTTCTCCTCTTTCTAGCAAAATTAGTTTTGAATTTTCAACTTTTTGATGATTATTATTTCCTATTTTTATTTTACCATTTATTAAATATATCAATGAATTATGGGTTGAAGGCAAATCAAACTTGAATTCCTTATTTTTTTTTAACTCAACATCAAAATAAAATGGTTCAACATTATGACCTTTGATTAAACCTTCGGCTCTCTCAAATTTTCCTGCAATAACTTTTACTCGCTTATCTTCATCTTTATGAGTACTCATTTTGTTAGCTTTAATATATATGTATTCAGGTTTACTCATTTTAAGTTTTGCAGGCATATTTATCCATAATTGAAATCCATGAAGTTTTCCTTCTTTCATGGCTGGCATTTCAGAATGAATAATTCCACTACCAGTTTTCATCCATTGCACATCTCCTGTGGACATTCTACCTTTACCACCAGTGCTATCTTCATGCTCAAAATCACCAGCGATCATATAAGTTACTGTTTCAATTCCTCTATGAGGGTGGGGAGGAAATCCACCTATATAGTCTTCACTATTTTCAGATCCAAATTCATCTAACATTAAAAAAGGATCAAAGTAATTAGGTTCTACACCGATACTTCTTTTTAATTTAACCCCAGCACCGTCTGAAGCAGGAATAGGTTCAATAATTTTGTGAATTTCTATAATTTTCATATTACTTAATTATATTCTAATTAAATAATATCAAGTAATTGATTTAAATTTTTAATTTCGTTTTTTGGTTTATAATCTAAATTATCAAATATACTGTTATTTCTATTAACCCAAATTGAATTATAACCATAGTTACCACCACCAGAAACATCCCATGTGTTTGCACTTAAAAAAACAACCTCTTCTTTTTTTATTTTATATTTTGATATAGGCATATCGTAAACTTTTGGAGATGGCTTATAAGTTCCAACTTGTTCAATTGAAAAAAGATCGTCAAATATATTTTCTAGATTATTACTTTTGACTAACTCTTTAAGAAGAGAAGGTGTACCATTCGAAAGTATTGCTAGTTTATATTTTTTTTCCTTAAGAGTGAGCAAAACTTCTGATACTTCTTCAAAAGGAGATAGAACTTTATAAAGATCTAATAATTCATTTCTCATTGAATTATCAATATTAAAAGCTTTCATTGATTTATCTAAGCTATCTTCAGTAATTTTCCAAAAATCTCTATGTCTATTCATCAAACTTCTAAGCCAGGTATATTCTAACTGTGTAGTCCTCCAATAATTTGCGAAGCCTTCCCATCTATTACCTATCTTGTCTTTGCATTTTTCTGCTGCAGAATTTACATCAAATAATGTTCCATATGCATCAAATAGTATTGCTTTAATATTTTTCATAAACTAATTTATTAAATATGAGTAATACTAGATTATTTTTTCATGAAAGTTTATCTATAAATTTTAGTTCAAAACTTGATAAATCCCAATCTCATTATTTATATAAAGTAATGAGAATGGATATCGGCAAAAACTTTTCTTTATTTAATAAGTCAGGTGAGTGGGAAGCAAAAATTACCCATATATCAAATGGCATTATAGCATTCATCATAACAAAGAAGCTAAGATCAAATTTAGATAAAAAAGAAATTTGGTTAGCGTTTGCTCCAATTAAATTAAACTATTTAAATCTAATGATACAAAAAGCAACAGAACTTGGAGTTACAAAGTTTATACCAATATTAACTGATAGAACGATTGTAAGAAAATTAAATTATAAAAGAATTAATAAAATAATTATCGAAGCATCAGAACAGAGCAATAGATTGGAAATCCCCGAGTTTGACGAAATAATAAAATTAGACAAATTTATTAAAGAATACAAAAAAACAAAAATAATTTTTGGAGATTTAAATTCTCAGAATAGTAATTTAAGTTTAAAAAATTCAGAACCAATATGTATATTAGTTGGACCTGAAGGAGATTTTACAGTTAATGAACGAGATAAAATTTTAAAACACAAGAAAATTGTTCCACTGAAAATTAATGAAAATATTTTAAGATCTGAAACTGCAGCTCTAACTATGATTTCAATAATTAGTTTTAAATTATTATTATAAATATTTATTTATTGTACTAAAAATCTTTTCGTAATTTGCATGATGGCTAATTCTACTTAAAAATTTTCCATTTCTTAAAAGGATTATAGATGAGCTATGATTTATTAAATATTCACCTTCTTCTGTAAATATTTTTTCTGAAATAATGCCCCAAGATTTTGAAAATAAAAAAACTTTTTTTGGATCTCCAGTAATTCCATATATTTTATTTTCAAATGTATTTAAATAATCATTTATAATCTGAGTATTGTCTCTTTCAGGGTCAATGCTAACAAAAAATACTTTAAATTTATTTTTTTTCTTATTTTCTAAATTATTTATTACTAAATCTAAATTATTTAGTGTCATTGGACAAACGTCTGGACAATTTGTAAATCCAAAAAATACTGCTGTTAAAGGACCGTTGAACGATTCTTCTGTGATAATTTCATTATTTACATCTTTCAATGAAAAAGAAGATCCTTGATATTTACTTAGATACTCTTCTTTTTCGTTATTTACCGATAGAAAAATAGGTAACATTATAAATAGAAAAATAACAAAACAACCTGCGATAATTATAAGCGAAGTTTTAATTTTCATTGTTGTAAAATATTTATTACTAATTATATAAACCTTATGTCATCATTATTAAAGAAGCTATTTGGCACATTAATGCAAAAACCATGGGAGGAAAATCAAGCTGCAATTGATTCAACTCATCAAGGTTATACTTTTGATCTGTCAAATCAAATGTCAGCAGTAATTATTATTTTTGGTGTAAGTACCACGCTGTTCAGTCTTTTATTTACAGGTTATATTTATTCTTTGCCGCCTGAACAAGACACAACATTTATAATTAAAAAAAATTTATTATGGATAAATACTTTAGTTTTAATTTTTGTTACTTTTTATTTTAATAAAATACGTAGTGATTTAGAAAAAAATATTACCAATAAAATTAAACTAAATATAATAATAGTTGGTGGACTTAGCTATCTCTTTTTATTTTTACAAATATTATTTTGGTTTCAATTGATGAATGATGGATATTTTGTATCTAATAATACTTATTTTTCCTCATATTATTTTTTTACTGGATTACATGGAATTCATTTATTGGGAGGACTATTTTTTTGGGGCAAAGTAAGTTCTAGAATATTTAGTTTACCTGAAAAAGAATTTGTAAATGAACGGAAAAATATTAACGCATTATCAGTCTATTGGTTATTTTTATTTATAGTTTGGCTTGCTTTCTTTGGACTTATGTTTATGTTTAATGATGCTGTTATTGCTTGGTGTAAAGAATTAATTTCTTAAATTTAAAGAAACAAACTTAAAACAATCCCAACTAATGCAACTATTATTAGTAAAATATTAACTGATCTTAAATATTTTTTTGTTTCTGGTTTAGTTTCCCCTTTAGAAAATTTTCCCGCACCGATAGATATCACTAGATAGAATGTAAATACTAAAATTAGTATTACTAGAATGATGCCAAGTTTACCTACCATTTCTATTGAATATACTCATTAATTTGAGGATTTTTTAAGACATTTTGTCATAGGTTTTTATGCAATAATTCTTCTATATAAATGCCATATGCACGCTGGAATTATATTTTTTTTAGTCATTTTAGGATCAGTTTTGTTCCACATTTTTACTCCATGGTATTGGACTGATGTTGCTTCAAATTGGGGAGGCATGGATGATACCATTACACTTACCTTCTGGGTAGGTGGAGGTGTATTTATAGCAGTATGTCTTTTTATGATCTACTGTGTGTTTAAATTTTCTTATAAAGAAAATCGTAAAGCTGAATATAAACCAGAAGATAAAAAATTAGAAAAAATACTTACTGTTGCAACAACTTTAGGAGTAGCTGCACTTTTAGCTCCAGGTTTAATAATTTGGAATCAGTATGTATCAGTACCAAAGAATGCTCTTCATATCGATGTAATGGCTTGGCAATGGGGATGGCAATATAGATTACCTGGTAATGACGGAAAACTAGGCACTACTAGTGTAAGAAATATAGATGACAACAATCCATTTGGAATTAATTTGGACGATCCATATGGATCTGATGATATTTTAGTCATGAGTGACAAAATAAATTTAAAAAATAATAGACCTGTTAAAATTTTATTAAGATCTGTTGATGTTCTACATAATTGGTATGTTCCACAATTTAGAGCAAAAATGGATGCTGTACCGGGAACCGTAACCTATTATTGGTTTGAACCTAACAAAGTGGGTGAGTATGAAGTTTTATGTGCAGAATACTGTGGTGTAGGTCATTATGCCATGAGGGGAATGGTTGAAGTTCAAGAAGAAAATAAATATGAAGAATGGGTAAATGAACAAGAAACCTTTGCAAGTTATGTCGCAAAGCAAAAAAATATTGAATTACAAGAGAAAAAATTGGCAAAAAAATAATTTAAATGAGGAAAAAAATTATATAAAAGTATAGGAAAATTTATGTCAGAAGAATTTAACGATAATAAAACAATACAAGCTCAGTCATCAGAAGTAATGACTGGAGGCGCTGCAGGAGCTACTCCAGATATGGATTATGTAAGACCAGCAGAAATACCTGAACAAGATTTATATCACGCACACAGTTTTATTACTAAATGGGTTTTTTGTCAGGATGCTAAAGTTATAGGAGTGCAATACTTTCTATTAGCTACGTTTACTGGAATAGTAGGCCTTATACTTTCATGGTTAATGCGTTTACAGTTAGGATTTCCAGGTCTAGCAGGTTTCATGACTGCAGAGCACTATTATCAATTCGTTACTATGCATGGAATGATTATGGTAGTTTACTTTTTAACTGCACTGTTTTTGGGTGGTTTTGGAAACTATTTAATTCCTTTGATGGTTGGCGCAAGAGATATGGTTTTCCCATATGTGAACATGATTAGTTTTTGGATGTTTTTTATTGCAGTAGCAGTTTTAATGGCAAGCTTTTTTGTTCCAGGAGGACCAACAGGAGCTGGATGGACACTTTATCCTCCTCAAACAATTTTAGAAGGAACTCCAGGATCAGGAATGGGAATACTTTTAATGCTAATTTCTTTGTCCTTATTTGTAATTGGTTTTACCATGGGTGGATTAAATTACATGATTACAGTTTTACAGGCTCGTACTAGAGGTATGACGCTCATGAGAATGCCACTAACTGTTTGGGGAATTTTTACAGCAACTGTTTTAGCAATGTTAGCTTTCCCAGCATTACTAGTTAGCGCAATCATGATGACGTTAGACAAGGTTCTTGGAACAAGTTTTTTCATGCCAACAATCTTAAAAGCTGGAGAAGTTCTAGAATACGGTGGAGGTAGTCCAATTCTTTTCCAACATTTATTTTGGTTTTTCGGACATCCAGAGGTTTATATTGTTGCACTGCCAGCTTTTGGAATAGTTTCAGATCTAATTTCAGTTCACGCAAGAAAAAATATTTTTGGATATAGAATGATGGTTTGGGCGATTGTTGGAATCGGAGCTTTAAGCTTTTTTGTTTGGGCACACCACATGTACGTGAGTGGTATGAATCCTTGGTTTGGATTCTTTTTTGCAACTACTACACTTATCATTGCAGTACCGACCGCAATGAAAGTATATAACTGGATATTAACTTTATGGAGAGGAAATATTAGAATTAACACTGTGATGTTGTGGTGTCTTGGATTTATAGTAACTTTTGTAAATGGAGGTATAACTGGAATTTTCCTAGGAAATGTTTCTGTTGATGTTCCCCTATCTGATACATACTTTGTAATTGCTCATTTCCATATGGTTATGGGAATTGCGCCTTTAATGGTAATTATGGGAGCGGTTTACCATTGGTTTCCCTTGGTAGCAGGTAGAATGCTTGATGAAACTTTAGGTAAATGGCATTTTTGGATTACATTTTTAGGAGCATACTCAATTTATTTTCCTATGCATTATTTAGGATTTATCGGAGTACCAAGAAGATATTTCGAAATGTATGATAGTCCATACATGACCTCTGCAGTTGGAATGAATGAATTTATAAGTTTAGCAGCTTTCATAGTAGGTGCTGCACAATTTATTCTAATTTTTAATATTATAAAAACTTTAAAAACAGGAAAGGCTGCTGGCCAAAATCCATGGAAAGCAAATTCCCTAGAATGGTATACTTCTACAGTACCACCTGAGCACGGTAATTTTGGAGATAGGCTTCCTGTGGTTCATAGATGGCCGTATGACTTTAGTGTTCCTGGAGCAAAAGATGACTTTATTCCACAAACAACACCTCCAAGCGAAGTTGTTCATACAGAGGTAGAAAAAACATAGATTAAAATAATGTCAGATCCCAATATACAAGGATACGAACTTAAACCTGGATTTAGAGGGATGGCCAAAGACACAGGGTCTGATCAAACTATGTTTAAAGGTGTCCATTGGGGAAAGGCCATGATGTGGATCTTTTTATTAAGCGATACATTTGTATTCAGTTGTTTTTTAATTTCATACATGAAAGGAAGAGGATCAACGCCAGAAGAGTGGCCAAATCCTAGCGAAGTTTTTGCATTAGATGCGTTTGGAGTTCCTGTACCTCTGCTATTAATAGCAATAATGACTTTTGTTTTAATAACAAGCAGTGGAACTATGGCAATAGCTGTCAAATATGGATATGAAAAAAATAGGAAAATGTGTGGTTGGTTGGTTTTAGCAACTGCAATAGGTGGATTAACCTTCGTTGGAATGCAAGCATTTGAATGGTCTAAACTAATTCACGAAGGAGTAAGACCTTGGGAAAATCCTTTTGGAGCACCACAATTTGGATCTTTTTTCTTTATGATAACAGGATTTCATGGAACCCATGTATCTATTGGAGTAATTTTTTTATTTATCTATGCCTATAAAGTTTTTGCTGGGCATTATGATACTGGAAAAAGAGGTTGGTTTACATCGATGAAAGGTGATTATGTAGAGATTGAGATTCTTGGTTTATACTGGCACTTTGTAGACTTAGTATGGGTTTTTATTTTTGCATTTTTTTACTTGTGGTAAAATAAAATTATGACTGAAACTAATAATAATAAAGAACAAGCATCTACTCATAAAATTGGAATATATCTTTGGATATGGGGCCTATTATTTGTATTAAGTTTTTTTTCATACATGGTTGACTGGTATCAATTTCAAGGAATACTTAGATGGTCGTTAATTTTATTTTTTATGTTTTTAAAAGCAGGATTAATTATGGCTTTCTTTATGCACTTATTTTGGGAAAGATACGCGCTAGTAAACGTATTATTGTGGCCAATGACAGCAATAGCATGTTTTATATTTCTTATGGTTGCTGAATTTGAATATCTTCTTTTTAGCAGACTTTTTTACTTTGTTGTAGGAGGATAAAGATTATGGATGGTTATACAATTTTAGCAGCTTTTTTAATATTTTTTATTTTTTTTATTTATATAACTTGGTTTGGATTTTCTATAAAAGTTGAAAATAAAAAAAATGAAGGAGCAGAAATAAAAATTAACCCTTACGATAATGTCCCACTGCACCGAAAACTTATTGATAAGAAAAACGAAAAAATTGGTTTATTTGACCTAGGAAATCATATTTTAATTATAGGCTTTATTTTATTAGTTATATTTGTTTCAATGAACGTGGATTAAAATTGTCTATTGATACATTAAAAAACCAATTATCTTCATTTAACTTACAGAGTTATTTAAAATCATTAATTCAATTAATGAAGCCAAGAGTAATGTCTCTTGTAATATTTACGTGTGCTGTTGGATTATTGACTGCACCAAATAGTATCCCTATATCTGATGCTTTAATTAGTATATTTTTCGTCACAATAGGAGCTGGTGCTGCAGGTGCTTTAAACATGTGGTACGAAGCTGATCTCGATAAATTAATGGCTAGAACTTGTCTTAGACCAATCCCTACAGGCAAGATAAATAGAGATCATGCATTAATATTTGGAATAGCTTTATCTTTTGTTTCAATTTATGGCCTTTATTATTTTTCTAATTTTTTATCAGCGTTACTATTATTTATAACAATTACTTTTTATGTTTTTGTTTATACAATTTGGTTGAAGAGAAAAACTCCACAAAATATTGTTATTGGAGGAGCATCAGGAGCTTTACCACCTGTTATAGGATGGACTATTGCAACAAATTCTTTGACATTTGAACCAATTACATTTTTTTTAATTATCTTTTATTGGACACCGTCTCATTTTTGGGCACTGAGCCTTTACAAAGCTGAGGATTATCAAAAAGCAAAAATCCCAATGTTACCTATTACAAATGGAATAGAGGAAACAAAGAAAAAGATTTTTATTTACTCTTTGTTTATGCTTCCAATAATATTTGTTCCATATGTTATAGGTTTTGTTGGTGAGGTTTTTTTAGCCACTTCCTTATTGCTTACTCTTTATTATAATTTTGTTTGTTATGACCTTTTTAAATATAAAAAAAATGCATTTGATATAAAAAAGGCGAAAAAAGTATTTGGATATTCAATTCTATATTTATTTTTAATTTTTGTATTATTCTTAATAGATAGTTTAATTTAAAAGTTGCTACTCTAAATTATTTCGTTAGAGTGGTTTATATCATAGATGAAATATATAAGTACAAGGAATAGTTCAAAAGAATATAATTTTGAACAAATTTTCATAAAAGGTCTAGCTGATGATGGGGGGCTTTTTGTTCCCGAAACGATAAAAAAATTTAGCAATGAAGAATTAAGTAAGTTAAAAAATTTAGATTATAGTGATTTATCAACTGAAATAATAAATATATTTTCATCAGATTTCATTTCTAAAGATGAACTTTCATCTTTAATTAAAAAATCATATTCTACATTTAGAGAGAAAGAAGTTGTAAAAATTTCAAATGTTGGAGAAATTAAATTATTAGAATTATTTCATGGTCCAACATTGGCATTTAAAGATGTTGCAATGCAATTTATTGGTAATTTGTACGAATATTATTTGAAGAAAAATGACAAAAAAATAAACATAGTGGTTGCAACTTCTGGTGATACTGGCGCGGCTGCAATTGATGCAATTAAAGGAAAATCTAATTTAAATATATTTGTTTTACATCCAAACAATAAAATTTCCTCTGTTCAAAGAAAAATCATGACTACCATTGAAGAAAAAAATGTTTTTAATATTGCAATTGATGGAAACTTTGACGATTGTCAAAATATTGTAAAACAAATGTTTTCTGATTTAGAGTTTTCTAAATCTATAAATATGTCTGGAGTAAATTCAATAAATTGGGCAAGAATTATTGCTCAAGCTGTTTATTATTTTTATTCATATTTCAATTTAGGCAAAGAAACTATTTCTTTTTCAGTTCCAACAGGAAACTTTGGCGATGTATTTGCAGGGTATCTTGCAAAGAAAATGGGACTACCAATTGATAAATTAATTGTTGCGACAAACGAAAATGATATTTTACATAGAGCAATCTCAAAAGGAGATTATGTATCAAAACAAGTTAAAGAAACATTGTCGCCCAGTATGGACATTCAATTAGCAAGTAACTTTGAAAGATTAATTTATTACGTAAATAATTCTGACTCTGAAAAAACAACTAAAATTATGAAAAAAGTTAAGCAAAATTCTTATCAAATTGAAAAGAGTAATTTAGATACAATTCAAAAGGATTTTTTATCTGAAAGTTGCAATGAACAAGAAACTTTAGACATTATTAAAAAAAATTATGAAGAAAATAATATTATATTAGATCCACATACTGCGGTTGGAGTAGGGGCTGCAAAAAAACTATCTTTTAATGATTGTGTTGTTTTATCAACAGCACATCCATGTAAATTTCCAGATGCTACAAATAATGCGATAAATAAGTATGAAAAATTACCAAAAGAACTTCAACATGTACTTGATAAAAAGGAAAATTTTCAAGTATTAAAAAACAATACAGAAGAGGTAAAAAACTTTGTTAAAAGCAAAGTTTAAACGGGGCACCTGGCAACAGAACGCCCCTTTACGTTTCAAACTATCATCATGATAAGTACGAATATAATCAAAACAATAAAGGGAGCAAAAAAATATTGCATATTTTATTCTAAATTTTTTATAAATTTGCGGCTTCTCTAGCAATTAAATCAACTTCATTATTTAATTTATCTGTTGAATGTGCTTTCACCCAATTCCAACTTATTTCCAATTCATTATTTAAAAGATCTAGCTCTTCCCAAAGTTCTTTATTTTTAACTGGTTGTTTGTCTGCAGTTTTCCATCCATTTTTTTTCCAATTATGTATCCACTCTGTTATTCCTGACTTAACATATTTAGAGTCTGTGAAAATTTGAACCTCACTACCTTTGGGAATTTTCTTTAATGCCTCAATAGGAGCGAGTAGCTCCATTTGATTATTTGTGGTATTTTTTTTACTTCCTTTAATCTGAGTTTTTTTTTCATCATCGATAATTATTGCTGCCCACCCACCATTTCCTGGATTTTCTAAACAAGAACCATCGGTATAAATTTTTATCATTTAATTATAATAATTTTTAAAATTGTTAAATTGGTTATGTACTTTAAGTTTTTGAATATACTCTCTAGGATTCTTTATCTTAATAATGGCACTTTTTGGAGTATTTAAGTAATCATAGGTTCTTGTTAATAAATATCTAAGAGCCGCACCTCTACATAAAACATTTAAAGATTTTTTTTCTTTTTCAGAGAATCTTCTTATCTTTGAATAACCTTTAATAAGATTTGATGATTTCTTATTATTAAAAATAAACTTATTATTTTTTTTATCAAAACATAATGCATTGATACAAATAGCAATCTCATACATTAAAAAATCATTACAAGCAAAATAGAAGTCTATATATCCATGAAATTTATTTTTCTTAAAAAAAATATTATCAATAAATAAATCAGCATGAATAATTCCATAAGGTAAATTTTTTGGCCATTTATTTTTTATTTGCAAAAAACTATTTTTCATCAAACTATCCAAACTTGGGTTTATCGTTTTAGATTTATTACCAATTCTGTTTAATAGTTTAGGCCATTCTTTTAAAGATAATGAATTTTTTCTATAAAGTTTTATTTTCTTTGACGCCTCATGAAGTTTAGCGATATTTTTTCCAATTTCATAACAGTTATTTGGATTTAATTTTAACTTATCTTTTCCTTCTACAAATGAAACAATTGAAGCAGTTTTATTTTTAATTTTTATTAAAAAACTTCCTTTTTTATTTCTTTGGGGTTCTGGACAATTGATTTTATATTTACTTAACTTGTCCATTAGGTTCATAAAGAAAGGTACATCTTTTTTTTGAACTCTTTTTTCAAAAAGCGTTAGTATGAATTTTTTATTTTTTGTTTTTAATAAATAATTCGTATTTTCAATGCCTTTTTTAATACCCTTAAAATAAATTATTTTTCCCAAATTATATTTTTTTTCAATATCTCGAATATCTTTTGGGGAAATTTTTGTATAAATTGCCATTTAGTTTAATTTTCCTGGAACTTTGAAAGTTATATCTTCTTTCACAATCTCTATCTCATCTATTGATAAATTAAACTCTTTTTTTAAATCATTGATAAATTTTTCTACCAATATTTCTGGTGCTGATGCTCCAGATGAAACTCCTATAATTTCACATTTTGATATTTCATCTAAAGGAACTTTGCTATCAGAGTGAATAAGCAAAGAATTTTTACAGCCTGATTTATTAGCTACCTCTACAAGTCTAACAGAATTAGATGAATTTCTGCTTCCAATAACAAAGAACATATCACACTTAGGCGCAATTTTTTTAACTGCTGCCTGACGATTAGTTGTTGCATAGCATATATCTTCTTTCTTGGGCTCTTGAATTTCAGGAAATCTTTTTTTCAAAGTTTCTACTATTTCTTTAGTATCATCTACAGACAAGGTTGTTTGTGTAACGTATGCTAATTTATTATTATTTTTTTTTGTATATTTTTTTGCATCTTCAATGTTTTCAATAAGGTCTATTTTATCTTCTGGTAATTGACCCATCGTACCTATTACTTCAGGATGATTTTTGTGCCCCACTAATAGAACATGAACACCTTTTTTGTTTAGATTTTCAGCTTCTCTATGAACTTTTGACACTAAAGGGCAAGTAGCATCAACAAACTCCATATTAAGTTTAGATGCTTCTTCCGGGACAGACTTTGGCACTCCATGAGCAGAAAATATTACAGGCCTACTTTTATCTTTAATCTCGCTTAATTCTTCAACAAATATTGCTCCTATATTTTTTAAACTTTCTACAACATGTTTATTATGCACAATTTCATGACGAACATAGACAGGGGATCCGTACTTATCTATACTTTTTTTTACGATTTCAATAGCTCTATCAACCCCAGCACAAAATCCTCTAGGAGCAGCTAATAAAACTTTTAGGTTTTTATTTTTCATTTTTTTCAATAAGATGCTCAAGCAATATATGTGGAAAAGTTAAAGACGCCAATCCAATAAAAATTAATTTATATATTGTTTCATCTATAACAAATAAATTATTTAAATAATAAAAAGAAATCATATAAATCATAACAGTTGTAATTGTTAAAGGTAAAGCTTTTTTAATAAACATAATAGTACCTCTTTTGAAGCTTTTACTTAGTTCAAATATTAAAGAAAACGAATGTCTTAAAGAATGAAGGAAGCAAAAATAAATTGTAAAAGCTAAAATTGGACTAAGAAAATAATTTAAAATTAAAATAGATATAAAGTCCATCATTATTAAAGATTTAAAATCATTCTCCAGTTTTAATGATAATACAATATTTGCCAAAAAACTTAGAAACAAAATTGAATATAAAAATTGCTGATTTATTTCGAAAATTGATATATCAAAATTTAATAGCTTAAAAATATCTGAGGTGTCTTGAAAATTAAAAAGTAGAGGTGAAATAATAATTATTGATCCTTTAAGTGTAAAAAGTGAATTAATTAAAAAACTTTTTTTTTTAACTAAAAAATCAGTATCTTCTTTTCCAAAATGATAACATGCAATAAACAAGAAGATTGTTAGTGTTACTTTTGGCATTAATATCCAGCAAATTATAACGAATAGGCTTATCACTATATATCCAATATAAAAAATAAATATATTTTTAATTTTAAAAATCTTAAGTAATTTTTTACCTTTTAAATGATCTAATGCACCATGAGATATTCCAATAGATAAAATTAAAAAAAAACATAAAATTAAAAAGCTTTCATTTTTTAGATACTCTAATGCTGATAAAATTATACATATATTAAAAAAAAATAACGAATGGTAAAAGTTTAATTTTTTAATCATTTTTTTATTTTGTAAATAATTCTTTTATGAAAATTAATTTTGGCATTTTTAAAATAACCGATAAATCCTCTAAAATATTACTTTTATTTGATAAAAATTTTATAACTGTTTTTGAAGATCCTTTAAACATATCAAAAAAAATTTTAGGCATTTTGTCTGGATTATTTTTTACCACATTTAAAAATATTTTATCAAGAAACTGATATTTTTTTCCTATATGGTAAATTTTTAAATTTTCAATTTTTTCAATATTATTTTTTATAAATTTACTGTGTTCTTGAATATTTAAAAAAGTATAACCAGTACTTAGTCTTGTCATTCCTCCTGCTGACCCAATATTTATTTTATTTTTTTCAGTTTTATTTAATGGATAGAACAAAGGTATTGCACCTTCTTCTTGATAATTTATTTTGTAATTATTTATTTTAAGAGTTTCTTTGATGTATTTTTCTAATTGAGTATCATAATCATTTAATGTTTCATCTTTCATATTAGATAACCAAGTTGTTTCTATTAAAGCCTTATTTTTTGAAAAAGGAAGGGTATAAAAAAAGTGAACATTATTTTTTTGATCACAATCAAAGTCCATTAAATTAAAAATTTCATCATCAAAAATGTCTCTTGGTGTTTCAATTTCTATACCTTTAAAGTGTTGCCAAAGATTTGAAAGATTACTATTTTTTGATGGAATACTATTAAATATAATAGAGTTATTTAAATTTAATTGATCTGAACTTTGAAAAAATTGTATATTTTTATTTTTTTTTAACTGATCTAAAATTTTATTATAAAATAATCCGCTATCAATTGTTTGATAAGGGTATTCTTTGTTATTAATTTCTACAGAACCTATTTTAGAATTAACAGAAAAATTTTCCCAACTTTTGATTACACAGTCCTCAAAGCTATGATCTAGCACTTTCCAAAAAGACCAAGTTTTATCTCTTTTGTAACTATCTCTAGTTTCGACAATTGCTAGCGTTTTATCATTTAATTTTTTATTTATATCTAGTTCATAAGCAAGCGATAAGCCCGCACAACCTCCGCCTAGTATAATATAATCAAAGTCTTTCATCTAAATTTATTTCTTGGTTAATAATATTATATTCTTTAGTTCTTTGATGACTTTCTATGTCTATAAAAAACAATATTATCAAATCCCATAATGAAAGAATTGTTTGAAATACTTTTCCAAGGTTATTAACATAAATTTTACCTGATTTCTGGTAAGTTTCCATATTTCCTTTTTGTAATATTTTTCTCCCAATTTGTCTGTAAACCCGTCTAGCAACAATGATTGCAAATCTATATTTAAATGGAATTTTCTTTATTGAACTAAATGAACTTTCATAAAACATATCAGCCAATTTAATTGTTGCTTCAATATTTTCAAAATCAGGCTTGATATATTGTCTATTCATTTTCTGATCCTCAATTACATCTCTTGCAATATTTGTTAGTTGCATTGCAATACCCAAATCTATAGCACCTTTTAATGCTCTAGTTTCATTTACATTTAATATTTTAGCCATCATCAAACCAACTGTTCCAGCTACTCTGTAAGAATAAATAAGCAAATCTTTTACTGAACTAAATTTTATTTTTCGTTTTAAATCTGACTCCACACCTTCAATTAGATCATTTATTATTATTCTATTAATTTTATTATTGTCGGCAAGGACACTCATATCGTCAACAATTGTTACATATTGATTTTGATTAATTGTTTGTTTTTCTTCACTATTAGATTGATCAGTATTATTAAAATTATTTTTAATTTCATTAAATCTTTTTGTTTTAACTTTTAAATCTCTTCCTTCATCTGCGACGTTATCCAATATTCTGCAAAATGAATATAGTTTAGAACAATCATTATAAGTTATTTTTGGTAAAAAAAACCCTGCCCAATTAAATGATTTAGCATAATCAGCAAGATAGTTTTTTTCAGTCATTAAATTATTTTATCTAATACTTTGGCTGATGATAAGACGCCAGGCACCCCAGCACCTGGATGGGTTCCTGCTCCAACAAAGTAAAGTCCATCATAGATTTCTGATTTATTATGAAATCTAAAATAAGCAGATTGAGAGAATTTTGGTTGAACTGAAAATCCTGATCCAAATTTTGTATTAAGTTCTTTTTCAAAATAATTAGGAGTTAAATAAAAATCTTCTACAATGTTTTCCCTAAGATTTGGCATCAGATCCTTTTCCATTTTTTCGATAACTAAATTTTTCATCTTTTCTCCTTCTACTTCCCAATTAGTATTTGATTGATTATTAGGAACTGGAACAAGAACATAGAAACAGTCATGACCTTCAGGGGCCATAGATTTATCTGTAGCTGATGGTCTATGTAGATAATAGCTTATATCATTATTTAGTTTTTTCTTATCAAATATGTCGTCTAAATGTTCTTTGTATTTATTCCCAAATTTAATTGTATGGTGTTCAATATCATTATAAGTTTTTTTAGTTCCAAAGTAATAAACAAATAATCCCATAGAATATTCCATCCTTTTTTTTTTCCATTCAAATAATAAAGAGTTATTTTTATTTTTATTTATTAAATTATCATAAACATCAGGTGGGTCGGCGTTACATATAATATAGTTAGCATTTATATTTTGCTGATTGTTTAGCTTCACACTTTTAATTTTTTTATTTTCTAAATTAATTTTTTTTACTTCTTGACCCTTTATTATCTTAACCCCAACCTCATTCATCAACTTTTCCAAAGCCATAATAATATTGCCAGTCCCTCCCATTGAGTAATGAATTCCCCATTTTTTTTCTAAATATAAAATTAATCCATATATCGAAGTTGTAGTGAAAGGGTTTCCACCAACAAGTAGTGGGTGCATACTTAACATTCTTCTCAATTTTTCATTTTTAACATAAGCAGAAACTAACGAGTAAACTGATTTATAACTTTTAAGATTTATTAAAGAAGGAAATTGTTTTAACATAAAAAAAGGTCTGTCAAAGGGCACATCTGCTAATTCTAAAAATCCTTTATCAAATATTTTTTTAGTAAATTTAACTAAATTTTCGTATCCAATCACATCTTCTTTATTTATTTTATTTATTTGATTTTTCATTTGTTCCTCATTTCCTGAGTAATCAAATTTTGTGCCGTCTTCAAAAACAAATCTGTACCAAGTATTTAGAGGTGTTAACTCAATGTAATCCTGAGGTTTTTTATTAAACATTTCGAAAAGTTCATTGATTAAATATGGAGCAGTAATTACTGTTGGGCCTGCATCAAAGGTAAATCCATTTTTTTTGAATACTCTAGCTCTTCCACCGAGATCACTATGTTTCTCTATTAGTGTTACATTGTGTTTTTTAGCCCTTAACCTAAGAGCTGCAGCTATACCACCAAAGCCAGAACCTATAACAACAGAATCCATATTTATTAATTTATATTATTTTGAAAAAAAGTAACGAAATTATCTTATTATAGTTTATGAATTGATTTTTTTAAGTGCGTCTTTTGTCTCTTGTAAATTTTTATCAAATAAAGCATCTAATTTCGATTTATCTACAGATGTTGAAATAATTTTTTTTACTGCATCTACACTAATTTTTATTGACGCATCCTTTATATCCTTAATTGCAGCATCTTTCATTTGTGAAATCTTAGCTTGGGCTAAATTTTTTTTTATTTCAGCTGATTTGTGAAATTTATCATTCATTTCAATTACAAGTCTTTCACTATCTTTTTTTGCCTCATCTAAAATTTTTTTACTTTCAGAAGTGGCACTATCCAATTTATTTTGTGCATTATTTAGCAATGTTTTTGTCTCATTTCTCAGTTTTTCACTTTCATCAATTTCATTCTTAATATCAGCAATCATTTTTATAAGTAATTCGTTTATTTTTTGTGGAATTTTTAAATAAATCAATCCTCCAAAAAAAATTACAAAAGATACTGCTACCCAAAATGTTGCATCAAACGCCATAGTATTTCCCTCTATTTTTTTTTGATAGATCTTCTACAATTGCTGAAATACTGCTGTTATTTACTTCCATACCTATTAATTGTTTTATCAGGTCATTTGAAGTTTCAATTGCAATTTTATTAATTTTTTCAGGTGCATTATTTTTTAGGTTTATGATTTCTTTTTCTGCAATGTTAATCTCTTCGTTAATCTCGCTCTCTAGAGTCTCTCTCTTTTTATTTAAATCATCAAAGATTTTCTTTCTTGAATCATTAAAATAATTTTTTGCTTTAATCTTGCTATCTAAAATAATTTTTTCAAATTCTTTAATTTTTATTTCACTATCTTTTCTCTGTTTTTCAGCTGTTTCGATGTTTTCTAAAATTTGAGATTTTCTTGCTTCTAGATTGCCACCAATTTTAGGCAATATGAGCTTTGATAAAACTATATACAAAATACCAAAAGTAAGTGTTAGCCAAAATATTTGAGAAACCCAAAATTCTGGATTAAGTTGAGGCATACCTCCACTTTCGGCACTTTGCACATTTTTTAAAAGTGCAAAGTAAATTAATAAATTTTGAACAATTATTTTTTTTAACATTAATTAAAATGCAAATAAAATAATTAACGCAACAACCAATCCAAACAATCCTGTTGCTTCTGCAAGCGCAAATCCCAAAAGTAAATTTGGAAATTGTTTTTGAGCCGCTGATGGATTTCTCATTGCGCCTGAAAGGTAATTACCAAAAATAATACCTATACCAACTCCTGCGCCGGCCAAAGCTATTGCCGCTAAGCCCGCTCCAATCATTTTTGCTGCTTCTAATTCCATTATATCCTCCTTTTTTTAATGGTGTAAATTTAATGCATCATTTAAATAGATGCATGTTAATATTGCAAAAACGTAAGCTTGAAGAAAAGCAACTAATATCTCCAAGCCAGTTAGTGCAACAGAAAAACTTAGTGGAAGCCATCCACCAATTATTCCAAGGCTTACTACAAAGCCACCGAATACCTTCATCATTGTATGACCAGCCATCATATTTGCAAATAATCTTACTGATAAGCTTATCGGTCTACTTAAATAAGATATTATTTCTATTACTACTATTAATGGTAATAAAATCATTGGTACTCCACTAGGAACAAAAAGTTTTAAATATCCAAAACCGTGTTTAATAAATCCAATAATTGTTACTCCAACAAATATAAAAGCTGCTAATACAAAAGTTACGATAATATGACTTGTAACAGTGAAAGAATATGGAATCATACCAAACATGTTACAAAATAGTACAAACATAAACAGTGAAAATATAAATGCGAAATAAGGTTTTGCTTTTGATCCAGCAGTATCACTAATCATTTTAGAAACAAATGAATAACTCAATTCAGCAAGTAATTGAATTTTATTAGGTATTAAAGAATTTTTTTTTGATCCTAAATTAAATATTATAAGTATTGCAACGGAGCTAATTACCATGAATAAACTTGCATTGGTGAATGATATATCTATTTCACCTAATTTTATTTCAGGACCAATTCTGTTCACATTGAATTGGTACATTGGATTTGCCGCCATTATATTTTCTACTTTTGCATATTTTTTGCAGATTTAACTACGTTATATATCCCAGCAGCTACGCCTACAAAAAAAAATATTAAAATTAACCAAGGTTTAGTACCAAACCAATTGTCTAAAATAAACCCAATAATTGTCCCAACCAGGACCGCAGCTACTAGTTCTGTGCTCATTTTAAAGGCCAATCCAAGTTTTGAGGAAGATTGAGCATTTTTTTCAGAATTTTTATTTAAATATTTTTTTTTTGCAATTTCCAAGCGAGTTTTTAGTGAGTCTTTTGGCATTTTTAATTAGGCAACCATACTCTCAGCTTTTTGCAGATCTACAGCAACTAACTGACTAATACCCTTTTCAGGCATAGTAACTCCATAAAGTCTATCCATTTTAGACATAGTAAGTGCATGATGAGTAACAATGATAAATTTTGTTGTTGTAATTTTTGTTAACTCTTCAAGCAAGTTACAAAATCTAGTTACGTTAGCATCATCTAATGGAGCATCAACTTCATCTAATACACAAATTGGTGAGGGATTTGTTAAAAATACCGCAAAAATTAAAGACAATGCAGTTAAAGCTTGTTCTCCACCAGATAATAAAGTTATTGATTGTAATCTTTTTCCAGGAGGGCTTACTAGCATTTCTAATCCAGCATCAAGAGGATCATCAGAGTCAACCAGCTCCAATTTTGCATTTCCCCCGTTAAATAATTTTGTATAAACTTCATTAAATTTTCTGTTTACTTTTTCAAAAGCTTCCAAAAGTCTTTCCCTTCCTTTTTGATTTAACTCACTAATACTTTCTTTAAGTTTAATTATAGCTGTAACAAGATCTTGTCTGTCTTGCTCCATTTTTTTAATTTCACTCTCATATTTATTAGTTTCTTCATCAGCTCGTAAGTTTACCGAGCCGAGTTTGTCTCGCTCTCTCTTTTTTTCATCTAATAACTCTTCCTGTGATAAAGCGTCAGGAAATTCATCATTATTATCTAAGTTTGAGTATTCAAGTAGATTATTTTCATTTAAATTTAACTCATCTTGAACTCTATCAAGTAAATCCTCTCTTCTTTTTTTCAATCCATCTATCGTAGCCCCTGAACTCGCTTTTCTTTCTCTAATCTCTATTGAACTTTCTTTAGTAGAGCCCAGTTCATTTCTAAGTTCATTAATTTTGCTATCAACTTGATCTATGATTGCCTCATTTTCATTTTTCTCTTGCTCTGAAATTCTTAAATTTTCAGAGACTTGACCTTTTTTTTCTGCTTGTGTTTGAGGTTGTTTTTCTAGATTTTCGAGTTTGATTATTTGTTTGTTTTTTCTCTCATTAAGTTCGTTAATCATTTTTTCTGAATTTATAAGAAGGTTTTTCCAGCTTTCTATTTCTTTCTCTATAGAATTTATTCTCTCATTTCTTTTTACAGATTCTTTTTTTATGTTTTGATTTGTACTAAAACTACCTGCGTATTCTTCTATTATTATTTTACAATTATCAAGAATAACAATTGCTTCTTCATTTTTTCTTAAATTTATTAATTCTCTAACTTTATCTATTTCAGTCTTAAGTTTGTTTTTAGCTGCATTTAAATCTTCATTGGATTTTTTTTCAGTTTCATAATATTTTGAGTCAATTTCAATTAATTCATTTTTTTCTTCTTTAATTCTTTTTTCATTAGAATTAGCGTCAATTACAATACTTTTTTCTCTATCTATGTCATCATCTATAGTTTTTAGAGAGTTTTTTATATTTTCAATTTCATTTTTTATTCTGCCACTTTCTTCATCGAGACTTTTTAATTCTAAGTTTAGCCTTTGTATTTTTGATAGATTTTCAATATTTTTAAGTCTAATTGGGTCAACTTTATCAGTTTCCTCATTAATTTGTTTTTCAATTAATTCCAATTTTTCATTAAAATTTTTAACTTCACTCTCGGCCTCATTATTAATTTCATTTTCTAAATTAATTTCATGATCAATATCTTTTAGTTTTAAGAAATATAGACCCGCTTCAATTTTTTTTATTTCCTCTGAAATATCTTTATATTTTGCAGCTTCTTCGGCTTGTTTTTGAAGATTAATAAGCTGTTTTTCTTGTTGTCTTCTCAATTCATCGGCTCTTTTTAAATTATTTTCAGCAGCGTTAAGTCTAAGTTCTGCTTCATGTCTTCTAACATGAAGTCCAGCTATACCTGCGGCCTCTTCTAAAATAGATCTTCTATCAGAAGGTTTCGCAGTCACTAAAGCGCCAATTCTTCCTTGGCTTATTATAGAAGGTGAATGAGCACCAGTAGAGAGATCAGCAAAAAACATTTGAGCATCTTTTGCTCTTGCTTCTTTATCATTTATATAAAACTTAGAGCCCTTATCTTTTTCAATTTTCCTTCTTATTTCTATTTGATCAAGATCCTTATATTGATGTGGACCATCATTATTTTGGTTTGTTAATGAAATTGATACCTCAGCAATATTTTTTGAAGGTTTATTTGATGTTCCAGAAAAGATAACATCTTCCATTCCAGATCCTCTCATACTTTTTGCAGATGTTTCTCCCATACACCAACGCAAGGATTCAACAATATTTGATTTACCACATCCATTTGGCCCAACTATACCTGTGAGACCTTCTTCAATTAAGAAGGTTGTTTTTTCAGCAAAGGACTTAAACCCGTTTAAATGGATTTTTTTAAACTCCATTTAGTAATTATATCAGTTTTTCAAGAGTTTTTTTTATTTTTTTATAATTAAAAGGATCTTTTAACTTTTTATTATCTATAACTAGAGTAGGAGTAGCATTTATTTCAAACTTTTTAACACCTTTGATTCGATCTTCTAAAATGTAGTCTTCAACTAGTTTGTTTTTAATACAACTTTCAAAATCTATGTTGAAATTTTCGTTAGCCATTAAATTTTTTAAATTTTTGTTTGCCTCATCAATGGTATCTCCCTTTACCCATTTTCTTTGGTTTTTGTATAAAAAATGTAAAATATCTGAATCACCATCATTTTTACAATGTGCAATTTTTGAAGCATTTAACGCTGCCATATTTAGAGGAAAATTCCTAAATTCAATATTAGCTAACCCAGTATCAATAAAATCTTTTTTTATCTCAGGATAAATTGTTTTATGAAATTCCGCACAAGCACCACAGGTTAAAGATTCATAAACAATTATTTTGACCTTTGCATCTTTATTTCCTTCAGATATAGAAATTATCTTATTCTCAGCAATTGAATAGTTGAGTGAAATAAATGTTATTAAAATAATAAATAATAATTTTTTCATTTTAGTCTTATTAATTTACTTAATTGCTCCAGAGAGTTTTTAATTTTTTCATTTTTTATATAAGATATTTTTTTTAAATGCTCATTTTTTTTTAAGTTAATAACTTTTTTTTCTTTATTTTTAATATTTTCATTTTCAAAAGTATAAATTTTTACAACTTCAATTACGTTATAACCAAAAAATAAATTCATTTTATCAATAATTAAATTTCTTGAATATTCTAAATCTATTTCATGTCCTCTTTGTACCATTATATTTAAAGTGCTTTTTCTCATTGAATTCGCACTTTTTAATGATTTCGGATAACAAACTTTAAATAGATCGTCCCCAACAATTTTTTTCCAATTTTCTAAAGTTTTAGAATAAATTTGCCCCTTTTTATTAATAATTTTTTTAACTTTTGTGGGTAAAGTATTTTTAAAAGATCTTAGGCCTTGAATGACATTAATTCTCTGCTTAGTATTAGATTTAAATTTCATATGAGCACCAACAACATATCAAAAAAAATTCTACATTGGTATGATAATAATAAAAGAACATTACCATGGCGAAAACCTGCGTCAAAAATACAAAAACAATATTATACTTTGGTAAGTGAATTTATGCTTCAACAAACCCAAGTTAAAACTGTCATACCTTATTTTGAAAATTTTATAAAAAAAATTCCTAATATGAAAAGTTTATCCAAAGTAGACAATAAAAAGTTGATGAAATGTTGGGAGGGATTAGGATATTACTCTCGGGCAAGAAATTTAAAAAAAACTGCAAAAAGAGTTATTTTAGAATTCAAAGGAAATTTACCAACCAATATAGATCATTTGAAAACTTTGCCAGGAATCGGAGATTATACATCCAGTGCTATTATGGCTATTGCATTTAATAAAAAAATAATCCCTCTAGATGGAAATGTAGAAAGAGTGCTGAAGAGAATATTTAATTTAAAAAAAAAAGCAGAAATTACCAAAGAAAATCTTCATAAAAAAAAAAAATTTTTTGGTTTTTCTGAAAGATCTAGTGATTATGCACAGGCATTAATGGAGTTAGGAGCCTTGGTATGTAAACCGACTTTACCATCATGCCATATCTGCCCATTAATTGATAATTGTAAAGCTTATAAAAAAAAAGACTTTGCATTAAAAAATAAAAATAAGTTTAATAAAACAAAATATTTTGA
>CACISU010000009.1 GCA_902589345.1 uncultured Pelagibacteraceae bacterium | reverse complement strand
AAATAATTAGTGAAAGTGTCAATATTAAAATTAATCCATCATTGATACAACCTATTAATGAAATTAAAGCTCTAGGTTCTTTTAAAATTGTTCTAAACCTTCACTCAGAAATTCAAGCTTCAATAATACTTAAAGTAGAGCCAGAAGAAACTGCTAAGTAATTTATACATTATTTTCCCCAGCTAATTTAGAAAGTTGATTAATTCTTGAAATTAACTAATTTTTTAAAATGCTTAAAAATATAAATATAATAAAAAACCAAGAAAACCAACTTCCAAATAACATAGAAGCTGAACAATCTTTGATTGGATCAATTTTACTAAACAATGAAATGTTTGATGAAATAAGTTTAATAGTATCAAATAAAAATTTTTACGATCCCATGCATCAAAAAATATTTTCAGCAATTGAAAAATTGATTTATGGTGGAATGCTAGCTAACCCCATAACCTTAAAAAACTATTTCGAAAATCAAAAAGATGAACTAAATATTCCAGACTATTTAGTTAAAATTACAAAATTTTCAGCATCTTCAAGACAGGCATATGAATATGCAAGATTGATCTATGATTTATTTGTTAAAAGAGAATTAATTAAAATTTCTGAAAATATTATTGATACAGCCAAGTTAAATGAATTGAATAACGATGGTCAATCAATAATAGAAGATTTTGAAAAATCACTCTTTGATCTTGCTGAGAAAGGATCTTTTTCTTCCTCTTTAGTAAAATTTGACGAAGCAATGAAATTGACTATTGAGATGGCATCTAATGCTTATAAAAATGATGAAGGAATAGTTGGAGTACCTACTGGATTGACAGACCTAGACGAAAGATTGGGAGGACTTCATAAATCTGATTTGGTTATTATTGCTGGAAGACCTTCAATGGGTAAAACTGCTTTAGCTACTAATATTGCTTTTAATGCGGCTAAAAAAATTCAAGAGGATGGAAAAAAATCTACAATTGCATTTTTTTCACTTGAAATGTCCTCTGAACAGCTTTCAACGAGAATATTAGCGGAACAAGCAAGAATAAAATCAAATGACATTAGAAGAGGTAAAATAAGTGAAGAACAATTTGACAAGTTTATTGAGACATCAAAGAATATATCTGAACTACCATTATACATAGATGAAACACCAGCAATTAGTATTGCTGCTTTAAGTAATAGAGCAAGACGTATAAAAAGACTCTTTGGATTAGATATGGTTGTTATAGATTATATCCAGTTAATGCGTGCCACAAATATAAAAGATGGGAGAGTTCAAGAAATTTCAGAAATTACACAAGGGCTTAAAGCTTTAGCTAAAGAACTTTCTGTTCCAGTTTTAGCGCTATCTCAACTTTCACGAGCGGTTGAACAAAGAGATGATAAAAAACCACAACTTGCTGATTTAAGAGAATCTGGCTCAATAGAGCAAGATGCTGACGTCGTAATGTTTGTTTTTAGAGAAGCTTACTACCTTCAAAGGAAGGAGCCCACCCCTGCTACTGTTGAACATGCTGAATGGCAAGCCAAAATGGGTGATATTGCAAACCGTGCTGAATTAATTATAGGTAAACAACGTCATGGTCCAACTGGCAATGTTTTTCTAGAATTTGAGGAAATGTTTACCAAATTTAAAGATATTCAAAATAGCTAATATAAATTATATAAGCTTATATTGAATGCTGGCTAATTTTTATCAAAAAAATGTTATCCAAAGACCTAAGTTAATTTTCACAATATTAATAATATGCTTAATTTTTTTTGGATATTTCTCTAAAAATTTTAGATTAGATGCTTCTTCTGAAACACTTTTAATAGAAGGAGATCCAGATCTTAAGTACTTGAATGAAATAACAGAAAGATATGGAGCTAGAGAATTTCTAGTACTTACTTATACGCCTGAAGAAAATATGATTTCTTCAAACTCTATCAATAATCTATTAAATTTAAAAAATAAAATTCAGAGTTTAGATTGGGTTCACAGTGTAGTAACTTTGTTAGATATACCTTTATTAAGTAGTACAGATAAACCACTTGCTGAAAGGCTAAAAAATTTCACAACTTTAAAAACTGAAGGTGTTAATAAAGAGCGCGGCTTTAATGAAATTTTAAATAGTCCAGTATTTAGAAACTTTGTAATCAGCGAAGATGGAAATACAAGTGGTATAATTGTTTATTTAAAATCAAAAGACTTAAACCGAAATTTTAAAAGCATAAAAGAATTTGAAGAGTATAAAGATGAACTTAAAAAGCAAAATCATGAAAATATATTAGAGATTAGAGAAATAATAAAAGATTTTAGTAACAACAGCAAAATTCATCTTGGAGGTATTCCAATGATCGCTGATGATATGATGTCCTTTATAAAAAATGATATAATGATTTTTGGTATAGGAGTTCTAATTTTTATAATAGTAACTTTGTGGTTTGTTTTCAGAAAAATTATTTGGATCATCATACCCTTAAGCAGTTGTTTCTTTGCCGTAATAATAATGACTGGTCTGCTTGGTTTTCTAGGATGGAAGGTAACTGTAATATCATCAAACTTTATTGCGCTTATGTTGATATTAACAATGGCAATGAACATTCATATGAGCACAAGATTTATACAATTAACCAAAAAATTTCCGAAACTAAAAAAAAATCAAATTATATTAATGACAACTGAAAAAATGTTTTGGCCTATACTTTATACAGTTTTAACAACTATTTGTGCATTCTTATCGTTAATCTTTAGCGAAATAAAACCTATTATTGATTTTGGATGGATGATGACTTTTGGTTTAATGACATCATTTATAATAACCTTTACACTTCTTCCAACCTTATTAAATTTCGTTAAAGACTCTAATGTTTATTTAGCTAAAGAAAATAAATCTATAATTACGTCTTTCTTTGGAAATAAAGCTATTGATAATAAAAAAATTATTTTTGGAGTAACTATCTTAGCAATAATTCTGAGTATTTCAGGTATTTCAAAGCTGGAAGTTGAAAATAGTTTTATAAATTATTTCAATAAAAATACTGAAATTTACAGAGGAATGAAGTTAATTGATGAAAAATTAGGAGGCACCACTCCTTTAGAGGTTATCATTAAATTTCAAAAGGAAAAACAAGAATCAAAAACGGAAGATGAAGATGATTGGGGGGATGATGAAGAAAATACAGATAAATATTGGTTCACTAAAGATAAAATAGATAAAATAAATATTGTGCATAAATACCTAGATAATTTAGAGCCAGTGGGAAAAGTTCTATCTTTTTCATCAATAATTGAAGTGGCAACTCAGCTTAATGATGGAAAACCTTTAGGAGCACTTGAAATAGGTGTACTATATTCGAAAATTCCAGATAGCATCAAAAAAGAAATTGTTGATCCTTATATCTCTATTAAAGATTCAGAAGCAAGAATAAGTCTCAGAATAAAAGACTCAATGAAAGACTTAAGAAGAAATGATCTTATAAATCAAATTACTTATGATTTGGAAAATACATTAGGATTAAAAAGTAATGAATATAAGCTAGGTGGTGTGTTGATACTGTTCAATAATTTACTTCAAAGCTTATTTAAATCTCAAATTTTAACTTTGGGCTTTGTCATGGTGGGAATTTTTATAATGTTCCTTATTTTATTTAGAAATATTAAACTTTCTATAATTGGTGTTGTGCCAAACTTCATTGCAGCTTTTTTTATTTTGGGAATTATAGGTTTAGCAAACATACCTTTGGACATGATGACGATTACTATTGCAGCTATAACTATTGGAATAGCAGTAGATAATAGTATTCATTATATATATCGTTTTAAAGAGGAGTTTATAAAAGCTAAAGATTATAATAAAACACTAAAGCTATGTCATTCCTCCGTAGGGATTGCTATACTTAATACTTCAATAACTATTGTATTTGGGTTTTCAATTTTAGTTATGTCGAATTTCATACCAACTATTTATTTTGGAGTATTTACTGGAATTGCAATGTTACTTGCTATGATTTCTGTATTAACTTTATTACCAGCATTGTTATTAATTTTTAAACCATTTCACAAATAATAAAACTAAATATGGATGCATTTTTAGATTTGTTTAAAAACGTGTCTAGTTTTGATTTATCTTATCTAGTTATAACTATTTTGTCTTTGGTAAGGTGTACAAAAAAAGGGTTTGTTCTAAGTATTTTGTCTGCATCTAAATGGATATTGGCTTATGTAATAACATTAATTTTGTTTCCAAAAGTAAAACCATTTGTAAATGATATAATAGATAATGAATATGTTTTAGATATTATTTTAGGGGTAAGTATTTTTACAATTATCATATTTATAATACTATTTACAAATAAAGCTGTGAGCAAAGCAATAACATATACTGGTCTAGGTTCTTTAGATAAAACATTTGGATTTATTTTTGGTTTTATATGGGCATATATTATTGCTGTTTGTGTTTTTACAACCGTTGATATTGTTTATAATCACGATAAATGGCCAATTAAACAAAAAGGATCTTTGACTTATGAATGGGTTGAAAATGGTAGCAACTATCTTATAAAAGTATTTCCTGATAAAGAACAATATGAAAATACAAAAGATAAAGTACAAGAATTATAATCCAAAATTAAAAGAAGAATGTGGTGTTTTTGGAATTAGTAATTCTAAAGAGGCATCAACGTTAACTGCACTAGGATTGCATGCGTTGCAACATAGAGGCCAAGAAGGATGTGGAATAGTTTCTTTTGATGGTGAACAATATCATTCAGAAAAAAGATTTGGTTTAGTGGGTGACAATTTTAATAAGGAAAAAGTTTTAAAAAACCTTTCAGGTAATTATGCAATAGGTCACAATAGATATAGTACAACTGGAGGAGCAGCTTTAAGAAATATTCAACCTTTTTTCGCAGATACTAATGCAGGGGGGATAGGAATTTCTCATAATGGTAATTTAACTAATGCAATTACTTTGAGAAACAAATTAGTACAAGAGGGAGCTATATTTTATACAACGTCTGACACTGAAACTATTGTCCAATTAATTGCAAAATCAAAAAGGGAGAAAACTATAGAAAAAATAATTGATGCAATTTTTCAAATCCAAGGTGGATACGCCTTAGTAATGTTAGCACAAAATATGTTAATTGGTGTTAGAGACCCATATGGAATAAGACCTTTGGTTATTGGTAAAATAAAAAATTCCTATGTTTTTGCCTCTGAAACATGCGCATTAGATATAATTGGAGCGAAATTTATTCGTGAAGTAGAAAATGGAGAAATAGTTTATGTAGAAAAAGATGAGCTTAAAAGTATAAAACCATTTCCCCCTAAAAGAATTAAACCATGTGTGTTTGAATATATATATTTTTCTAGACCAGACAGTTTATTAAACGGACAAACAGCTTACGAATATAGAAAAAAGTTAGGTGAAGAACTTGCTAAAGAAGACAATATAGATGCTGACCTTATAGTTCCCGTTCCAGACTCAGGGAATGCAGCTGCATTAGGATACAGCAAACAAGCTAAAATTGGTTTTGATTTGGGTTTAATAAGAAACCACTATGTTGGAAGGACTTTTATTGAACCAAGCCAAAAAATTAGAAGTTTTGGAGTAAAATTAAAATTAAATGCAAACAAAACTGTAATTAATAATAAGATAATAATATTAGTAGATGACTCTTTGGTAAGAGGTACCACTTCGCATAAAATTGTTAAAGCTTTATATGATGCGGGTGCAAAAGAAGTTCACATGAGAATAGCAAGCCCTGAAATAAGATTTCCTGATTATTACGGTATTGATATGCCAACGATAAAAGAATTGCTAGCGGCAAATAAATCACTAGAGGAGATGTGTGAACATATAAATGCTAAATCACTGAAATTTTTATCAATAGATGGGTTGTATAAAGCTTTAGGATTTAAAGAAAGAAACAATTCTTACCCTCAACTAACAGATCATTATTTTACAGGTGATTACCCAGTTAAAATTATTGATGAATTAGGCGAAGATAAAATAACTCAATTATCTCTATTAAGTTCAACTTCTAATAACTAGATATGAAAAAGGTCAGTTTTACAGAAATGAAACATGGAACTAAAGAGGATTATCTATTTTTAGATAAGCATGAAAAAAATTTTGCTAGCAAAACTGCTGATAGAATTATTAAATTTATGTCAGAACTAACTGAGACACTAGAAGGTTATCAAATTTCTAGACTGGAACATTCTCTGCAAAGTGCGACTAGAGCCTTGCGTGCTGGAGAAAATGAAGAAATGATTGTTGCAGCTCTTTTGCATGATATTGGGGATGAATTAGCTCCCATGAATCATTCAGAGTATGCCGCAGCAATTTTAAAACCCTATGTTTCAGAAAAAACTCATTGGATTGTTCAAAAACATGGAGAATTTCAAGCGTATTATTATGCACATCATTTGGGTGGAGATAGAAATAAAAGAGACAAATACAAAGATCACCAATATTATCAAGCAACAATCGATTTTTGTGAAAAATATGACCAAGGTTCTTTTGATCCTAATTATCAATCTTTGCCATTAGAGCATTTTGCACCAATGCTAAGAAGAATATTCTCAAGAAAGCCTTACTCAAATTAATCTTTGGTTATATAATCATTTATGACCAATCACTTAAAAAATGAAAAAAGTCCTTACTTAAAACAACATGAAAACAATCCTGTAAACTGGTTCGCTTGGAACAAAAAAACTTTAGAAAAAGCTAAATTAGAAAAAAAACCAATTTTCTTAAGCGTAGGTTATGCAAGTTGTCATTGGTGTCACGTTATGGCTCATGAAAGTTTTGAAAACGAAAATACTGCAAAAATCATGAATGAAAAATTTATAAATATAAAGGTTGATAGAGAAGAAAGGCCTGATCTAGATTCAATCTTTCAAAAAAGTTTAGGAGTTTTAACAGGAGCTCAAGGTGGTTGGCCACTATCAATGTTTTTAGATGAAAATGCAGTACCTTTTACTGGCGGAACATATTTTCCTCCAAGTGAAATGCAAGGTAGGCCAAGTTTTAATCAAGTATTAGAAAATGTCTCTAAAGTTTACTTAGAAAATAGAGAAAAAATAATCGCCCAGGTTTCTCAAATGAAAGAGGTATTTAAAGAATTTAATAGAAAAGACTCTGTCTTAAAGCAAAATTTAGAGCCATATGTTGAAAAAATAATTCAATATTTTGATGAAGTAAACGGAGGGTTTAAAGGTGCTCCAAAATTTCCTCAGTTTTATGTTTTTGATACTATTCATTATTTTTATAAAAAAAATAAAAATCAAAAATTTTTAGAACCTGTTGAAAATCTTTTAATTAAAGTTTCATCGAGAGGTATATATGATCAAATTGGTGGTGGTATAGCAAGATATACTGTTGATGAAAAGTGGATAGTTCCACATTTTGAAAAAATGCTTTATGATAATATTTTATATGTAAACTTACTTAATCATTTTTTACAAAATAAAAATTCTAAGTATTTAAAAAATAAGTTAGTTCAAACTATAAATTTTATTAATTCTGAATTCACAACTGATAATAAATTATTAGGTTCTGCTTATGATGCCGATAGTGAGGGCGTAGAGGGAAAATATTATATTTGGAAGTTTGAAGAATTAAAAAATTTTTTAAAAGACAAATTTGAGATATTTAAAAAAAAATATCAAATTACACAAGAAGGAAATTTTGAAGGATCAAATATACTTATTGAAAATAAGGAAAGTAAACTATCTGAAGAGGAAATAAAAATATGTACCGAAGCTGAAAAGTCATTACTTAAAGAAAGAGAAAAAAGAATAAAACCATTTTTTGATGACAAAGTTCAAACTGATCTTAATTGCTATTGGCTTTATACTAATATTTACTCATCTTTATATTTAAATGATGAAATTCTATATAAAAAAACGGTTTCTTCTATAAACAACATTAAAGATAAGTTAAAAGATAATATATTTCATTGCTATAACAAAAATAAAGAGGAAGTAGATGTTTTTTTAGAGGATTATGCTTATTTCTCTCTTTTGTTAATTTCTTTATATGAAATTAATAATGACAAAGCGTCTCTAGAAAAATCTATAGAAATCATGAAGGAGGCTTGGGATATTTTTTATAATAAGGAACATAATTTATTACAAAAAAATGTGTTAAATAATAATGATTTATTTGTAAATCCGATTGATTTTGGAGACAATAATATACCAAATGGTAATAGTATTTACTTGTTTGTATGCAATAAATTAAGAAATATTACTAATGATGATTATTGGGCCCAAAAAATAGAAACCCTAAGTAAAACATTTAATATGTATATTGGTTATAATTTTTCACAAATGTTTAGCTATTTAAAAATACTAGATATTTGTGATGAAAATATAACAATCTCCTTCCATGGAAAAACAGACGAAAATTTTAAAAAAGATATTTTAAAAAAATTTATGGGTAATGCATCTATTATTTACAAAGAAAGTAGTGAGCAGAGTTTTGTAGTGATATGTAAAAATAAAATATGTTCAGAAAAATTAAATAATTCTAATCAGATTAATGAATACATAAGAAATAAACTGTGAATTTTAAAAATTTATCTAACCAGCAAAAAGGCTCATTATTGGCCTTTATTGGAGTAATGTTTATTACTCCAGACTCATTATTGATTAGACTTTCTAATATTGAAACGTGGGGAATGCTATTTTACAGGGGCGTCATTCCATTTATTTGTGTTTTATTTGGCCTTTTACTTTTTTATAAAAAAAATTTTATTAGAGCGTTAAAAAAAGTTGGATATCCTGGTTTTTTTTATAGTATAAGTTTTGCAGTCTGCAATATTACTTTTATAATTTCAATTCAAAATACTAATGTTGCTAATACTTTAATAATGATTGCTTTAGCACCAATGCTTTCTGCAATATTAGGATCTATATTTTTAAAAGAAATACCAGATAGAAAAACTTTTATTGCAATATTGATAACTTTTGGAGCTTGTGTTTATATTTTCTATGATTCTCTAAATTTAGGAAATTTTTTAGGTGATTTTTTTGGTCTTGTTACTGCTTTAGGTCTTGCCTGTAATGCTACTATAGCAAGGTATGCTAAAGATAGAGATCTTGTGCCATCTGCTGTATTAGGAAAATTATTTGTTGCTATATTTGCTTTCTTCTTTGTAAAGAATTTTGAACTAATCGGAAACGATATAATTTTTGTTCCTTTAATGTGTATAATGTGTGTCGCTATCCCATTTGTTTTAGTGACAATAGCACCAAGATTTATAACTGGTGCGGAGGTTAATCTCTTTTTTTTGCTAGAAACAATTTTAGGACCTGTATGGGTATGGATAGTCATAAAAGAGCAGCCTAGTATTGAAACAATCTTAGGTGGTTCAATAATCATAATGACGATTGCCGTTCATTCATTCTTAGCCATAAAAAAAACATAAATTAAAATTATCTAGCAAAATAATCGTCTTAATAGTAACACTTTAAAACATGTTTAAAATTTTAAAAAGTTCATGGGCTCTATTCACTGGTTATTTTATTTTAATGGTTGCTCACGGATTCCAGGGAAATTTACTTGGAGTTAGATCAGTAATTGAAGAATTTAATTTTATAGCGACTGGTTCAATAATGTCTGGATATTTTGTAGGATATTTTATTGGTGCAAATTCAATTCCTAATCTTGTTAGCAGAGTTGGGCATATTAGAGTTTTTGCTGCTTTAGCTTCAATGGCTTCATTAAGTATTTTAATTCATGCAGTGTTTGTAAATCCAATAATATGGACAATGGCAAGATTTATCACAGGATTTGCTTTGGTAGGTATTTTTATAGTAATGGAAAGTTGGTTAAATGATCGCGCAAACAATAGAACTCGTGGTCAGCTATTGTCAGTTTACATGTTTATTACTTTAATTGGTATATCTTTAGGTTCTCTTTTATTAAACTTTAGTAGTCCCGATAAATATGAGCCTTTTATATTAATCTCTTTATTACTATCCTTTGCTTTAATTCCTATACTTCTTACAAAACGTAAAGCTCCAAAATTCAAAAAGCAAGGGTTCATAAATATTAAAGGATTATTTAAAACTTCTCCACTTGCAACAGTAAGTATGTTTTGTACAGGCCTTATACATTCTGCGTTATTTTCACTAGGAGCTGTTTATGCTGCCAAAATGAATTTTACAATTTTTGAAATATCTTTATTGCTATTTATAATTACTGTATGTGGAGGATTATTTCAGTGGCCTATCGGATACTTTTCTGACAAAAGTGACCGAAGATTAATTATAATTATATGTACATTTGTGGCGGCAGTTTTTGCATTTTTAGCAATTTATGTTTCTGGTGCTTCATTAGAAAATATGTATCTAGCAATAAGTGCTGATAGAAACAAAATTCTATTTTTTTTATTTTTTGGTATTTACGCAGGAATGGCAATACCCTTATTTACTCTTAATTTAGCTTACGTAAATGACTATATGGAAAAAGCTAAGTTTGTATCAGCCGGAGCAGGAATGCAAATTATTTTTGGCTTAGGAGCAATGATGGGACCTTTTCTATGTTCAACTTTAATGAGCGCTTTTGGTACAAATGGATTTTTTATTTATTTACTAATTTTTCATTTAATTATAGGCCTTTTTGGCTTGTATAGAATAACTAGAAGAGAAGCAGTTGAAAATCCAGACAATACATTTACTCCATTGCCAAGAAATATTACACCTGCAGGGCTTGAGTTGGATCCTGATGCAGATGTAGATCTAAGCTCAAAATAATATAAAATATATTTATCACCTCTAAGTTGAAAAATTAAATTAAATTTAATAACTATGTAACTTGTATTTTATAATTTTGTCTGTTGAAATATTAAAAATAAAAAAAGATGAGAAAAAAAAGAAAAAGCGAAAATATCCTAAATAAAGTTTACGAAGACTTTAAGAATAGACAGAAAAATAGAGATAAAAAGAATTTAAAATTAAGGGAAGAACAAATTAAAAAAAGCCAAGAAAAAATAAAAAAAATTGAAAAAGAGCAGTATTTAAATAATAAAAAGCAAGTTCAAAGAGAAGAAGATCTAAATGCAAAAGAACAAGAGATTAACGAAAAAGATTTGGAACAAAAAAAAATATATGAGAAACAAAAATTAATTGAAAAAGAACAAGAGTTAAGAGAAAAAGAACTATTATTAAAAGAAAAAGAGCTCCAAATTAAAGAAGAAGAACAAATTAGAAAATCTAAACAACAAAATCTTCTTAATGAAGAACTAAAGATAAATTCTGATCAACAAAAAAGAAAAGATAAAGAATTAAAAATTAGAGAAGATGAACAAAATAGAAAAGATATAGACCTTAAAATTAGAGAAGATGAACAAAGGAAAAAAGATCTTAAAGAACAGAGAAAAAAATATAAAGAACAAAAATTAAAAAACCAAGAAGATCAAATAAAAAAAGAGCAAGAATTCATAAAATTAAAAGAGTGGGAAGAAAATTTTGATAAAGAGCAGAAATTAAAAATTGAAAAAGAAAAATTAAGAGATGAAAAAATTAAAAGAAGAGAATTAGAAGAAATAAAGCTAAAAGACCAAAAAGAATTTGAACTAAAAGATGAACTTACATCAAGACTTGAAAATTTTGAAATAAAGCAATCTAGAAAAAATTAATTAATATAAAAAAGTTTTCTTAGAAAAAATGAATAAAGAAAACGCAAGTAAACTCTGGAAAATAATTCAGGAAGCTGGCGATTATTTACTAGGTCAACTACCTAATCACCCTAATCACCCTAAAGGACGTAATCCTTACGCTCACGTTGCAATTTGTGTAAAAAGTAAATTCAATGCAAGTTATAAAGATATACCTGATGAACAATATGCTCAGGTTGTTAAATATATTGAGTTTTTAAAAGAAAATCCTAACTAGCTTACGACTTTATATAATTTAGAAAAGTATCAATATCAGATGGATCTGTATTCCAAGCAGTAACTAATCTAACTGCATTGCCTTCCCATTCGTCATCATTAATTGTATATCCTTCTGAATTTAATTGATTGATTATATCTTTTGGCATCTTTACAAATACCTCGTTAGCATCAGTTTGATATGCAAGTTTTATATTTTTGTGTTCATCTAAACCTTGGCTTAATTTTTTACCCATAGCGTTTGCATGTTTTGCATTCTTTAACCAAACTCCATTTGAGATATAAGCATCTAATTGTACTGAAACAAAACTCATTTTTGATAATAAATGCCCGGCTCTTTTCATAAGAAAAGGTAAATTTCCCACCAATTCTGTTTTAAAAAATATTATTGCTTCTGCAGCAAAACATCCATTTTTAGTTGCTCCAAATGAAAGTACATCAATTCCAGATTTCCATGTCATTTCAGCTGGACTACAATTTAAAGAAACTAATGCATTTGCAAATCTGGCACCATCCATGTGAATATTTAGTTTATGTTCATGTGCTATTTCAGAGATTTTTTTTATTTCATCTATTTTATAAGTTTCGCCTGTTTCACATAGTTGTGTGATACTAACTGATGAAGGTTGTGTATGATGAACAACGCCCTTGCCAACTATAGATTTATTAAGTTCTTCAGCAGTAATTTTTCCATTAGTTCCATTAAGGTTAACCAATTTAGCTCCACCAGTATAAAATTCAGGTGCACCGCACTCATCTACATTAATATGAGAAAGTTTGTGACAATAAATATTTCCAAATGAAGGAGTCATTGTGGATAGTGCAAGAGCGTTTGCAGCTGTTCCTGATGCAGTTGGAAAAACAATTACATCTTTTTCAAAAATTTCTGAAAACTTTTTTTGTAAATCATTAGATATTTGATCATTGCCATATGGAGTTCTATCTCCATCATTAGCTTTTAAAATTGCGTCTAATACTTCAGGACAAGCCCCTGTTACATTGTCTGATGCAAATTTTACTCTGTCTCTTTTTGTTTTAATTTTAGGCACTATTGTTTAGGAAAATAATCTTTTAAATCACCTTCTCTGTATACATCTGCTGTACAACAATGAAGTCCACCACCAAAAGCATAAGCGTCTCTTAAATCTACTGGAACAACTTCCATTCCTAATTTATCTAATTGTTCTGCTTGATAAACCTCACTTTTTTCAACACATACTGTTTTTGGATCTAAAACCAATACATTCATTGAAAGCCATACAGAAGAATAACATAAAGGGGGTGGTGAATTATGTGCTGGTTGTGCAGAATCAATTATTTCCCAGTTATTGTCTTCAAATAGTTTTCTCTGTTCTTTTGGTAATTTTCTTTGAGGATTATTAATGATCAAACCTGGTTTAATTGGAGTAAAAGTTGCATCTATATGTATGGGATATGGATCTCCCGGAAAGTTTACCGCATGAACTCTATGATTTTTATAGTGTCTTCTAAGCCAATCTATTCCTTTTAAATTTGTAGTAAATCCATGTTGAACAATTAAATCTTTACCAAATCTTAAAATGTCTGCTGCATCAAAAAGTGGTTCTTCTTCCGTTGTTACAAAGAATTTTTTTTCTGTCCATTCAAGTCTTTTCTGATCTCCTATTTTTTCTGATAAATAATCCTTTCTATAATCTTCATCAGTTAGTCTTGGTTTTGGTGCAGACTCATGTCTCATATTTGGATCTGAGTCGTAATATTTTTTGATCAAGGGTCGATAATTCAAATATTCAAACCATCTACATCTATAACTCATTGTGGCTTCTAACATTTCGTTTCCTACAGTTAGAATGATATCTCTAGCAGGCATGCATCCAAACATTGTTTCAACACTCCAATCTGGAGTCGATGTTTTTTGATTAAAATCAATAGGTATTGGTCTATCAACTTTAATACCTCTTTTAGTTAACATATTAGCAAAATTGTCTAGAAGTTCGTTTGCCTTATCTACTGTATCTTTGGTTCTAGGACCATATTGTCCTTTCATATCTGAGTCTTCGGGTACTTTGGCATCTAGAGCCGGTTCTGGAGCTGGAATACAACACCCATCTGCTTTGCCTACTATTACATGTTTTAAGGGATCCCATTCATTCCAACTGTTAACTATTGTTTTGTTTTCCATGTTAATTTAGTCCTATGAATCTTTTATTAGTATTCATTACAAGGCTGTAATAAAACAAAGCTATAAATATAAAAAATCCACCAATTATTGTATTCGTAGAAGGTATTTCGTTAATTCCTAACCAAGGTAACCACACCCAAAATATTCCTCCTATAACTTCAGTTAATGATAACAATGTTAATTCCGCAGCTGGAATATATTTTGAACCAATAGAATAAAGTATTAGGCCAAAACAAACAATTGATCCATGTGTTGCGAATAAGGCTTGGTTTTTTCCTGATGATAGAAAACTACTTTCATTTATAAGAATTATAATTGCAGAAAATAAAACACAAAATAAACCAGCAATTGCTACTGTTGTAAACTTTGGAGTTTCTTTTCTCCATCTAAGACTTACTGAAAATATTGCAAAACCTAAAGACGAAAGCATTCCAAAAAGAAATCCAAAAAATGAGCCCGAATTATTATTTCCAACAGCCATTATTATAATTCCAACTGCTGATACAATTATTGATATCCATACACTTATTGAAATATTTTCTTTGAGAAATAAGAAACCAAGTAATGCTGTTATAAACGGCATAGCCGCTAAACATAAAAGAGTAATTGCAGCTGAAGTATTTATAATGGACCAAATAAAAGTTGTCATCGCTATACCAAGACCAATGCCTCCAACTAAACCTGAAACTCCTACTTTAAAATAATTTTTGTAAAATTCGAAACCTTCTTCTAAAAAAAGATAGGTATTTAACAAGATAAATATAACTAATCCTCTTGTAAATAAATACTGCCATGGAACTGTATTTGCCTCATCTATATGTCTTACTACGTAAGGACCAAAAGACCAAAAAATACCAGCAATTAAAACAACTGGAATTGCAATGTTTGGGTTTTTTATATTAAGCATGGGAGAACTTAATACCTAATATTGTTTTACTCAACTAAAAAAATTAACTATATTAATATTTCATTCACACCAGATGGCGAATAACATTCTACTAAATCTCCTTTTTTAAAAATACTTTTACTATCTGGCAAAACGCCCCAAGCATTGGTTTTAGTAAAGGGACTAATTCTAAATGACTCCTGGCCTTTAAGGATTTCGAAGGTTGGTAATCCTGTTTTTGAAAAGGATAGTTTCCCTTTTATAAATCTAGTAAATAATTTTTTTTTAACAAATCTTTGTTTAAGTTTAGCAAAAATTACTTTTTCATACTTAAGATTTAATGATGAAAAAATAAAGGGTAAAACAAAAAATCTAAAACAAGCTGCAGAAGAGATAGGATTGCCAGGAAGTCCGAAAAAAACCATATTCTTTTTAAATTTTGCAAACATTATTGGTTTTCCTGGTCTAATTGATACACCTTTGAATTTTTTTATTAATTTAAAATCACTAATTATTTTAGGAACGAAATCAAATTTACCTGCGGAAACTGCGCCAGATGTAATAATAATATCTGTTCCTATTTTCATATTTTTTTTTATTTCATTTTTAAATTTGTTTTCATCTTTGTCTCGCAATATATTTTTTTCTTTAAAATATATTGGCAAATTTTTTAAGTAAGCTCTGAGGTAATAACTATTTGAATTTCTTATTTTCCAGTTTGGGATTTTAGTTTTATTGCTAATTTCATTTCCAGTAGTATAAAAAATTATTTTAGGAATTTTTTTAACAATTATTCTTTCAATACCCAGTGTTTTAAGAGCTAAAATATGACTAGGCTTAATTATTTCTCCTTTATTGATTATTTTTTCACCTTTTTTATAGTCTGAGCCTAAAAATCTTATGTGATTATGTTTTTTAATTTTATTATCAATTAAAATATATTCTGGTTCTATTTTATTGGGAATAAATTTAATATTTTCAATTGGGATTACTGTATTAAACGGTTTATTGATTAAAGCACCAGTCATAACTTCAATTGTACTGAATTTTTTAATATTTATAATTTTTGGATTATCTCCGGCAGCTAAAGATTTAATTATTTTAAATTTTCTAGTTTTTTTCTTAGTCAAATTTTTTGTATCTAGTGAATTAATTGCATAACCATCGAACGCGGTATTATTAGCTGATGGATAATTACAGTCAGAGTAAATGTTATTTGACGAAATTCTACCTAAGGCATCCTTAGATAAAATAATTTCAGATTTAATTTGTATCTTATTTTTAATTAAAATTTTTATTGCTTTTTTATATGAAATCATTTTTTAATTTTATTTTAGCTTTTTTAAAATCTTCTCTGGTATTTATATTTAAAAATGTACTACTTTTTTTTTTATCAATTTCTATCAATTCTAAACCTATTTTATTCGCCCATGCCTCTACCTTTCTATAATTATTTGTAATATCTTTTTCCAATACTTTCTCTAATTCTAATGACCACAATCCAAATATGTTATGTCTTTTCTCCCCACTTTTAAAAAAAAATAATTTTTTAGTTCTGCTTTTTGATTTTTTTAATAAATGATTAAATATTTGATTATCAAAAAATGGAGTGTCACATGGAAATGTTGCTATCCATCTATGTTTTTTTTTATTTTTTTTTGCCCATTTCATAGCCGACAAAACTCCTATTAAAGGTCCAAGTTGTCCTGGTAAACAATCTGGAATAATTTTTATATTTTTATCTTTAATTGTGAGCGATTTATTATTTGAAATAATTAATATTTCATTAAAAGTTTTTTCAATTTTATTTATTGTATGATCCAATAAAGATTTACCACCAAGTTTTACTAAACTTTTATCAGTGCCAAATCTACTTGATTTTCCACCAGCTAAAACTGCGGCTAAAATGTTGTTTTCATTCATGAAAACAAATATAAATCATTAATTTTTTAAATAAAGAATATTAAATGGATTTAGAAATTTTAAAAATAGCTTCAAATACTAAGTACAATAAAGTTATTAAAGATTGTACACATTCTTCTAAATGTAAAAATCCGATATGTGGCGATGTGATGGAAGTATTTTTAAAAATTAGTAATAATAAAATTAGAGATTTTGGTTATCAATGTAAATCATGTGTATATTGTCAAGCATCTGTAAGCTTATTATCTACAAGTTCAATTAATAAATCGACAGAAAGTTTGGCAAATTTAATTAAAATTGTAGATGTTTTTTTCGAAGAAGAAAATGTAAAACTTTCTAATGAATGGTCTGTTTTTAAAAAATTATTTAAAAAGAGTAATATTTCTAGAAAAGAATGTTTAAAATTACCATTTAATGCTCTATCAAAAGCGTTGAAGAAATAACATGATTAAAGAAAATTTAAAAAAATCTTTTTTTGCAGGAATTTTTTCTACTATAACAATAGGGATCCTTACATTTTTATCTTATAAAACTGAGCTTGGAATTTTTTTAATTGCATCTTTTGGTTCTACTATGGTGTTATTATACGGATACCCCGAGAGTCCTTTCGCGCAGCCTAAAAATATTTTTTTTGGACATCTTATTACTTCCATTGTTGGAATTGCTTGCTTGATCTTGATCCCATTGCCTTTATATATTTTACTACCTGTCTCGGTAGGACTTGGTGTTAGTTTGATGATATTTTTTAATGTAACTCACCCACCAGCCGGTGGAAATCCTATTATAGTGATTATGGGAAGTGTATCTTTAGATTATATAATAAATCCAATTATTTCAGGCACTATAATTATATTAATTTTTGGAGTAATTTTAAATCGATTTATATTAAAAAAAAAATATCCTTTGTAAATGAATATAAAATACAATGTTATTAAGTTAAAAAATAGTTCTACAGAAGAAATTAAAGATTTTGTATCAATAGAAGAACCTATTGAAATGAGTCTTAAATATAAATTAAATGGTAAATTAATTACTGAACATTTGTCAATTACTATGAGAACTCCAGGACACGATGAGGATTTGATATCTGGTTTTTTATTTAATGAAAGAATTATAGAAAATTTTTCAGAGATAGAAAATGTAGAAAAAATTGGAGAAAAAGTAGGTGATTTTAATATTCAAAATAAAATTGTTGCTACTATTAACAATACTAAAAATATAGATATTGAAAAAGTTAAAAGAAATTTTATTACTAATTCATCTTGTGGTATTTGTGGAAAAACTTCATTAGAGGCTGTTGAGGTAATAAAAAAAGATAAATTAAATATTGAATTTCCAAAAATTAATAGAAATATCATTTTAAAATCTCCAGAACTTTTAATGAGTAAACAGTCTGAATTTTCAAAAACAGGTGGTATACATGCAAGCTCTTTAATTAATAAAAATGGAAAGGTCATTGCTACAAGAGAAGATGTAGGTAGACACAATGCATTGGATAAGCTTATAGGTTATTCTCATAAAAAAAAAATCATTGATAATCATTCTCAATTTATAGCATGTTCTGGAAGATTAAACTTTGAACTAGTTCAAAAAGGATTAATGTCGAATATAGGACTAATGGCTGGTGTTGGTGCGCCAACAAGCCTTGCTATAGATCTAGCAAAAAGGTTTAACATGACATTATTAGGCTTTGTAAAAAAAGATAGTTTTAATATATATACAAACAAAGAAAGAGTTGTGATGTAAAATATGTCGAAAAACATTAGTAAATTATCAGGTAGAATAGGCTTAAAAAATAATTTGTTTCAAAAATTATCTGACAGATCTTTAAATTCTAAGAATGGAGAAGGAATGAAAGAGCTAGCAGAAAAATATCATGTAGGAGTTTCAACTATACATGGAGCAGAAAGTTTTTATGAATTTTTAAGACCAGAACATAGGGCAAAAAAAGCCTTTGTGTGTAATGGTAGTGCATGTATGTGTGCAGGAACCCAAGGTAATTTGAAAAAAAAATTACAAGAAAAACTTGGCGAAGATAAAGTGGGAGAAATGTTTTGTTTAGGTTATTGTTATGAAAATCATGCATTTCATTATGATGGTGAAAACTATGCTGGAAAAGATATTAATAAAATAGAAAATATAATAAATGGTGAAGAAATAATCCAGGACAAATTTATTTCAAAAAGTTACGCAAAAACAAGTTTTTTAATGGATGATAAACTTTCTGATATAGAAAAATTTAAAGATAAATTAAATTTATTTTTAAAAACTGAAAAAAAACAAATAATTCAAAGATTATTATCTTCTAATCTTACAGGAAGAGGTGGAGCTGGATTTCCAACTGGAATGAAATGGGATTTTTGTAGTAAAACAAAATCAGATAAAAAATATGTAATTTGTAATGCAGATGAGGGGGATTCTGGAGCATTTTCAGATAGATATTTATTAGAAGAACAGCCTTTAAAAGTTATTTTTGGAATGGTGATATGCGGCTATGTTATTGGGAGTAACGAAGGTGTCCTTTATATAAGAGGTGAATATCCTAAATCAATCGAGGCTTTAAACGGTAGTATTAATTCTCTAAAAGACGAAGGGCTGTTGGGTGAAAATATTTTAGGAACAGATTTTTCCTTTAATTTAAACATTTGTATTGGACAAGGTGCATACATTTGTGGAGAAGAGACTGCTTTGATTGCTTCTATTGAAGGTAGAAGAGCGGAAGTAGATGTAAGGCCACCATATCCAGTAACCGAAGGGTTATACAAAAAACCAACAGTAGTTAATAATGTTGAGACTCTTGCAGCCGCAAGTGGAATTCTATTAAATGGCTATGAAAAATTTGCATCAATTGGAAACAAAAAATCTGCAGGTACTAAACTTGTATGTTTAGATAGTTTTTTTAAAAAACCAGGTGTTTATGAAATTGATATGGGCACTCCTATGAAAAAAATTTTTTATGAAATTGGAGGAGGGCTGAAAGAAGAAATAAAAGCTTTCCAAATTGGTGGGCCTTTGGGAGGAGTTATTCCAATTAAAGAAATTGATAAATTAAATTTAGATTTTCAAGAATTTACAAACGCTGGGTTCATGCTTGGACATGCAAGTGTAGTAAGTATACCAAAAAAATTTAATATGATTGATTATATTCATCATCTTTTTGAATTTACTGCTGAAGAATCGTGTGGAAAATGCTTTCCTGGGAGACTTGGTTCCTACAGAGGTAAAGAAATGTTTGACCAAGTAAAAAATAAATCTGCAAAAATTCCATTAAAATTACTAAATGAACTTCTAATAACTATGCAAAAAGGTTGTCTATGTGCTCTTTGTGGCGCAATACCTACACCTATTATGAATATCTTAAAGTATTTTGGCGATGAATTGAAAGATGATATAGTAACGGAAAATTAATGAGCTCAGAAAAAAGAAAAATTGCATATATAGATGGAAAACCTTATGAGATAGGTCCTCACCATACTTCAATTTTGAAGTTTGTAAAAAGTTATTTAGGAGAAAAAAAAGTTCCAACATTGTGTGATGATCCAAACTTAGCCCCATATGGTGCTTGCAGAGTTTGTTCAGTGGAAGTTGCTTTAGAAAAAGATGGACCAACTAAAATATTAGCATCTTGCCATACTCCAGTTGGTGAAAACCAACATATTTTTACGAGTAGTAAAGATTTAAAAGATTTAAGAAAGAATATTGTTGAATTAGTTTTAACGGATCATCCAATGGAATGTAATACTTGTGAGGTTGATAAAAATTGTGAATTACAAGATGTAGCAAATGATTTGGGTATTAAAGATCATAGATATAATAACCCTAAACAGCACAAAGGAATTCCTAAAGATACCTCTCATTCTTATATGAGGATGAATTTAGATAATTGTATTAATTGTGGACGATGTGTAAGAGCCTGCGATGAAATTCAAGGATCTTTTGTTCTTACAATGAGTGGAAGAGGATTTGAATCTAGAATTACTACTGATAATGATATGATGTTTGGAGACTCTTCATGCGTATCATGTGGAGCATGTGCTCACACATGTCCAACAGACGCAATATCTGACGTGTTTGCATCTAAATCTGCCGATTATGATAAAAAAATTAGAACAACATGCTCGTATTGTGGTGTTGGTTGTAACCTTGAAGCTTCAATAAAAGATGGAAAAGTTGTTTCAATAGATACACCAAAGCACACAGAAGTAAATGCAGGACATACATGTGTTAAAGGCAGATATGCATTTGGCTTTTATGAGCATCCTGACAGATTAAGAAGTCCCTTGATAAAAAGAAATGGAAAATTTCATGAAGCCTCATGGGATGAAGCCTATGATTTTATTAAACAAAAGTTAGAAAAAATAAAAAAAGAAAATGGACCTGATGCAATAGCAGGTATTTCCTCTGCAAGATGTACAAATGAAGAAAATTACGTTTTTCAAAAAATGATAAGAGCAGTTATTGGAACAAACAATATAGATTGCTGTGCAAGAATTTGTCATTCACCAACAGCTTGGGGTATGCAACAAACATTCGGAACTGGAGCAGCAACTAATTCTACCGAAGACATTTATCACGCAGACTTGTTTTTAGTTATTGGTGCAAATCCAACTAACGCTCATCCAGTAACTGGAGCAAAAATTAAGCAACAGACTATGAAAGGAAAAAAACTAATAGTCCTTGATCCAGTCACAACTGAATTAGCAAGACTAGCTGACTATCATATTAAATTAAAACCTGGAACAAACGTGGCAGTTTTAAATATGATGCTCTATTTCATCGTTAAATCCAAACTTTACAAAAAAGAGTTTATTGAAAATAGAACTGAAGGATTTGATAAATTTTTTGAACATATTGAAAGTTTAGATGTAGATTACTTAGCAGAAGCTGCTGGGGTGGATAAGCAAATGGTTAAAGAAGCTGCGATAGCTTATGCTACTGCAAAAAATTCTATGGAATTTCATGGTTTAGGAGTAACAGAACATGAACAAGGATCTAAAACAGTAATGCTTATTGCCGACCTTGCAATGATTACGGGTAATATTGGACGAAAAGGAGTAGGTGTAAATCCCTTAAGAGGACAAAACAATGTTCAAGGAGCTGCTGATATGGGTTGTCAACCTCACCAAGGTGCAGGATATTTTCCAGTGGCTGATCAAAAAATACAAGATTTTTATACCGAAAAATATGGTGTAGTTCATCCAACTAAAGCAGGCTTAAAAATACCTGAAATATTTGATGCAGCAATAAATAAAGAGGTTAAAGGTTTGTGGATTATAGGAGAAGATATAGTTCAAACAGATCCAAATAGTAATCATGTGATAGAAGCAATGAAAGCTTTAGATTTATTAGTTGTGCAAGAAATATTTATGAGTGAAACTGCAAAATATGCTGATGTGGTTTTACCTGGAACAACATTTTTAGAAAAAGATGGAACTTTTACAAATACTGAAAGAAGAGTTCAAAGAGTAAATAAAGCTGCTAACCCTCTTCCTGGTACAAAGCCTGATGGGGTTATTGTTACTGAAATGATGCAAAAGCTTGGATATGATCAAAAAATATATGATGCAGATGAGGTATTAGCTGAGATAGCAGACATAGTTCCATTCTTTAAAGGTATTACTAGAGAGAGATTAGGTGAATTAGGTTTGCAATGGCCAGTAAAAGAAGATGGAACAGATACAAAAATTCTTCACGAAAAAGAATTTAAATTAGGTAAAGGTAGGTTGAAATCTTTTGATTGGAAAGAAAGTGCAGAAATCAGTGAAAATAAAAAGGAGTATCCACTAATACTAACAACTAGCAGAGTACTACAACATTACAATGCTTCTACAATGACTAGACGAACAAACAATATAGAACTTTGTGATGAGGATATTTTATTAGTTCACCCTAAAGATGCCAAACATAGACAATTAAATACTGGTGATATAGCAAGACTTTATTCAGGACGAGGTGAAGTAGCTTTAAAAGTAGAAGTTACAGATAAAGTTAAAGAAGGGATAGTTTTTACTACATTTCATTTTCCTGAACATATGGTTAATATGGTTACTGGACATGGAAAAGATGAGGAAACCAAGTGTGCTGAGTATAAAGTTTCATCAGTTGAGGTTCAAAAAATATCAAATCAATTTAAAACCGATCATTATAAAGAAGAAAACAAAGTAGAATTGAAACCAGCCTAAATCTTAATCCAATTTTTTATTGGAGGTGTTAGATGCTCTAACAATTTAGAGTCTTTTGCTATTAAAGATATATCTGCTGAAATTGAAATTCTTTGATTGTTTACAGCATTTGGCTGGGTACTATGAGGTGTTTTAGAAGGAAAAATAATTATATCATCTTCCTCAGGATCTATTGAAATACTAGCAGAATTTTGAACATTAAATTTTTTCATTATTTTTCTCTTGTTTGCAGTTGGAGATTCAAAAAGACCTGGGATCAACTCATTGTGTCTTTTGTCATCGTAAAAAATTATTTTTGAATCTTCTTTTGATTTTTTTAAATAATATGCAAAAGATATATGGGACTGCAAATGACTATGTCTATCAATATGTTCCTTGCCCTCTGATATTGTAGCCCAAGATCTCTGAATATAAATATCTAATTGTTCTTGATCAATATTTAATACATCAAGGTATTCAATTAATTTTTTTTTAATTTCACCAAATAAATTATTAAATTCTGAATTATGATGTAAATTTTCAAATCCTTGGGTATCTCCTGTCCAAGATCCAATTTTATTATAATAATCTATATTTTTGCTACTTGCTTTCATCTCTTTTATAAGTGAAATTAAATTACTTTTTTCTTTGTCCTCTATATCAATTTTAGATTGGCAAATTGTTAAGGGAAAAATATTATATACTTTCATATTTACAATACATAAGGTTCTAATCTTTGTTCTTTCTTTAGAACTCTTTCTACTGCAAAACAAGATATATCTATGGTTTGATATGATCCAGTTGTGATTAATTCAGTTAAAGCTCTTCCTATTCCAGGTGCTTGCATTAAACCTCTTCCAGTAAAACCTGTGGCTAAATAAACATTTTTATATGAAGGATGTTTACCAACAACAGCATTATTATCTAATTTATTACAATCGTAGTAGCCTGCCCATCCTCCTGTTAATTTTAGTTGTTCGAATTCTGGAATTCTTTTTGCAAGAGCTGGCCATACTAACTCTTCAAAATCATTCCATTCGGGTTCTAAATCTTCTGCATCCCATTTTGAAATTGGTGAACCTGCTAAATATTCTTTTCCCTCTGGTCTCCAGTAAACTCCTGTTGTTAAATCACCAGTGAGAGGCATATCTGGATAGTGTTTGGGGCACTTAACTCTAAAGACAGTATGTTTTTGTGGGAATACCGGAATATCATTTAGCAGCTCATTAGTCCAACAACCAGCTGCTGATACTATAGTGCTTGCATTAATTTCTTTTAAACTTTTAATATCACCTTTTATAAATTCAGCTCCAAATTCTATAGCTTTATTTTTTAATGCATTGTGTAATAAATAAGGATCTATCCATCCCTCTATTTTTGTATCAGTATAAGTTGCTGTTTCTATTCCCTCGTTGTTTATATATGGAAATATTTTTGAAATCTCAGAACCTTTAACATTTTTTGTGCCAGCCTCACATTCAGCATGATTTTTTAAAGCTTTATATTGTTCTTCTGCATGTTCAGGTCCAAAAAGTAATAGATATCCGTTTGGAACCATACTTGCGGTAGGGTTTGGATTTTTTTCTGTTTTCAACGTTTCAGGTAAATTTATTATAAATTCTCTTGCAAATTTTCCTAGGTGTATATTTTCTTTTTGAAAAAACTGTCTTCTAAATCCTCCTAAAGACAAAGGGAATGAAGCTTTTTTATATGTCGGGTCTCTTTCAACCACCTTAACTTTTCTACCCTCTTTTGATAAAAAATAAGCTGTAGCCGCTCCAATTATACCTCCTCCTACAATAACAACATCATCCATATAAGAATTAATACTATAAAAAATAATTTATACATAAATAGAACTAAGTAAATATGTTATAGTTTCATGAAATGAAAAAAGTAATCTGGATAACTGGAGCTAGTAGTGGAATAGGTAAGGCTTTAGCCTTAAAATTTGCAAGTCAAGGTTGGGAAGTTGCAATCTCAGCTAGAAGAGAAAATTTATTAAATGAAATATCCGAATCAAATGAAAGAATTAAATCCTTTCCTTTAGACGTTACTGATAAAGTTGCATGTAAAGAAGTATTTAATCAAATTAAGAATCATTATGGAGAAGTAGACATTTGTTTTTTTTCTACAGGAACCTGGAACCCTAAAAAAGAGAAGGATATAGATATCGAGCAAATAGAAGATGTATTTAAAGTAAACTTTTTTGGTACAGTTAATAGTATTAAGGCTGTAGAGGATTATTTTAAATTTAAAAAGAGTGGAATAATTACAATTGTATCTTCGATTGCTGGATATAGAGGTTTGCCGAATTCGACAGGTTATGGACCATCTAAATCTGCATTAAATAATTTAGCTGAAAGTTTATATTTTGATTTTGGAAGACATAATGTGCGCGTTTGTCTAGTTTCTCCAGGTTTTATTAAGACACCGATGACTGATAAAAATGATTTTAAGATGCCCTTTTTAAAAACACCTGAATTTGCAGCAGATAAAATTTACGATGGTTTGTTAAATAAAAAAGTATTTGAAATTCACTTCCCATTAGAACTTACATTTACTTTAAAGATTTTTAGCATCTTTCCTAGTAAACTTTATTTTTATTTGATTAAAAAACTTACTAAATTTCAGAAACGTTAGTCTTTAAAAAACATAACAGTAAGTTCTGCAACTTTAATTCCAAATTTAGTCATTGTTGCTCTATTAATGGCAACTTTTTCATCTTGCATAAATATCCAATCGTCAAATGTAATTTTAATATTTTTTCCTTTTACAGGAACTAATAAAACATATTCAAATTTAAATATAGGTCCATACGAAAATCCTCTTGCTTTTCCAACAACATCTTCTGCAGTACCTTCGTAATTATGCTCATCAATTTTATTAATTTTCCATTGTCTACTTTGAACTTCTCCATCGTTCCAATTAAATTTTTCATTTAAAATTAATTGTTTACCATCCCATTTGCCGTTTAAATCCGCAGAGAATTGTCTTGTAACTTTTCCTGATCTATTTTGCAAAATACCCCAGGCTTTAACATTTCCAGACATGTACTCTTCAATAATTAGTCGTGGCTTTTTGCTTTTAAAATCTTCTGGTTTCATTTTATTTGTTGAACAACCTAATAACAACAATAAGGATAAAAATACAATTATTTTTTTCATTTGCATCTATTTGTTGCACAGTGAGAACTGAATTAAATCAATATTTTTTGACTTGAAACCAGCTTCACAATATGAAAGATAAAAGTTCCACATTTTTTTAAAAGTCTTATCAAATCCTTGTTTTGATATATCTCCCCATTTTTTTAAAAATTCTTCTCTCCAAATACTTAAGGTATTAGAATAATGAAGGCCGTAAGAGTTACATTCTTCAAACTTCAATTGATATTCGTTCGAGAGCTTTAATATCTCTCTTTTACAAGGCAAAAAACCCCCTGGAAAAATATATTTTTGTATAAAATCAGTTTTATTTTTATATCTATCATAATATTTATCATCAATAGTAATTGCTTGGATTGCTGCAGTTCCATTATGTTCTAAGCTTTCTTTAATTTTTTTAAAATAACTTTTTAAATAATTTTGGCCAACTGCCTCTATCATTTCAATTGATGCAATTGAATCGTATTTATTTTTTACATCTCTATAATCTAACATTTCAATATTAATTTTTTCATTTAGACCATTTCGGAATATACGCTCTTTTGCAAAATCGTATTGTTTTTTGGAGATAGTTATACAATCTAATTTAATATCATAATTTTTACCAATATACTCTGCGTACCCGCCCCATCCACAGCCAATTTCTAGCATTCTGTCTCCAGACTTTGGTTTAACAAGGTCACATAATTTTTTATATTTGTTTAATTGTGCAGCTTCTAAATTATTTTTTTGATTATCAAATATTGCACTTGAATATGTAAGCGTATTATCTAACCATAAAGAAAAGAATTCGTTTCCTAAATCATAATGTTTCGAAATATTTTCCTTACTCTTTATTTTTGTATTTTTTATAAAAAAGTTTTTAATCAAATTAAAAAATTGGAGATCAAATATCCCAGAGAATTTATGAATAATTTTTATGTTTTTTGCAGTTATTTCTATCAAATTCGATAAATTATCTGTTTCAAAATCGTCTCTCATGTATGCTTCTGCTAAACCTACACTTCCTTTATTAACTATATTGCTCATTAATCCGGGTTTATTTATTTTAATATTAGCAATTAATTTCTCATCTTCTTTACCAAAATATAATTTACTACCATCATAATTTGTAAGATTAATTCTGCCGTATTTAATACGCCCAAGAGCTTTAAAAACTATTTTATCAGCGATAGAATTTAATATCATTATGTCTCTATAGTTATATTGTTTTTTATATTTTTTTCTTTTTTCATTAGTTTAATTCCTTTAAGCCATAATCTTAATGCCTCAAAATGTATCGCTGATATTATTTTAAAAGTCATTAAAGGATGCCTAAAATAAGAAAAAATAAGATTTTTTGCGGTAAATTGACTTCTAACGCCATCTTGAGATGCATATAGAAGTTTTCCTTGATTATCTATTTGGTTAATCACAACAGATAATTTTTTTTGTGGTTCATAAATTTTAAAAAAATATTTTGATGAAAGGTCCATAAAAGGAGATACATAAAATTTTTTCTCACATTTGTTTTCTATTTTTTTTTTTCTTAAAGATGCTTTAAATACATATGTATGTTGTTCTCCAAAAGTATTTTTCACTTCATATAGAATTGCTATTAATGATGAATTTTTATCATATACAAAAAAAATACTTAAAGGATTAAAAACATAACCAAATATTCTTGGATAGCATAAGAGTTTTATTTTAATATTATTATTTTTAATACCAGTTTTTTTTAAATTATACTTTACCCAGCTTGATAATGAGGATCCATCTCTTTGCCCATGATCCTTTTCGTAAAAACTAATTAAATTAAATTTATTATACGAAAAAAATGAAATTCGTTTATCTATCTCTTTTATTTCAGAAAGATCTAAAAAAAGAGAAAATACATTATATTTAAAAAAGTGTTTTTTAGGTTTGAACCTTTTATGTATTACTTTTCCATTATAAATAAAAGATTCTTTAATCATTCAAATACTTTATCATTTCTAAAGAAGATTTTATTCCATCCTCATGAAAGCCATAACCAAAATAACTTCCACAAAATAATATATTTTTTTGATTTTGTATTCGTGTTAGTCTTTTTTGATTATCTAGAGCCTTTTGATTATAATACGGGTGTGTAAAAACAACCTTTTTAAATATTTTTTTTTTTTCAATTTCAAATATTGGATTTAATGTCAGAAAAATATTTTTATCAGTTTTAAGATTTTGCAAAAGATTAAGCCAATAAGTTATAGAATTATTGCTAGAATTATTTTTGTCCACTATTGAATTCCAAGATGACCAAACTTTTTTATTATTTGGCATTAAATTTTGATCAAAATGAAGGTAAGCATAGTTTTTCTTGTACGAAAAATTAGAAAGAATATTTTTTTCATCAACTGTAGGATTTTCTATAATTTTTAAAGCTTCATCTGCATGAGTTGCTATTACCACTTTATCGTAATTAAAAAATTCACCTTTGCCCCCATAAAAAACTTGTACTCCCATAGAATTTCTCTTAATT
>CACISU010000008.1 GCA_902589345.1 uncultured Pelagibacteraceae bacterium | reverse complement strand
ATTTGGTAAGATAACTTATTTTCTTATTCTTTAAAGTCTACCAAAATCTTAGAAACCCACAAATTTGCATTTTGAGAAGTTACGTGAAAGTCGTATTTTTCAGGTTTTACAAACATTTTATTTGTATCATCAAATCTTCCTTCTTTGATTGTGTCTACCCAAATTACATAATCAGCTGGAAATAATTTTCTTGCTTCAGGAGTTGGACATATAAAATCTGCAATAACATTATGTCCTTCACTTTTTAATTTAAGTGCAGCATCTGACATTCTTTTTGCTTGCCTTGTTCTACCTTCTTCAGAAAAATCCCAATCATTTGCAGCTTTTCTTACTTCATCTGCATTTAATCTTTTAGATTTAATTGATTTAGCTAATTCATTTGCTAAAGTTGTTTTGCCTGCTCCAGGCAATCCCATAACTAAAATTATTTTCATTAAATATCTTCTAACGGATGATGGGACATAAGTTCAAGTCCATTTTGTCCTACTAAATACTGTTGCTCTAATTTAACACCTTCTTTACCGCCAACTTTACCAATGTAACTTTCCAAAGTTATTGTCATATTTTTTTCAAAACTACCACCTTGTTCTCCACCATCAGTTGGATATTTGATTTGAGGCCATTCATCACAAAGACCAATTCCATGAACCATACATGAATATCGATTACCATAATAATCTTCAGGTAAAACCCATGACTTTGAAACAAATTCTTTAAAAGACATTCCGGGTTTTACTAATCGTGCATTATGATCGATTTGATCTGAAGCCATTGAATAGAGTTTTTTTTGTTCATCGTTAAATTTATGACCAACGACATAAGCTCTAGAAATATCCGCACAATATCCGTATGGGCCTACCATATCAGTATCGAAAGCTACCATTTCACCAGTTTGCATTACTTTGTTGCTACTTTCTTGCATCCATGGATTAGTTCTTTCACCTGACGAAAGTATTCTACATTCAATCCACTCTCCTCCATGTTCAATATTTGTTTTATGAAGTATGGACCAAAGCTCATCCTCGGTCATACCTGCCTTAAGTTCTTCTCGCATTTTTGCAACACCAATTTCTGCAACCTCTAAAGCTGCCTTCATACATTTTAATTCTTCTGGTGATTTAATAACTCTTGCTTGTTCTAAAATTAATTTTGCATCAACTACTTCAATTCCTAACTTATTTAAAGCAGTGACTGCTGGTCCATTGATAACATCAATTGCTACTTTTTTACTTCTAAAATAACTATTAGATAAATCTTTTATTTCATTTACCCATTTTTTAAGCTGAGAACTTGCTTGGTCTCCGTTGCTGAAATAATCCCATGTTATTGATGGTCTAATTTCATCTATTAAATCCAAATGCTTAGATAAAATCTCACAATTGAAATACTCATATAAAATTGTTGGTCCATCAACTGGTACAAAACAATACCTTGTTAAATTATGCATATTGTAAACACTCATGTTCACAGTATCTAAAGCGTACCTAATGTTTACTGGATCAAATAAGATGCAAGCTTCTAAATTATTTTTTACTAATTCTTTTTTTACTCTATCAAGCCTGTAAGATCTTAATTTATCAAAGTTAATTTCGTCCTCATGTAATCTTTTTTTGGTAATAAAATTTACTTTTGATTTTGTGTTAGGTGCAATTTTTCTATTAAATTTCATAATTAAACTATATTAGTTGCTACCCATTTATGGAAGTGATGTGTTGGATTATCCATTACTGGTGAAAAATTTCCACCATTATATGAAGGTGAGCTTCTTCCTTCTTGCATTCCTTCAATAATTCCAACATCTTCTGTTTGGATATCTTTCCACAATTTGTAGTTTTGTTTTCTTAATTTTTTAAATTTTTTTGAATTGGCAGCTTTTTCTCCTACATAATAAATTTCCATATGTTCTTTAGTAAACTTATAATCTACAGGTTCAAGCCAATATGCGTAAAAATGATCTTTATGAATACCCAGCATAACATTGGGAAATAATGCTACATATTCAGCAATATGTTCTTTATTTTTTGGCCAATTAGGAAAGCATGGAAATTTCTCTTTTCCTTTAAACTTTGGATTATAAACTCTAGTACCCTGTCCTGCAAAACGGTTAGGTAGACCTTGAATATGATAATGATCACTTATTTTAGAATATGAATTTAATCCAGGATGCACCCAAGGTAAATGATAGCTTTCACAATAATTCTCAATAGCAAATTTCCAATTACATTTTGCATTTAAATTAAAGTATCCATAATCATTAGAATAAACCATTAATTCTCTATCTTTTGTTGGCCAAAATTTTTCCCATCTATCACTTAAAGGTTTAATATATTTTTCAAAAGGTAATTCGTTTTCACTAAGATTTATAAAAATCATATCAAGCCATACATATGATCTAATTTCCTTTAAACCACTTTCTTCTTTGTTGAATTTACTTGAAGTGTGTTTATTCATTCCACCTATATGTGGTGTGGCAACTAGTTTTCCTGAAGTATCATAAGACCATGAATGGTAAGGGCAGCGTATAAGATTTTTAATTTTGCAGCTTTCTTGCAAAATTTTATATCCACGATGGCTACAAACATTATGAAATACTCTAATATTATTTTGTTTATCTCTTAAAATCATAATTGGAATACCCAAAAGATCAAAAGGTTTGGCATCACCTTTATTTGGAAAAGAACTTGCCACACCAATAACTACCCACTTATCTTCAAATAATTTTTTTCTTTCTATTTTAGTATATTGATCGCTTGTGTAGCATTCGTTTGGAAGTCCATGAGATTTTTCGATTGGTGCACTTACAACATCTAATTTTTTTTTATTAATTATATTATAAATTTCAGACATTATTTAATTACTTCGTATAAACCCAGCCAAGCATTTACATCTTTACTTGCAATATAGTTTGACTTAAAAAATTCAACTTCTTTCCATTTATTATCTTTATTTAGTTGTTCTATTTTTTTGTCAAATCCATATTCTTCGTGAATTCCTTCGTTAATAGTAAAACAAATTAATCCTTTGTTTTTTGTTATTCTTATAAACTCATCTAATGCTGGAGGTTTTACATGTCCAAAAGTAAATGTTCCAACACACATAATAGCATCAAATGTGTTGTCTTCTTCCTCAATTGATTTATTAAGATCAACTTTATCTAATTTTTGATAAAGATCTTTTGGAACTAAATCTAGAAGTTTTTGTGAAAGATCTGCTCCATAAAAATTTTTAAACCCATACTTTTTTAATTCTACACCGACTAGTCCTGTGCCACATCCAGCATCATATATTTTGGCATCTTTATCTTTACAATATTTTATAAATACTTCTGTAGTTTCTTTTGGACCAGTGTAATTCCAATCAACCATATCTTTATCATACTTGTTTCCCTCACCCCACTCGTCATAATACTTCATGACTTCATCAGTTTTTTTTAATTTATAGATAGGTACTTTGTTACCTACATCTTTTTGAGCCATTAACTTCTCATTTTCTGACCACTTGGATCATAAAGTGGTTCTTTGATTATTAAACAATTAAACAAGTCTCCATTAATTTCTACTTGTATACCTTTTTCAGAATTTAATTCTTTTGTATTTAAATATGAAAAAGCAACACTCTTGTTTACAAAATGTGCAAAACCACCGGATGTAACGTAGCCTATACTCTTATCACCTTTTAAAACCGCTTCATTGTAAGTAACATCTATATCGTTGGTCTCTACCATAAGAGGAACTAGTTTACTTTGGCTATTGTCTTTTTTAGCAGATTCTTTTCCTATGAATTCTTTATCCCAGTTAATGAATTTATCTAATCCAGTTTCTTTTGCCGTAAAATCTGGTCTATAATCTAATGTCCATGCACCCCAATTTTTTTCAAGTCTCATAGACATCAACGCTCTTGATCCAAAAGGCTTGATATTAAATTCTTTTCCAGCATTCATTAATTCTTCATACAATTTAATTTGATAATGTGGAGCTACATAGATTTCATAACCCAATTCCCCTGTAAATGATATTCTGTTTACTATAGCTGGCACACCAGCAACAAACATTCTTTTGCTATCTCTAAACTTGAACTTATCATTAGAAACATCTTCTCTGACTAATCTTTGAAGTAAATCTCTAGATTTTGGTCCTGCAATACCTATTCCATGAAAATCATCTGAACGATTTTTATAACTTAAATTAAATTTATTAATATGACTTTCAAACCATCTTCTATGCATTTCTTGTGCTGCTCCAGATCCAAAAATCATAAATTCATTTTCATCTATACAAGAAATAGTAAGATCGCCATAAAGTTTACCTCTATATGTGAGCATTGGGCTTAATGAAATTCTTCCAGGCTTAGGTATTCTCCCTGCCATTATATAATCTAAAAATTTTCTAGCATCAGGTCCTTTAAATTCATGTTTAGAAAAATTTGCAACTTCTATTGCGCCAACATTTTCCCTAACGTTTATAACTTCCTGAGAAACATAATTGTGTGACCTTGATCTTTTTATAGTCGGTTCTTCGTAAGCATCTTCTTTGTTTTTTGCAAACCACAAAACATTTTCTAGTCCAAAAGAGTCTCCCATTACAGCTCCTTGTTGTATGAAGCGATCATATAAAGCTGTAGTTTTTTGTTTTCTTCCTTTTGGCAATGTTTCGTTAGGAAAAGTCATAATAAATCTTCTTTCATAGTTTTCAGAGGATTTTATTGTTCCATATTGAGGAGATGCATAATCACCAAACCTTGCAACATCCATTGCCCAAACATCAATAGATGGTTCTCCATCAATTATCCATTCAGCAATGCATTTTCCTACTCCACCACCTTGGCAGAAACCAGCCATTACACCAACTGCTACCCAATAATTTTTCATTCCAGGAACAGGTCCTATTAAGGGACTTCCATCAGGACCAAAAGTGAAAGGTCCATTAACTATATTTTTAATACCAGCTTTTTCTAACGCAGGCATTCTTTCAAAACCAATTGCTAATCTATCTTGTATATTATCAAGCTTAGGTTCTAGTAATTCATGTCCAAAATTCATTGGAGTTCCATCGACCTTCCATGGGGTAGATTTTTGTTCGTAAGTTCCAAGCAACATACCTTTTCCTTCTTGTCTGAAATAAATATTTCCTTCAAAATCTGTACCGATTGGAAGTCTTTGGTCACCTAAAGCTTCAATTTCTGGAATAGCTTCTGTAATTAAATAATGATGTTCCATAGGTTGGACAGGTAAATTTAATCCAGCTAAGTTACCAACTTCTCTTGCCCATAATCCACCAGCATTAATTACAATCTCTGCATTGATATTTCCTTTGTCAGTGACAACATTCCATGATCCATCTTCTTTTTGTTTAGTGTCTTTAACAACTGTATGTGTATAATATTTTCCACCATGAACTTTTGCTGCTTTTGCAAATGCATAAGTTACTCCTGATGGATCAACTTCTCCATCAATTGGATCCCATAATGCCAAAAGATATCTTGAAGGATCAATTAATGGGTTTTTCCTTTTTACTTCATCAAGTGAAATAAATTCCTGATCTAATCCCATGTATCTTGCTTTTGACCTTTCTCTCTTAAGATATTCGGCCCAAACATCATTTGAAGCTAAGTAAAATCCTCCACTTGGTTTAAATCCACAAGAATGTCCTGACTCTTTCTCTATTTCTTTGTAGAGGCCAATTGTATAAGCCATCATTCTAGAAATATTTGGATCATTTGAGATTACATGAACATTTCCAGCAGCATGCCAAGAAGATCCTGAGGTCAACTCATTCCTCTCAAGAAGAATGCAGTCTTTTAATCCAAATTTAGAGAGATGGTAAAGAATAGAACATCCAACTACACCACCACCAATTATTACCACTTTGGCATTTTTTTCCATTAATATTTGTCTTTCATCATAGTATTTAATTCTAAAAAAGATTTATCTTTTCCATGAAGCCAATGTCTACTCATATCAGGATAATATTTGTAAGAGATTGGTTTTCTTCCAAGAGCAACTGACATTTCTCTTACATGGTGAGGTTCAGCTCCACAACAAATTCCAATTAGGTTAATATTTTGTTTTTGACAATCTTTTGCAAACTCAGCCATTTCAAATCTATTGCAATATAAATTATCTAGCGCAACAGGAAAAGCATTACCTCCAGGAATACAATCGCAGCCATGATCGGTTTGATTTAGAAAACCTGGTTGTTCCTCTGTAGTTCTATATGGAACTGGTAAAGCAGCAACATGACATGAAACTTTCTCTCTTATTTCTGGTAAAAGCTTCATCGTCATTTTTGGTCCTCTATAACAATTTAAACCAACTACATCTGCTCCAAGATCTTCCATCATTTTACAGGCATCGCCGGGAGTATGACCTTCTCTAGTTTTATCACCTTTTTTAATTGAAAAATTAGTAACAGCAATTAATCCTTCGTCTTTAATCGCTTTAAGAGCAATTTTCATTTCTTCTGTCCAATTTATTGTTTCAGCAACTATAAAATCAACACCTGCTTCTTTTGCCCAAGCAACTTGTTCTTCATACATTTTCTGGCACTCCAAATGACTTTTTTTATTATTTGGATCATAAATATTTGTATTAGCAACATCACCACAAACTAATAAATCAAGATCTTTAAATTCATCTCTTGCATCTTTAGCAATCTGTAGTGCATTTTTTTGTAAAGGTTCTAATAATTCTTCTTTACCAATTAAGCGCAATTTTTCTCTATGACCATAGTAAGTAAATGCTTGTACTATTTCTGAACCAGCTCTTATAAACTCTCTATGTAATTGAGAAACAACTTCAGGATGTTCTAAAACAACTTCAGGAACAAAAGCTCCAGCTGATAGGTAGCCTCTTCTTTCCATTGCAAACAAATATCCCTCAGCAAAAAGTACAGGTCCCTCGTTAAGTCTTTTAATTAAATCTTTTTTCATATTTCCTCCTTAATTAATTAATTTAATTTTTTATTTTAATTAATTAGATTTTCTGGAAATAGTTTGAATGAAGTCTATAATGAAACCTGTTTAAATATATGTGGTCGAACCTCGAATAACCCATAACTATATATTCTTTTATAAATTTTTTAGTCATTATGAACATGTTTAACTTTACATATTAATTTTTTCCTTAGCAAAGACAATATACATGCAACTTGCAATTGTAATCAATTTGCTTTTTTTGGCTCAATATGTTCTCTTTCGGGTTATTAAATTTAATATGGAGAATAAAATGAAAATCAAAAGAATACTTATTTCTGCTCTTGTTATATTGGGATTTACTTCTTTCAGTAACGTCGCAAATGCAAGTTGTGGAAGTCTAGTTATTGCTGAACAAAACTGGGCATCTGCCGAGTTAATGGCAAACGTAGATAAAGTTATTCTAGAAGAAGGTTATGGATGTGAAGTAGAACTTGTTCCAGGTGCTACTATGCCAACATTTACTTCTATGAATGACAAAGGTACTCCAGACATGAACCCTGAGCAATGGGCAAATGCTGTATACGAACCTTTAAAAGTAGCAGTTAAAGAAAAAAGAATATTCGTAGCAAATGGAGCTCCGATTACTGGCCTTGGAGAAGGTTGGTGGTTAACTCCAGGATCAATTGAAAAACATCCTGAGTTAAAAGGTATGACAGCTCTTCAAATTTTGGAAAGACCGGATTTATTTCCAGATAAAGAAGATCCGTCAAAAGGAGCTTTTGTTGGATGTCCTGCAGGTTGGGGATGTCAGCTAGCAAATGCAAACTTATTTGTAGCTTATGAAATGGAAAAAAAAGGTTGGAAGTTAATTGATCCAGGTTCTGCTGCAGGTCTAGATGGTACAATTTCTAAAGCATCAGACTCAGGTAAGCCGTGGTTTGGTTACTATTGGAACCCTACATCAATGGTTGGAAAATACGGATTAATTCCTGTTGATTTCGGCGTAGAGTTTGCTGGAAGAGATAATTGGGATAACTGTATAATGAAACCAGCTGGTGAATGTGCAAGTCCAAAACAAACTGCTTGGACAAAATCAGAAGTTAATTCTTTAATCACAAAAAGCTTTAAAGAAAAAGCTGGAAAAGGTCCTACTAAGTATGTAGAAAAAAGAACTTATCCAGGTGAAGTGATGAATGGAATGCTTGTGTATATGGCAGATAACCAAGCAAAAGGTTCTGATGCGGCTGTTGAGTTTTTAGTTCGTTATCCAGATGTTTGGACAAAATGGGTACCTGCTGATGTAGCTGATAAAATCAGAAAAGGTATTGGTTTATAAAAAATAAAAGTTTAATTTAACGAGCCTATTTAATTATAGGCTCGTTAATTTCTTAAGGAACTTAATGGAATTTTTTACTAAATTTCCTGTAATGAAACGTGCTGAACTTGCTGAGTTCAGAAAAAACATAGACTTTGCTTTCAGAGATTTTTCAAGAGCTTACGGTGAAGGTATAGAAGCATTTTTTGATCCATTGTTATATTTTTTAGTGTGGTTAGAAAAATTAATGATTAATTCACCATGGCCAATAATTATAGGTGTGATTTGTGGATTGGCATGGATTGCATCAAGAAGTTGGAAACTAGTTTTAGGAACAGCAATATCATTCTTTTTAATAGGTTATTTTGGTATGTGGAAAGATTGTATGGCTACAGTAGCTATAATTACAGTCTGTGTAATTGTATGTATGACCGTAGGTATACCTGTTGGAGTATTAATGGCAAGATCTGATAGAGTTGAAAAATCAGTTTTACCTATATTGGATATGATGCAGACTATTCCGAGTTTTGTATATCTAATTCCAATACTAATGTTACTTGGAATTGGAAAAGTACCTGGATTAATTGCAATTTGTATTTATGCAGTTCCTCCAATAATAAGATTAACAAACTTAGGTATAAGAGAAGTAGATAAAGAGACAATAGAAGCTAGTGAAGCTTTTGGAGCAACAAAATTACAAAAATTAAGAACAGTGCAAATACCTTTGGCACTTCCAACTGTATTTGCCGGCGTGAATCAAACAATTATGATGGCCTTAGCAATGGTTGTTATTGCATCTATGATAGGCGTTAAAGGCCTGGGAGTACCTATTTTAAGAGCTGTTTTAAATCAATATCTTGCTCTAGGTCTATTTAACGGACTTGCAATAGTAGCGATAGCTATAATTTTTGATAGAGCTGCGCAGCAATATGGTAAGAGAATACAAAAGCATAGGGGAATGAAGAGATAGTCTTCTTACCGCATAAATCCGATTTTTATAGACAGATATTTCAAAATAAATAAATATCCATTAATGAATTTTTCTTTAGAAATTGGACCTAAAACCGACTTAGACACCTTGCCAGCTTTAAAAGATGTGTATGTTACTATGCTACCTGGGGGTGATTATAAAGATACCTCTGAACAAGCTATTAAATTAGTACAAAAAGGATGTAATCCTATACCTCATTTCCCTGCAAGATCTATTGAAAATGATGAACAACTCAAAGATTATATCTCCAGATGTAAAGATGGAGGGGTAAAGCAAGTTCTTGTAATTGGTGGCAGTAGAGAGCCAATTGGAAAATTTGATAGCTCAAAACAACTTTTGGAGACTGGCTATTTTGAGGGGATCAAGATAGGAATCGCTGGACATCCTGAGGGGAGTCCTGATATATCCGATTCCGAATTGGAAAAAGCTATGAAAGATAAAAAGCCTTACGCTGACTATATAGTAACTCAATGGTTATTAGATCCTCAGCCAATCATAGATTTTATATCCAAACAAACTATACCAGTTCATGTGGGAATAACTGGGCCACTAAAAATAACTAGCTTGATAAAATTTGCTAATATAGTTGGTGCTAAAAATTCCTTAAACTTTCTAAAATCTAATTTTAGTAAGGCATTAGATTTAATGAAACCTAGAGACCCTAATGACTTAATTGGGAAAGTTAAATCGCATACTGATTTCTTCCACATTTATACATTCGGCGGCTTGAAGGAAACTAACAAGTGGTTGATGGAGAACAAATATGTCTAATGAATTTGACTATACAAAACTAAAACATGTAACTTCTGTGGATCAATCTGATCGAGAAGTTCCATATAACTTAAGACAAAGTGGGCCTACTAAAGTTGAAATGTTAATCTCAACAAGGGTGAGAAAATCACCTTATTGGCATTTATCAATGCAAGCTGGTTGTTGGAGAGCAACTGTATATAACAGAATTTATCATCCAAGAGGATATGTAAAACCAGAAGATGGTGGAGCTATGGTCGAGTATGATGCAATTGTTAATCATGTAACAATGTGGAATGTTGCTGTTGAAAGACAAATAAGAGTTAAAGGACCTGACGCAGAAAAATTTACTGACTATGTAATAACGAGAGATGCAACTAAAATATCACCAATGAGAGCTAGATATGTAATTTTATGTAATGCTTATGGTGGAGTTTTAAATGACCCGATCCTTCTTAGAATTTCAAAAGATGAATTTTGGTTCTCTTTATCAGACTCAGATATTGGAATGTATCTTCAAGGGGTTAATCATGATGGAAAATTTAATTGTACAATTGATGAAATCGATGCATGCCCAGTACAAATTCAAGGACCAAAATCAAAAGCATTAATGAGTGATTTACTTGGTGACCAAGTTGATCTTGATAATATGCCTTTCTACGGTTTAGCTGAAGTTAAAGTTGCTGGTAGAAGTTGTGTTATTTCACAATCTGGTTTCTCTGGAGAAGCTGGATATGAAATATACTTAAGAGATGCAACTTTATATGCTGATGATATGTGGAATGCAGTGCTTGAAGCTGGAAAAAAACATAATCTAATGGTTATTGCTCCTGCTCACCATAGAAGAATTCAAGCAGGAATTCTTTCTTGGGGACAAGATATGGATCAACAACACAACCCCTTTCAGTGTAATTTAGGTTATCAAGTTTCTTTATCTGGAAAAGGTGAATGGAATAAAAAAACTGATTATGTAGGAAAAGCAGCATTAGAAAAAATGGGTGCAGAATTAAAAGCGGGAAAAAAACCATACAAACTACAATTAGTTGGACTAGAATTAGGTGGAAAACCAATTGAAGAATACGCTCCTGATTTTTGGTTAATCTCAAATGCGGATGGTGGAGATCCAGTAGGATTTATAACGTCTCCTTGGTACCATCCTGAGAAAAAACAAAACATAGCAATGGGATATGTGCCTTTTGATGGAACATTAAACGCAAACGGTTTACCAAAAGGAAAGGTAGGTACTAAATATAAAGTACATTTACCAGCTAAATATTCTGATACACCTGGTAAACCTGTTGATGCAGTAATAGTAGATATTCCATTCAAAGAGTCTTTTAACGCAAATACAAGAGAAGTAGTAAAAGGCTAATCAAAATTTATTGTAGGGGTGTTTCACCCCTACAAAATTTGCATAATCTTGATTAATCATTTAATAATTGCTTAGCCAGTCTTTTTAGATTGAAATAAATGTTTGCACAGTTTTTAAATATAATTGTTAGATCTATCAAATTAGATAAATCTCTATACAGAGACAATAAATACTTTGGTGAAGCAGGAGTATATTTTGCTGGACTAGTTATGATTTTAGACGGAGTTGCAGGAGCGGTAGCTGCTAACACTATTATAAAAACTTCAGTTGGTATTTCAGGTCTTACTGCCATTATAACCTGGTTCGTATGGGCTATATTTATATATGTAATTGGTGTTAAATTATTTTCCGATAAAGATGCTAAAATTCCATTTAAAAAAGTACTTATAGCAGTTGGGTACGCACATGCCCCTGGGTTATTAAGATTTTTTGCTGTAACCCCAGAATTTGTTATACCAATTATATTTTTAACTCAATTATGGATATTTGCCTCGTTAATAATTTCAATAAAACAAGTACTTAATATAAAATCTAATTTAAAATCTTTTGGAATTGTATTTTTATCTTTTTTAATTATTGCTTTTCTATCATTATCTTTTGTAATGAGTAGAATGAACGCTTTACCAGTCAGCAATATTAGCTAAACAGGAAACAAGGTTCTAGAAGTTTTACATGAATCACAATATTTAAACCCTGTTATTATAAGATTTTGTGAAACACTTTTATCTTCTTTTTTGCATTGCTCACAAATATTATTAAATTCTTTTAAATCCTTCTCTTTTAATTCTATTTCATCAGCAAAATCAGTCATTATCATTTAAGCCTGCACCAGCTGCAACTTCCTTTAACTCTTTGCTTTCTTCTACAAATGTATCTTCAGATAATTTATATAATTCTTGCCATTCATTTTCAGAAAATAAGTTCGTATTTTCCAAAAATGAAATATTTACATTATTTGATTTTTCTACAATATTATTATCCGAATAATTGGAAGCAACTGATTGATTGAAATTTAATAAAAAATTTTTTTCATCTATTTTTAATAAAATTTTTTTTCCTGATATATATGATGCCCTGCTGATAAATGGGATTAAAAGTATTGGGTAAGCAACATTGCTAATTGAAAGGTTTCCTAAATTTTCCATATGAGATAATTGATTTAGGAAATTTATTCCTAAAGAAATTGGACAATATGGTGTTGAGGAAGTGTTATTATTAGAAATTAAACTTATATTTTGGAATTTTTGATTTTTATAAACTTTAAAATAACTATTTAAATTTTTTACACCTGCAATTCCAAGCATTTCGAGTAATCTTATACTTTTTCCAATTTCCTCAGAAACTCCCCAAGAAAATCCTATTGCTTTACTGGCTCTTTTTACAGTTGTGTCTATTTCACTATAGCTTTTCATTAATTTAAAGATTCATATATCCATTGATCATTGAAGTTATTAAGTTCATTTGGCAATGGCGCCCCTTGGAACATGCATATTCTCAACCATTTATCAGATCTTGGATCAAACTTATTTGCACCAAAAAAAGATAATTTCAATCTTAACATGTCGATTGGCATTAAATTAGATCCAATAATATTATCCTGAATTTCTGCATAAGGAAATTTTTCAATAATGAACGCTCTTCTTACCACATGTCTAAGATCATTATTTTCAATTAAAAATGTTCCAACGGTTGAACTGTTTTTTACATTAGATATTTTTTCGTAAAGTTTTTTAACATCTCTAGCTATGGCCAAAGGTTGTTCTAACTCAGATCCATTTTGTAAATATCTATCAGCTAACCTAGGTTCTTCTTTATTTTTAGAAATAAACCAAAAATTTTGATTATTTTCTTTAGTAGAAAAATCTATTTTTAATATATTTGAATAATTTATTTCTAAAATATTTCTTAAATCCTCAATTGTTCGGTCGGTTGGTATATCGAAATATTTATCCTCGTCAGAACTCATTTTACTAATCATTGGATTAACAATTTCATCATATGGCTCCATCATTAATGATACTAGACACTCTATGCATTCGTCCTTAAGATTATTCTCAGCCCAGATGTATATTTCATTAAATATATAATCTATTTTCGTATCTAAATTGTTTATATATTTATAAGATTTATCAAGGTCTATCTTTAACTGCTTGATTTTTTTAATCTGAAATTCACTTTGTGTATTCCAGAAAGAAATACTTTTTATAGATTTAATTAAACAATTTTTGAATAATTCAATATCCTCATTTTTAACGTTTTTAATTTCTCTAATTTTTTTTAGAACAGTTTCCCTAGCATATACCCAATTATTTAGAAGTGTTGGATGATTCACTATAAATGGAGCCATACCTAGTCCTGTTGAATTTCCTATTCCAAGATTCCTACAAATTTCAGTATCTAATTTGACTGCTTTTTTGGGATTTTTATTTTTTGCAATATGATTTACTTGGTCAAAAGTAAATTGTCTTACTAAATAGACTAGCATCATTTCCAATCTAAAGGGTCCATTTATTTCTTTTCTATTTTTTATTCTAAATCTATCAGCAAGTCCGAACTTACCAGATCCGTAAACAGCTGTAGTTCTATATAAATAACCTACGTCAGATAAAATTTTTTTATCTGGCTGACTTCCGTTTGATAAACTTTCTACTACATGTTCAAAAACTCTTAATGATTTATTTGCTCTAGAAAGTGTGAGTTCTTTATAAGAAACTCTTCCCACTTCTTGTTTGGGAACGTTGTTTGAAAGTCGATCTAAATCCATTTTAGTTGGAACTCCATCATGCAAAGTAAATGCTGCATCCCATTTTGTTGCTATAACTCTATCTGATCTATCTTCATCTTGAATTTTGTTTGCAAAGCAAACTAATGAGTAAATTCTTTTATTTTTTTGAAATGAATATACTGCTCTTCCAAAACCATTGGCATCTAAATCGAATAGATCTCTACTGTATTTCCAATCTTTAAACTCATTTAAAAAAGATCTTAGAAAAGATAATTTTGATTGATGAAACGATCCTAATTTAGATAATTTCATTACGATACTTGGCTCTCTTAATTTTACTTGCATTAATTAATTTCTTTATAAAAATTAAACCAATTATTTCCTAAAATTCCACTAACCTCTTCTTTATTGAATCCTATTTTAAGTAGACCCTCATGAATATTCTTAAATCCTCTTGCATCAATAAACCAATCAGGTTGTTTAGGAAATCCAGATTTTTCTTTAGTACCTTCGCCATAATTTTTAGTTTTAGTCCACGTTCCATTTCTCATCCATTCAACAACAGTATCTGGTTGATTTAGGCATAAATCAGATCCTATACCTAAATTTTTAACTCCCATTATTTCAGCAGTTCTAGCTGTCATTTCACAAAAACTTTCAATTGTACAATTTGATTTATCTTTTAGATGATGTGCATACAAAGATAAACCCAGCATGCCTCCGCTTTCTGATAATGTTTTCAGAAGTTCATCAGATTTATTTCTAACTGCCTTGTGCCAAAAAATAGGATTTGCATGAGTAATTGCAATAGGTTTTTGACTAATTTCTATAGCATCGTAGGTGCTTTTTTCAGCTGAATGTGACATGTCAATAACTATACCAAGTCGATTCATTTCTTTAATAACTTCTCGTCCAAAGTTTGTTACTCCGCTATCAGTTTTTTCATAACATCCTGTGGCTAAAAGAGATTGGTTATTATATGTTAATTGCATAAATCTACATCCGTGCTCATATATTTTTTCTACTAAAGAAATATCATCCTCGATCGGAGAGCAATTTTGAAAACCAAAAAAAATGGCAGTTTTATTTTTTATTTTAGCTTTTTCAATATCTTTGAAATTTTTTCCTAAAAAAATTAAATCTTCATTTTCTTTAAATAAAACATTCCATTCTTCAACCTTTTTAACAAACTCTTTATAGTCCTCGTGGTAGACAACTGTAACATGTACTGCGTCTAATCCTGCTTCATGATTAATTTCAAACACTTCTCTGGACCAATTACAATACTGTAAATTATCAATTTTATAATTCATAAGAATAAATATATATTAGTAGTAAATTATTTGATATTAAAAGATACATATGTCCTACAAAAAAAATCTAAGTAAAGTATCAATTGTAATGGGTAGTCAATCAGACTACTCAACAATGAAGTATACTAGGGATGTCTTAAAAATACTAAAAATAAAACATGAAACAAAGATTGTATCTGCGCATAGAACTCCAAAAAGAATGTATGACTTTGCTAAAAAAGCAGAAAAAAACAATATATCAGTAATTATTGCTGGAGCGGGTGGTTCTGCTCATTTACCAGGAATGATCGCTGCAATTACAAGTATTCCTGTTATAGGAGTTCCGATCGAAAGTAAAAAATTAAAAGGATTAGATAGTCTTCTTTCAATTGTGCAAATGCCAAAAGGTATTCCTGTTGGGACAGTTGCAATTGGAAGAGATGGAGCAATAAATGCAGCACTGCTCGCTGCTTCAATTATTTCTACTGCCGATTTAGAAGTAAAAAAAAATTTAAATCTTTGGAGACAGAAACAATCAAGTGCTGTTAAAAAAAAGCCAAAGTAAATGGTTAAGGTATTAGGAATAATAGGAGGTGGACAATTAGGTAGTTTACTATCATCTGCTGCAAAAAAACTAAATATTAAAACTGTAATTTTTTCAGATGATCCTGATGCACCAGGAAAACAATTTGCTGACGAGTTTATTTTTGGAAATTATGATGATCAAGAAAAAATTGATTTATTCACCAATGGAGTAGATGTAGTAACATTTGAATTTGAAAATATTCCTCATAAAACTTTAAAAATAATTGAAACCAAAAAAAAAGTTTTACCTAAACCAGGTATAAATAAAATTGTTCAAAATAGACTAACTGAAAAAGATTTTGTCAATAAATGTAATATTAGAACTACTACATACGTTGGTGTTAAAAACCAAAAAGAATTAAGATCTAATGTTAACTTAATACCTGGAATTTTAAAAACTTCCACTTTAGGGTACGACGGTAAAGGACAATATAAAATTAATGATATTAAAGAATTAGAAAAATTAAACATAGACTTTAGTAAGAAATATATTTTAGAAAAAGCAGTAAAATTAAAGAAAGAAATATCTGTTATAGTTACTAGATTTGGTCATCAAAAATATGAAATTTATGAGCCAATTGAAAATTATCATGAAGATCAAATACTAAAGAATTCAAAAATACCTGCTGATATAAGTGAAAAAATTACCAGTCAATCGATCGATCAAGCAACAATTATTGCTGAAGAACTTGATTACATTGGAACATTGTGTGTGGAATATTTTATAGACAAAAATGATAATCTTTACTTGAATGAAATTGCACCAAGAGTTCATAATTCAGGTCATTTAACAATAAACTCTCATAATATTAGTCAATTTGAAAATCATGTAAGAGCTGTATGTGGATTAGAAAAAATAAAAGTAAAAAAATTATTCAATGCAAGTATGATAAATTTAATTGGGCATGAAATATCTAGTTATAGAAAAAAAAATTATAATGATAATGAGTTTTTTTTTGATTATTTAAAAAAAGAAATAAAGGAAAAAAGGAAGATGGGGCATTTAACTACAATTAAATGATAGATAAATAGATTATAATTCTGGTGAAATGAAAAGAATCATAATTGTCCTATTGATAATAAATATTATTCCTATTATTTCTTATTCAATGGAAAACAAACCTTATCACCATTTATCCGATGGAACATTTAGAAATCCTGAAGGCTCACCTCAGAGAGACTCCTCTTTTAATTGGAGTTTTAAAATATTTAATGCGGAAAAAAAGAAGTTAAATATGGAAGTACCAAAAGATCATGTAATTAAAAAAGATTTAGTTTTAGAAAGTCTAAAGAAATATAAAAATGATAATTACGTTGCATGGATAGGTCATGCAACTTTCTTAATTAAACTAGGTAATACTACAATAATAACAGATCCAGTTTTTGAAAAGAATATGGGCCCTTTAATATTTGGACCAAAAAGATTTGTTGATCCAGCTATAAGCCTTGGAGAAATTCCTGAAGTAAATTTATTTCTATTAACTCATAACCATTATGATCACTTAAGTACAAGAACTATACAAAGATTTCCTTTTAAAAAAGCTAAAGTTTTAGCGCCACTTAAATTAGGCAAATATTTTACAAGAAATGGTTTTGCAGATGTAAAAGAAATGGACTGGTATGATGAAGTAAAAATAAATGATTTAAAAATAACTTTATTACCTGCTGTTCATTGGTCTAAAAGAAGTTTATGGGATACAAATAAAACTTTATGGGGTAGTTTCTTAATAGAATATCAAAATAAAAAACTATTTTTTGCTAGTGATACTGGTTACGGAGATATTTATAAAGATCTAGGTAAAAAATACGGTCCTATTGATTTATCATTTATAAATATTGGTGCTTATAATTTTTATCCAATGGCATCTAAGAAAGATAAATCTATTTATCATACAAATCCAGAAGAAGCGTTAAATATTGGTCAAGACTTAAACAGTAAAAAAGTTTTAGGCATGCACTGGGGTACAGTGGTTTTATCACTCGAACCAATATTTGAGCCACCAAAGCGTTTTAAAAAATTTTCGAATCAATATGGATATACGTCAGATGAAGCAATTATTTTTAAAATTGGACAAGTAGAAAAACTAGAAAGTATTCTAAAGTAATTAATTTCAAATTTTTTGGATTAAAGAAATATTATTATTATTTGGTTTGTTTACATCCTTTGATATTTCATAATAATCTAATCTTGGTTTATCGCATTCTTTTAAAAAACTTGAACCTTCTAATTCGATATTTAAATATCTATTTATATCTTTTTCATTAATGATAACAGGTTGCCTGTGATGAATTTGGGTAATATTTTCACTTGCTTGTTCTGTGATTAAACAAAATTCATTTTTCTCATATATACCAGCGAAATAAATATTTTTTTTATCTTTTCTAAAAAAATAATATGGTGTTTTATTTTTTTCTTCTCTTTTCCACTCGTAAAAACCATCTGCGATTACCACACATCTGCTTAATTTAATTAATTTTTTAAATGAAATTTTCTCATTTATTGTTTCTAATCTTGCATTTATTAGAGGTTTAAAATCTTTTTTTTTTGACCAAGCTGGTATTAATCCCCATTTAAGATTCTCAAGAGTATTTCCGTTAATATATTTCTTAATTACTGGAAGATTTTGGTAAGGATGAGCATTATAGTTTTCTATATCATCTACTTTAATTGCTGATTTAACAATTTTTTTAGTTTTAGAAACAGGATTTGTAACTACATATCTTCCGCACATAAAATTTATTTCTTGGTTTAATTTATATTTAGATTATATGTTTTCCAAATTTATGAAATCAATAGAAAATAATTTTGATGATCCTAATGTAAATGATCTTTTAGTTAAACATTTTAAAGAATTGAGATCAGTTTCGCCTGAGGGTAGTACCCATGTACTAGATATACCTGGCCTTAAAGACCCTAGCATTAAATTCTGGAGCTTATGGGATGGAGATAAATTGGTCGGATGTGGTGCATTAAAGTCACTGGAAAGTGAACATGGAGAATTTAAATCAATTAGAGTAGCAGACAAATATAGAAAAAGTGGAATGGGAGAAAAAATAATATCTCATCTAATTGATCAAGCTAAGCAAATTGGTATTAAAAAACTAAGTATAGAAACAGGCGCAGGAGATTTTTTTGCTCCAGCAAGAAAATTATTCAAAAAGTTTGGATTTGAAGAGTGTAAACCCTTTGCTCATTATAAAGAAGATCCAAACTCATGTTATTATTCATTAAATATTTAATTAAAATATTTTATATCCAAACTCTAAAGATGCATCTGTAATCGAATGATATAAAGACTCTCCAAAACTTCTAAGAGTAAATATTCTTATTTTATTTGGATTGTTATCAAGCATATCAACGGTAAATGCGATACCATTATATATTGAATTTATTGAATTATTTTTTTCTAGATTATTAAAATTGAAAGGACATCCTTTTTTTAAAACTTCTTTAACCTCTTGTCCTTCTAGTTCAATTATAGCTCTTGAATGAGATAAATCTGTTACAGCAAAATCTGTTTCATTAAAAGTTTCTAAAATATTTTTTAATAAATCTTTCTTTGTTGATACTAAAAGCCAGTTTTTTGGACCATTCCATAAAATTCTTGTATCATCATTGCAAACGACGTTTAGAGGTTCGTTTTTTAATTTTAAATTATCAATATCAATACTCTCTAATGATGTAGTGGAATTTTTATATTGAACTATTTGAACTATAAGTAAATTTTTAATCTCAGAAACTTTTAGTAAACTTTCTTCTTTTTTATTTTCATGATTTCCAAATCGTCCTGACTTATGAATATAATTTAAAGCTGATATCGATGTCATGATCTAACTCTTTCGCCTTTTGGATCAACATAATGTGATGATACTATTTCAACAGGTATTACTTTATTTTTTAAAGGTGACATTGCAAAAAGTTTTTTTCCAATCATGTTTTTTCCATCTTTAAGTATTGCTAATGAAAAAGGATTATCATATTCAACACTCCAGCATGATGCTGATACATGTCCTAATTTAGGATTAGGAAGTTTTGCTTTTGCATCTTTAACTAAATACGATCCTTCTGGGATACTAGTTTTTTTGTCTATTGGAACTACGCCTACAATTTTTTGTCTATCTGGAGCAATATAAGCTGTTTTACTTAAAGATCTTTTTCCAATAAAATCTTTCTTTTTGCTAACTAATCCTTCTAGCGAGTTATCATATGGAATTGTTCGTCCATCTAATTCAGAGCCTGCTACGTGACCCATCTCAATTCTTAAAGTTGATAATGCTTCTGTTCCATATGGTTGAATATTAAATTCTTTTCCAATTTCTATTATTTTTTCCCACATATAATTACCATTATCTGATTCAACATTTACCTCATAAGCTAATTCACCTGAGAATGAAATTCTGAAAATTTTTGCATTAACTCCAAATAAATTTCCTTCCATGTAACCCATGAATGGTAAGCCTTCGTTTGAAACATTTAAATCTGGAAATAATTTTTGCAATACTTCTCGAGACTTTGGTCCTGCTATTGCTGCACCTGCCCACTGTTCTGTGCTTGAAACTACATTTACATTTAATTCAGGCCATACCAATTGCAAATAATATTCTAAATGCGATAAAACATTTGCTGCTTGAGCGGTAGTTGTTGTCATATGGTAATGGTTATCTGAAATTCTAGTTGTTGTACCATCATCCATTACAATTCCATCTTCTCTTAACATTACTCCATATCTTGCTTTGCCCACAGGTAGTTTAAGCCAAGCATTTGTATAAACTCTATTTAAAAATTCAGCAGAGTCTGGTCCTTTAATATCAATTTTACCAAGAGTGGTTACATCACATACTCCAACATTTTGTCTTACGTTTTTTGCTTCTCTCTTAGAAGCCTCAAATAAATTTTCGTTACCCCGCTTATAGTATCTGGGACGTAACCAAACACCTGCATCAACAAATACTGCATTATTTTTTTCATGCCAATGATGCATTGGAGATTTTCTTGTCGGTTTAGAGTGTTTTCCTACTTCCCTGCCGACAATTGCTCCTATAGAAACTGGTGTGTAAGGCGGTCTAAAAGTTGTATGGCCAACTTGTGGTACTACTTTATTTTCAACTTCAGACACTAGCTGCAATCCATTAAGGTTACTTGTTTTACCTTGATCAGTTGCCATACCTAGAGTTGTATATCTTTTGACGTGCTCTATTGATCTATAACCTTCTCTAAGAGCAAGTTGAATATCAGATACCGCAACATCGTTTTGGAAATCTAAAAATCTTTTATAATTTTTACCTTCAGGTAATGGGACACACCAAAATTTATCATGCTTAGATGATTTTTTTTCTACAACAGTTGGAATCGAAATTTTATTTTCTTTGTTAGTTATTTGTTTTGATAATTCACTTCCTTTTTCAAAAGAGGTTTTCAAAGTTTCTTCTAAGGTAAAAACTCCATTTGCTGATCCCAAAGTTGTTTCTTTTTGTTTAGAAATACTTGGAACAAAAGCATCTATTTCTTCATTAAATTTAGTTTTGCTTCCTGATTGTGAAGCAAGATGAATTGTTGGTGTCCAAAACCCTGAAACACAAATACAATCACATTTTATATTTTCAATATTGCTAATAACTTTTTTATCATCAGAAATTTTTGCAATATCTGCAGAGTTTACTTTTTTGTAACCTTTGGCAGCTACCACAACGTAAGAAAATTTAATATTTATATTTAATTCTTTTGCCTCTTTTATAATCTCTGAATTAGCATCTTTTCTTGTATCTAATATAATTGGATCTACTCCATTTTTTTTAAATTCTATTGCTGTTTCATATCCACTATCATTATTTGTAAATACAATTGGATTTTTACCAACCAAAACTCCATAAATTTTTAAATATTCTTTTGCTGCCGAAGAAAGCATAACTCCAGGTGCATCATTATTTCCAAAAACCAAAGGTCTCTCAATTGATCCTGAAGAAATGATAACTTGTTCTGCACGTATATACCACAACCTTTGTTTAGGAGTATATTTATCTGTTTTTGGTAAATGGTCACTCACTCTCTCTGACATAACAAGCATATTATGATCGTAATAACCAAAAACTTGAGATCTATTTTTTACAATTACGTTTGGCATCGACTTTAGTTCAGAAATTATTTGTTCAGCCCATTCTTTTCCACTTTGATTTCCTATAGTTACTTCACTTGTTAAAAGACTTCCTCCATATCTAGATTTATCTTCTGCTAAAATTACCTTCGCTCCATTTTTTGCAGCTGCATAAGCGCTTGCTAGTCCAGAAGGTCCTGTTCCCGCAATTAAAAGGTCACAATATTCATATTTGTGTTCGTATCTCTCTTTGTCATGTTTTATGGATGCTGCCCCAAAACCTGCAGCCTTTCTAATTATTGGCTCATAAATTTTATACCAAAAGCTTTTTGGCCACATAAATGTTTTGTAATAAAAACCTGCAGGAAAAAATATGTTTAAAAAATTATTGATTGCACCTATATCAAAATTAACATTTGGCCAACAGTTAACACTTTTGGCTTCTAAACCCTCAAATAATTCTTGTTCGGTAGCTCTTACATTAGGGTCGACTTCATTATTTCTATTCATTTGAACTATTGCATACGGTTCATCAACTCCAGCTCCAAAAAATCCTCTAGGTCTATGATATTTAAAACTTCTACCAACTAAATGAACTCCATTTGCAAGTAAAGCAGAGGCCAATGTATCACCTTCATAGCCAAAATATTTTTTTCCATTAAATTTAAATGAGATTTTTTTGTTTCTATTTATTAATCCACCTTTATCTAATCTAAAATTCTCTGACATTTTATATATTTTCGTTTGCTTTGTATGTTGTAGATATTTCATGGGTTAAAGTATCTCTTTCAACTTTAATCCATTGTCTACATCCAGAAATATGTTGCCATAATTCTAAATGTTTTCCCCTTGGACTTTTTCTCAAATAAACAAAGTTATCCCAATCTTGGTCTGATACTTCCTTATTTAATTCTGGTCTTTTAACTGTTGCATCACCACCGTAAGAAAATTCAGTTTGCGGTCTTAATCCACAATAAGGACATTTTATATGTAACATTTAAGAAATCCAAGTTTTTGTTCCAAGACCTTTTTCGTCAATTAAATGTCCAGTGCTAAATCTATTTAAATTATAACCTTCATTTAATTTGTGAGGCTTATCTTGAGCTATCGTATGTGCAAAAGTCCAACCCGATGCAGGAGTTGCTTTAAATCCACCATAACACCATCCACAATTTAAATATAAACCTTCAATATGTGTTTTGTCTATAATTGGAGATCCATCCATAGACATATCCATAATTCCTCCCCATGTTCTAAGCATTTTTAATTTACTTAGAAATGGAAACATTGCTATTCCCTCAGTTAATACATGTTGTAATGTAGGTAAATTTCCTCTTTGAGCATAACTATTATAACCATCAAGGTCACCACCCATAACCATTTCACCTTTGTCTGATTGACTGCAATAAAAATGTCCTGCACCAAAAGTAACAACATTATCCAATAATGGTTTGATTGGTTCTGACACGCAGGCTTGAAGAAGATGTGTTTCTATTGGCAGGGTCATGTTTAACATTTCAGCAAGAATGTTTGTACTTCCTGCAACACAGAGTCCTATTTTTTTTGCTTTAATATTTCCTTTTGAAGTTTGAATTCCTTTTATTTTTCCATTAGCTACATCAAAACCTGTAACTTCACAATTTTGAATAATATCTACTCCCATTGAGTCCGCTTGACGTGCATATCCCCAAGCAACTGCATCATGTCTTGCAGTTCCTGCACTTGGTTGCATCAATCCACCAAATATTGGAAATCTTACATTTTCAGAAAAATCTGCCATTGGAATAATTTTTTTAACCTCTTCTCTATTTAGTAAAACTGCATCTATCCCATTTAATCGCATAGAATTTCCCCTTCTAGAATATGCATTCATTTGTGCATCAGAATGAGCAAGATTAATTATCCCTCTAGGAGAAAACATTACATTGAAGTTTAAATCTAGACTCATGTTTCTCCATAAATCCATTCCAAATTCGCTAAACAAACCATTTTCATCATGCATATAGTTTGATCTAATTATAGTGGTATTTCTCCCAACGTTGCCTCCTCCTATCCATCCTTTTTCGACAATAGCAACATTTGATATATTATGTTCTTTTGCCAAATAATATGCAGTTGCCAGTCCATGGCCTCCTCCACCAATAATAATTACATCATATTCAGTTTTAGGAGTTGGGTCTTTCCAGGCTACTTCCCAATTTTGGTGGCCTTTAAAAGCGTTTTTTATAAGACTAAATACAGAATACTTTTGCATAGTTATTTTTTATAGCAAATAAGTATAAATAGTTCTTTATTTTTTTTATATATATTTTTTAGAACTTTAAAAAAACCTTAAAAAGAGATATTAATCCAGCTTCAAAAATGAATGAATTAAAATTATCAAAATGAGCAAAATAAAATCTGACATTGAAATAGCTAGATCAGCAAAAATGAAGCCAATAAAAGAAGTTTTAGATGGAATTAATGTGCCTGATAAAGCTGAGGCATATAGTCCAATTGGAAGATATATGGCAAAAATTAAATCAGAATATTTAGAAAATTTAAAAAATAAAAAAGACGGTAAATTAATTTTAGTTACTGCCATTACCCCTACACCAGCTGGTGAAGGTAAAACTACTACATCTGTTGGTCTCTGTGATGGATTAAATAAAATTGGTAAAAAATCCATTGTATGCCTTAGAGAACCAAGTTTAGGACCTTCCTTTGGATTGAAAGGTGGTGCTGCAGGTGGAGGGTATGCACAAGTTGTTCCTATGGAGCAAATAAATTTACACTTTACTGGTGACTTTCACGCAATTACATCAGCGCATAATTTACTTTCATCTTTAATAGATAATCATATCTACTGGGGGAATAAACTTAATATTGATGTTAGAAGAATTACTTGGAAAAGAGTTATGGATATGAATGATCGTTCGCTGAGATCAATAGTGGTAGATTTAGGTGGTATTGCTAATGGTTATCCAAGACAAGATGGTTTTGATATTACTGTAGCATCAGAAATAATGGCGATATTTTGCTTATCAAAAGATTTAAAAGATTTAGAAAAAAGAATAGGTAATATTACGATTGGTTATACTAGGGATAAAAAACCAATTCTTGCAAAAGACCTTAAAGCTCAAGGACCAATGACAGTTCTTTTAAAAGATGCAATAAGGCCAAATGTAACCCAAACTTTAGAAAATAATCCTGCAATTATACATGGTGGACCATTTGCAAATATTGCTCATGGTTGTAACTCAGTTATCGCCACAAAAACTGCATTAAAACTTTCTGATTATGTAATAACTGAAGCTGGTTTTGGTGCTGACTTGGGTGCGGAAAAATTTATTAATATTAAATGTAGAAAATCCGGTTTGAAACCTGATTGTGTTGTTATAGTTGCCACTATAAGAGCGTTAAAAATGCATGGTGGAATGCAAAAGGAAGATCTTAAAAAAGAAAATGTAGATGCTTTAAAAAAAGGTTTAGTAAATTTAGAAAGGCATATAAATAATGTAAGGAAATTTGGTTTGCCAGTGGTAGTAGCTCTTAACCATTTTATTACCGATACAAATAAAGAAGTAAATTTTCTCGTTGATTTTTGCAAAAATCTTGGAGTAAAAATTGCATTATGTACTCACTGGTCCAATGGTAGTGAAGGAACGAAAGATCTTGCATCAACAGTTGTTAAAATATGTGAAAAAACTAAGAGCACATTTAAATTTTTGTATGATGATAAATTACCTTTATTCAAAAAAATTCAGAAAATTGCGCAAGAAATTTATCACGCAAGTGAAGTGGTTGCTGATACAAAGATTAGAAACCAATTAAAGGAATTCGAAACAAAAGGATATGGAAAACTTCCTATTTGTGTTGCTAAGACACAATATAGTTTTTCAACTGACCCTAGTTTAAAAGGAGCTCCTACTGGTCATGTATTGCCGGTAAGAGAAGTAAGGCTGTCATCTGGGGCTGAATTTATTGTTGTCGTGTGTGGTGAAATCATGACTATGCCTGGTCTACCGAAAGTGCCTGCTGCTGAGGGAATTAAAATAAATTCTAAAGGTGAAGTAGAAGGTTTATTTTAGTTTTTTTGCTTCATTCCAAAAAATTTTAGCAAAATTTTTACCATTTAAATTATTATATTGTGGTAAACCTGTAGGAGATGTTACATTGATATCACCTATTAAATAATTTGATATTAAATCTATCCCAGCAAAAAAGATATTTTGTCGTTTTAATCTTTTAGCAACAAGATTTGCTATATAGTATTCTTTTTTATTTAATTGTGTTTTAACAGCATTTCCTCCTTGTGAAATATTTGAGAGAATTGATCCTTTTGCTGGAACTCTTCTAATTGCACCCTTAACCTTTCCATTTAGGATAAAAATTCTTTTATCTCCATATTTAACTTTAGGTAAAAATTTTTGAACCATCACATGACCAATTTTTTTAATATAATTATTTATTTTAATTGAATTAAAGTTATTATTTATAAATAGAATATTTTTACCAGCATAGCCATGTATTGGTTTAATTACTATTTTCTTATGTTTAAAATAAAACTTTTTAATTATTTTTAAATCTTTTGTAAAAATTGTTGAAGGCATAAATTTTAAAAAGTTTATTGAAAAAAATTTCTCAGAAACATTTCTTATTGCTACAGGATTATTCAAAACTATTGTTTTCTTTGGTAGTGTCTCTAAATATAAAGTTGAGGTTATATAATCCATGTTAAATGGTGGGTTTTGTCTTACTAATATGTATTGAGCCTTTGCAAGATCTAATTTAAAATTTTTTATAATTTTATAATATTTTTTTTTATTTTTAAAAAAAATAACTTCTTTAGCATCTACAAAAACTTTACTATTTTCATAACTTAAATTTTTAGTTTCATACCAATATATTTTAAATGATAATTTTTGAGCCTCCAAAGCTAATAGAAAAGTAGTATCAGTTTTAATATTTATTGAACTTAATGGATCTGCTTGAATGGCTAATATTTTTTTTTTCATTTTAAATTATCCAATGTTTCTTGTGCTTTAGTTTTTTTTGTCCTTAAAATATTTTCAATATTCTTTAAATAAACTGTTTCATCATTTTTTTTTGAATTAATATTATTTCGTGAGATTAAACCTTCCTTTGATATATTTAGAAATATCTTGCTCCATTCAAAAATACTTTTACCATTTATCTCTACATTTAATCCTTTTTTTGGTGCCTCTACATATGCATTTAAAACTTCATCGATATTCCATTTTTTAATTAATTCTAAAGATTCATCTAAATTTCCGTACAATATTCCAGTAAAAAATGCAGGTCCAGCACAATGACAATCCCATTCGCAAGCATCTAGCGATCTAATTTCTAAATAATTTTTTAACCTCACTTCTGTAAAAATTGTACTTAAATGAATTTCTAAATCTTTAGTGTTTGGTAAATTATAATTAAGTTCATTTATCTTGCCTTCCATAAAATCTTTAAAAATATAGTTCTTTGGTGAAAGATGCTTATTATTATTAAGAATAAATAGTAAAGGCATACTAATAACAAATTCAGCATATTTTTCAAAATTCATGTCTTCTAAAAAAAATTTTGGCAATCCTCCTCTTGATGTTTTTTGCCATACATGCGATCGATATGACAAAAAACCATTTGGTTTATTTTCTGTTAATGATGAATTTGCGAAAAGTGCTATTGATAATGGTGTTAAAAAGGAAGCAATTTTAAATTTTTTAATAAAATCTTGTTCTGATAAATAGTCCAAATTAATTTGAGTTCCAGAGGTATGGTACATCATATCTAAACTTAATTCCCCATTTTTTGGCATTTCCTCTGTCATAATTTTATATCTTTGTTTTGGATTGTTTGGAACTTCACTAAGTTTTGTTATGGGGTCATAACCTACAGATAAAATCCTAAGGCCCGATTCATTACATATTTCTAAAAGTTGATCTTGAAATGAATAAGACTCTCCACATACTTGATGAATATTTTGAAGTTTATCTCCAGCTAATTCTATTTGATTACCAGGTTCGAGTGTTATTGATTTTCCTTCATGCTGTAGGGCAATTATATTTTCACCTTCTTTAATTGGATTCCAATTAAATTTATTTTGAAATTTTTCTAAAACTTTCTTAATTTTATTGTAATCAGCTCTTTTGTTAGAAGAAATTTCAAATAAAAATTTTTCATTTTCAACACCAATTAATTCTTTTGATTTAATTCCATTCTCAAAATGTTCAATGATTTTTTCTTTGGAATTAATTTGCATTTAAATAATCAAGCCAATTTTTTAGTTCTTGCATTCTTGAGTTTTTGTCAGATATTTTATTTTCTTTTTCAATTATTTTTACATGTTGATCTATTTCACTTTGATCAGAAAAAGCTTTTTTTTCTATAAGTCGATCTTTTCTAAAATGTATTAAATTAATCATCTTAGAATATGTAATTTCTGGGTGGTATTGAATTCCCCAAATATCGCTTATGCCATATTTAAAATTTACACCTTGAACTTTATTAGTTGGATTAGAAGCAAGCAAAATCGAATTTTCTGGTAATGTAGCAACTTCATCAAAGTTAAAAGCTGGCGTATTAAATTTTTTTTTTTTATTTTTATAGATTGGATGTTTAATACCATTCTCATTAATTTCTATATCGTGTGCAATTCCTCTATGAGAACCATTTGGACATTTTTTTACTAAACCTCGAGCAGCTGTAACTGCAACTTGCATCCCCCAACATATAGCTAAAATTTTTCTGATTTTTTTTTGGCATTCTTTCATAAACTCAATTTGTCTTAATATTTCTGGAGTGTTGCTGTAAATATTAAGACTGCTCCCTCCCCAAATCAATCCATCATAT
>CACISU010000007.1 GCA_902589345.1 uncultured Pelagibacteraceae bacterium | reverse complement strand
AGTTCTTTTCTAATTTGTTTTCTTATTGCTTTTTTTTCGTCTTTCGTGGCACCTTGAAGTTTAGCAACTCTAAGAGCCTTCATTTTTTTATTAAATTTTTTAAGTTGTGATTTTGTTATTTGTTTAGCTTTACCTGGTGCCTTGCCTTTTTTCATGCTTGCAACAGTATAAGGATTGTTTAACATTGTTTGACCATACTTATTACCTACAAGCACAGCTCCTGGTCTAAGCCCTAATGTATTATTTTTTCCTGGGCCTATTAACAAAGTATTTGTTTGTTTATTCTTTTTTGAAACAATTGTTTGAAATTCTGTACCTCTTGATCCAAGAGTTCCCTCTGGCACTTCCACTGTTAAAGCATCTGGATTTTTTTTACTAATTAATCCTGAAATAACTTTTAAACTTCCTTCTTTAACTTTTGCCACTATTTTCCCATCATTAGTACTTGGATCATAAATAAATGTATCCATCACCACTTCTGAATCTGAGCCTATTGTGAATGTAGATTGGTCTAGTAATAATATTTGCGTTCCTCCATTTGAACTTGATAAGATCGTTTCATTCAAATAGATTTTATCACCAACTTTAAGCTCTCTTGTTTCTGTTTTCACAGTTCCAGATATAGCCCCTACAATTCCAACTAGCTGTTTTTCAATACTTATTTCCTCAGCTTGGGCAATATTCAAAGTGAACAGAACACTGATTATTAATGATAAGAGTTTTTTCATCATAAAAAATATATCTTTTTTTCTCTATCTTTAAAGTTTTATTTTATCCAATATGGGCTTTTTTATCATCTATTTACCTAAATATTTGCAATTTTTGTAACATTTTAAAAAGCATTAAAAAATACAACTATTTTAATACTTGGAAAGATCTATTTATACTAAATGAAAAAGAATCTCCTGAGTAGTCATAATTTCTAATATTTGATTCTGACTCTGCTCTTTCAAAATATAAGTTTAAAAATAAAGCTCTATTTGGATCTAAGCCTGGAAAGAAATCTCCTAATGCTTTTGTAATTGTAAGGTCAAGAGTATTTGTAAAGTCAGATCTTAATCTTCCTGAGTCTATACTTGTATCTACCCTCTTGTAATCAATAAAACTTAATGAGTCTCCCACTGAAATATATGCCCAAGGAAAAGCAAAATTTAACCTTACACTAAAATCATAGTTTTCATAATCTCCAGTATCATCATTAGAATCAGAGTCCCCGTATCCTAAAACTAAATTTGATGTAATTAAGTCATTCAATACAAAGTCATGCCCTAGATTATAAGTGTGACTTGTTGCATTTGTATCTCTCGATGTTGTATCTGAAGAATTTTGGTTTCCTTTGGCGTCTGCAAAAGAATAACTGTAACTAAAAGTATGCCTATCTCCTGCTGGAATATAACTTGATATTCCATACATATATGAAAAACTATCAGCATCATCTTGATAATCTGTTTTGTTTACAATGTAATAAGGACTTAAGGATTGGATGCCGAATGTTGTATCAAGTCCAAAAGTTAATGCATAACTTTCAAAGTCATCACCTGTTTCAATTTCTTGTCGTGACTCTGTTGCATTTGCATTAACAAAAAAAGATGATTCTTCACCAACAGTTCTCGATGCTGTTATTCCTAAAGTTCCTGTATCAGTTCTATCATATCTTGCTGATCCAAATTCAACAACGCTATCAGAGCTCATTTGAGTTCTTGTTTTTGATACACTGTTCACGTTATCGTTATATGTAGTTCCGAAACTTAAATCTGTAAAAAAACTCCATACTTTTGGTTCTCCTCTTGCCTTAATATCATTTTCGATTTCTATTACAGCCTCCAAGTCTTCAGCGCTTATATCTTTATTTAATTTTAGATTGTCAATTATAGTAGTAGCTTTATTTGGCGAGTCAGCTTGTACTAAAACAGATAATAAATATAATTTTATTTCAGTATTATCAGGGTAAACCATAATTAATCTTTCTAAAGTAGAAATTGTTTGCTTATAGTTTCCAGCTTTTCCTTGTTGTCTCGCATATTTTAAATTTAATTCTAGATCGTTAGGTTTTTGCAGTATTTGCATATAAGTAATATTTTTTTCTGAAGATCCTGGTACCACTACTTCTTCTCCATCAATTGTGAAAGTTTTAGTGCTTGTGTCTTCAGCTATTTTAATTGTTTCATTAGTTGTTGGAATAGTTGTAGTTTTTTTTTCAAAAATTATTTCATTATCAAGTGAATTAGAAATAATCTGCTCTACTTTTGTTTCATTTGCTTTAGCAACTTTTATGGGAGTTTCAACATTCGCAATTACTTCTGGTTCTTTTTCTTGAATTTTGATTGTTTGCGAAAAATCTTTTTCTATAATTACTATTTTTTGATCTAAACTATTTTCTTTTTCGATAACTAATTTTTTATTAAAATCCTTAAAATTTTGTGTATTTAAAAGTCTAGTTTCAATTTTTTGAGAATTGAGTTTTGGTAATTTAAAAGATACATTAGCAATATTATCACTAGAAGCACCAACGGGTACAGATTTTAAAGACTCGAATAAAAGTGCTGATACTAAAATCCCACCAATTAATAGAAAAGAAAAAAGCTTGGAAGAATTTTCAGTATTCTTTACTTTTACTTTTCTCTCTATTTTCTTTTTACTACTTTTTTTTCTAGATTTAGACTTCATTGTGTTTTTAAAAAATGAATACTATGGCCAAAAAATAATTATAACAACTTGTAATTATATTAGGAAACTATGTAATATTAATTCAAAAACTTGATATTCTTAAATTATAAGTTGTCTCTGGTATATTTTTGCACTCATAACTATTCCAAAGCCAAGCATAGTTGCTAACATTGATGAGCCTCCATAAGACATAATTGGAAGTGGAGATCCGACTATTGGAAGTAATCCTAAAACCATACACATATTTACAGCAATAAAAATAAAAATTGCTGAAGCAAATCCAAAGCAGAATAATCTTCCAAAAAAGCTTCTAGACTGAAATCCAATAGATACAATTCTGTAGATCATAACGGTGTACAAGATTAGTAAAATAAAAGATCCAAGAAATCCAAATTCTTCAGAAAATAATGTAAAAATAAAGTCAGTATGTTTTTCAGGAAGAAATTCTAAGTAACCTTGTGTCCCTTTAAGAAATCCTTTTCCATATAAGCCTCCTGAACCAACTGCAATTTTTGACTGAATTATTTGATACCCCGCTCCCAATGGATCTTTGTCAGGATTAAAAAATGTCAAGATTCTAAGTTTTTGATAAGGTTTCAAAAAAGAAATTACAAATGGGGCCGAAATAACTAATAATAAAGAAGAGTAAACAAAAAATTTTAAATTAATTCCAGCTAACCAAAGTACCATTATTCCACTTAACGCAATTAAAACAGAAGTTCCCAAATCTGGTTGGGTAACAACTAAAAAGATTGGGATAACTAAGACAACAAAAGGTATTAAGATATTTACAATTTTATTAACCTGAGTGATTTGCATTCTATGATAATATTTAGCAAAAAAAGCAATAATTGCTATTTTCATCAGTTCAGATGGTTGCAAGTTTATAAAATATAAATTTATCCACCTTTGAGAGCCAGAGGCAGTAATCCCATAGAAAGATGCAGCAACTAATAATCCTAATACAATAAAGTAAAATAAATAGCTAATACTGTGCCAAAATTTAATATTGATAAATGCAATTAAAAACATCATTGAAAAAAAAATACCAAATCTTAATATGTGATTTTTAGTATAAAACTTTATTTCCCCTCCATCAGTTGAATACATTGCAAAAAAGCTAATTAAACCAATTAATAAAATACAAAATACCAATATCCAGTCTATCGACTTTAACTTTTGAAAAAATGTTTGTTCGTTTGTGTATGTAAATCTATTCAACATTAAGCACTTTTAATAATTTTTGGTTTATATTTTTCTCTTAATTCATGTCTATCTATTATTTTTTTAAATAATTTTTTAGCAATTGGTGCAGCAGCTTTACTTCCTGATCCACCGTGCTCTACTAATATACTTACTGCATATCTAGGGTCTTTATATGGTCCAAATGCTATAAACCAAGCGTGATCTCTTTGTTTATATGGTATTAAGTTAAGATCTAAGTCTAATTCTCTTTCTTCTTCTGTGATTCTTTTTACCTGAGAGGTTCCTGTTTTCCCTGCAAACTGATATTTTGGATCATCAATTCTTGAAGAAAACGAAGTTCCATAAATTTCATTAGTAGACCTAAACATTGCATCTAAAACAAATTTTACGTTTTCTGGATTTCTATAAAGAGGCATGTGATCATCTTTTTTATTTGTAATAAATTCCTCTGCTGTTGTTTTCAAATTTTCATCTTCTTCATTATGATTTTCAATTTGTCTTAACATTTTATTTTTTATTTTCTCTGCATTTCCTATATTTTCATCTGCTATAATTTTTGGATAAATTTTGTGACCTCCATTCGCTAATTGGGCAGTCATCAGGCATAATTGTAAAGGATTTGTTTGTACGTAACCTTGGCCAATTCCAGTAATAAAGGTTTCTCCCAAATACCAATTTTGACCGATCGCTTGTTTCTTCCACTTAGTTGACGGAAATACTCCAGGTTTCTCGTTGGGAAAATAATTCTCTAAAGTTTTCTTTCCTAAACCAAACTTATTTGCTGTTAAATTTAACTTATCAACACCTAGTAGGCGAGCAGCTTCATAAAAATAAATATCGCAAGATTGCTTAATTGCATTTTTTAAAGACATGTAGCCATGTCCTTTTTTTTTCCAACAGTGATATGTATGACCGTACATTTCAACTTTCCCATTACATTTCACCTTCATATCTGGACTTATCGCATCATGTTCTAAAGCTGAAAGCGCTACCAATGGTTTTATCGTAGATCCTGGCGAATATAGTCCTGACAAAGTCTTATTTAAAAGTGGTTTTTTAGGATCATTTTTAATTTTAGACCATTCATTTTTGTCAATTCCATATAAAAATAAATTTGGATCGAAAGTAGGTGCTGAGTTCATGGCTATAATTTCACCAGTATAAATATCCATTACACTTATAGATCCTGCTTTTTCTGATAATAGTTCGTTTGTGTATTTTTGAATTTCACTATCGATTGTAAGTCTTATAGATTTTCCTTTTAAGCCCTCCTTATAGTCTATTTGATTAATTTTTTTACCATATGCATTAACTTCAAATCTTTGAATACTATTAGTTCCAATTAATTGATTTTCAAAAGTTTTTTCTAAACCCAGTTTACCCACTCTAAGTCCAGGTACATTTCTTTCTCTAATAATTTCACTCTCAATTAAATCGTTTTCACTTACTTGTGCCACATATCCTAAAATATGTGTAAAGCTACCTTTGTGTGGATAATTTCTTCCAACGGTAATAACTGGCTTGGCGCCTGCCAACTCATGAAGGTAAAAGTTAATTTTTGAAAATTCATCCCAGCTTAAATTTTCTGAAATTATTAAAGTTTCCCAGGGTTTTTGTTTATTTTTTTTTTTAATTAATTGAACTAATTTTCTGTTATCAAAATTAAGTATATCCCTCAGTCTAATTATTAAACTTTTAAAATCTTCAACTTGTTCAGGTACAACGTGAAGCTGGTATACTCTAAGATTTCCTGCAATAGTTTCTTCAAAATAATCTTTAAATTCTCCTCTTATGGGTGGAAGTCTAGATTCTCTTAAACGATTCTTATCTGATAAAGTTAAATACTTATTACTTTCATTTATTTGAAGTGAAAATAGTCTTCCAATTATTCCAAATAATACTACAGCTTTAGCTGCAGAAAAAATAAACATTCTTCTGTTAATTGTTCCTAATTTTCTAAATCTAGTATCACTTCCACTATCAAACATTTTTATTACCTTTAAAAACCAATTTTAGATAAATATCGAATAAATATGCAAATATATAATAAAATAAAAACGTAAAAAATATATTACCCATAAGTTCATAATAATTCATTTCAATTGAAAAAATAGAAATCAACAAAAAATAATTGATAGAAGTTACAAACAAAATCGTAAAAAGAAAAAACATCCAATCATTAACAAGATTTGGTCTCAAAGTAATATTACGTAAGTAGGCTGCAAAACCACAAATTAATAAATAAGTTAATCCACTAACTCCTAATGGAAATCCAATTGTAATATCATTAAATAATCCTGCTATAAATATATAACCATAACCTAAACTTTCACTTCTTTTTAAACTCCAGTAATAAATTAAAATAAAAGGAAAGTTAAATGAGAAATACTTGTAATTTAAATAGTTAAAATCGAACTCATTCATAACTGAAACAAACAAAAGTATTAAAGGAACAAATGTTAGAAGTTTTCTAAAAAAAGATTTTTTAACCTGAATGCTCATTCAATTTCCTCTTTTTCAAATGAAATTAATTTTACAAAAGTAATTTGAGACAAGTTTGAAAAAAAATTCACCCTAATATTTTCGTTAGACTCAATTTTTACCTTGCCTATTGGAATACCAGATTTAAAAATACCACCTGAACCTGAAGTATAAACTACATTTGATTCTTGAAAGTTAAAATCTTGTTGAGTATATTGAATTTTTCCGTAACTTTTCCCAGTTCCAGATAAAATTGAGAGGAAATTACCTGGTTCAACAGATATAGGTATTTTGCTATTAAGATCTGAAACTAACAAAGCTCTTGATGTTGAATAATTTACTTCTACAATTTTTCCAATCAAATATTGATTGTCCAATACTGCCATTCCTAACTTAACACCATCCTTACTGCCTTTGTTAACTATAATTGATTTAAGAAAGGGACTATTTTTGTCTAGTAAAACTTTTGCAACTAATTCATCTGACTGAACAATATACTCATCAATTAATTTCCTCAATCTTGTGTTTTCGGCGCTTAAGTAATTGGAATTATATTTTTCAAATTCAAGTTCCTTTATCTTTTTTTTTGTTATTTTTAGGTCTTCATATAGTTTAAAATGATTTTTTAAAGCGATTGATGCATTTTGTAATTGTTGCTCAGGTATTGAAACTACAAATGAGGCCCTATAAATAATTTCATTTAATGAAACTTTAAGATAATTTATTGCTGGTACATTAAGTCTGCTTAGTACAATTAAAGATATACTAAAAAAAATTAAGACAATTAAAGAAAATCTTTGCTGGTTACCTTTTTTTAAAAAAGCTGAACGAATAGCTATAACGAAGTCATCTCTACTCGTTGCCATAAATTTTAGTACTCAGTTAGCATGCTTGTAAAAGTAGATTCTTGATCTAAAGCTTTTCCTGTTCCAATAGCTACACACGCAAGTGGATCATCAGCAATATGGACCGGTAAACCAGTTTCTTTAGAAAATCTTTTATCTATATTTTTTAAAAGTGCTCCGCCTCCTGTTAATGTTAGACCCATATCTACTAAATCTGCAGAAAGTTCTGGAGGAGTATTTTCTAATGCATCCTTCATTGCATTTACTATTTCTCTTACAATTGGATTTAAAGCTTCTGCAGTATCTTCTTCGGTTATATTAATTTCTTTAGGTGTTCCAGATCTTATGTCTCTACCTTTTACTGGATATTTGTTATTATTTGTTGGTATAGCTGTTCCAATTTCTTTTTTTATTTTTTCTGCTGTGCTATCTCCGATCATAAGGTTGTATTCTTTTCTCATAAATGTTTGTAAAGCAGTGTCCATTGCATCTCCAGCAACTCTTAATGAGTTTGAATAAACAACTCCACCTAACGACATCACTGCGATTTCTGTAGTTCCCCCGCCAATATCAACTACCATAGATCCTGTGGCTTCTGAAATAGGAAGACCTGCTCCAATTGCTGCAGCTATTGGTTCTTCAATTAATTGTACTCTTCTAGCTCCTGCAGCTAGTGCGCTGTCTTGAATAGCTTTTCTTTCAACTGGTGTTGAGCCTGTTGGTACGCAAATTAAAATTCTTGGATTTGCAAATGTACTTCTTTTATGAACTTTTTTAATAAAATGTTTGATCATTTCTTCCGTCACAATAAAATCTGCAATTACTCCATCTCTTAATGGTCTAATTGCTTGAATATTTCCAGGTGTACGTCCTAACATTGTTTTTGCTTCATCACCTACAGCTAGAACAGATTTTTTTCCTTTATTGTCGACAACTGCAACAACAGAAGGTTCATTTAAAATTACACCTTGTCCTTTCAATACTACAAGTGTATTTGCAGTTCCTAAGTCAATAGCCATATCTTGCGACCAGATTTTACTAATATTGTCAATTATTCCCATTTTATATTCCTCTCATTTTTTGATTTTTATCTTTTTGTTTAGTTTCAACACCATCGGGTGCAAAATTCCTTTTTCTTTTAATTATCATTTTATTTAGTGCATTTATGTAAGCATTTGCAGATGCTACCAAAGTATCAGTGTCTGCCGCTTGTCCAACTGTAGTTTTTCCTTCCTCTTCAATTCTAACACTTACTGTAGCTTGAGCATCCGTTCCTTCTGTTACTGCATGGACTTGGTAAAGCTGTAAATTTACTTCATGAGGATATAGTTTTTTTATGGATTTGAATATCGCATCAACAGGCCCATCTCCAGTTTCTGATGCTTTTTTAATTTCCCCATGAATTTCTAAAGTCATTTCTGCTCTTTGAGGTTCGCCTGTTCCAGCAAATACTTTTAATGATTTTAAATTAATAACATTATCTTCTTTAATTAAACTATCATCGACTAATGCAAAAATATCTTCATCATAAATATGTTTTTTCTTATCAGCTAAAACTTTAAATTTTCCAAAAGCATTTTCAATTATATCATCGGTTAAATCAGCATATCCAAGGCTTGTAAGTTTATCTTTAAACGCATGTCTTCCTGAATGTTTTCCCATTACTAGAGATGTTTGTTTAACTCCAACACTTTCAGGTGTCATAATTTCATAAGTGTTTCTATTTTTTAGCATACCATCTTGATGGATGCCCGATTCATGAGCAAATGCATTTTTACCGACTATTGCTTTATTAAATTGAACTGGAAAGCCAGTTGCATTGGAAACTATTTTTGAAGCTTTGCTTAGCAATGTTGTGTTAATTCCTGTCGAGTAAGGCATTAAATCACTTCTAGTCTTCATTGCCATGACTACTTCTTCTAGTGCTGCGTTACCCGCTCTTTCCCCTATTCCATTAATTGTACATTCAATTTGTCTTGCACCAGCTTGCACCCCAGCAAGTGAGTTTGCTACTGCTAATCCAAGGTCATTGTGACAGTGTGTAGATAAAATAGCTTTATCAATATTTGGTACTTTATTTATTAAAGTTTCTATAATTTTTGTAAATTCTGATGGTACTGTATAACCTACAGTATCAGGAATATTTATTGTTTTAGCTCCACAACTAATTGCAAGTTCAACCGTTTTACACATATAATCCATATCAGTTCTTGTTCCATCCTCACATGACCACTCAACATCGTCAGTTAGATTTCTTGCATATGCAACGTGCTCTTTTATAGATTCATAAACTTCTTCTGGTGATTTATTTAATTTATGCTTCATATGTAGTGGGCTTGTTGAAATAAAAGTATGTATTCTAAATCTTGGAGCATGTTTTAATGCCTCATAACATCTATCTATATCTTTTTTTGAATGTCTCGCTAAACCAGCTGGTATAGAATTCTTTAAAATTTTACTAACTTCTGTTACTGCCTCAAAGTCCCCTGGAGAGGCTATTGGAAATCCGGCCTCGATAATATCAATACCTAGTTCATCAAATACTCTTGCGATTTGAATTTTTTCTTCCAAGCTCATTGATGCCCCTGGCGATTGCTCACCATCTCGCATGGTAGTATCAAAAATATATACTCTGTTTTTGTCTGTCATTTTTACTGTTTTTAGCCCAGGCATAATACAATCTCTCGTCAGGATTGCAAAATAAATTAGTCTATTTAACCCAAAATTAACAAAATGATCTAACTCTTATCACTATCAATTAACTTTTTCTTAGTTATCCAAGGCATCATAGCTCTTAGTTCAGATCCAACTTTTTCAATTGGATGCTCTGCTAACTTCTCTCTTGTTTTTAGAAAGTTTTTTTGACCATTTTTGCATTCATCCATCCATTGTTTTGTAAACTTTCCTGACTGGATATCATCTAAGACTTCTTTCATTCTTTTCTTAGTTTCTTCTTTATTAATAATTCTAGGTCCAGAAACATACTCTCCATATTCTGCTGTATTAGAAATTGAGTAGTTCATATTTGCAATTCCACCTTCATAAATTAAATCTACAATTAATTTAACTTCATGAACTGTTTCAAAATATGCCATTTCTGGTTCATATCCAGCTTCTACTAAAGTTTCATAACCGTTTTTAATTAATTCAACTAGACCACCACAAAGAACTGTTTGTTCTCCAAATAAATCTGTTTCTACCTCATCTTTAAAAGTAGTTTCAATTATCCCAGATTTTCCACCACCAACAGCTGATGCATAAGACATAGCAAGTTCTCTTGCTTTACCAGATCCATTTTGATGTACTGCAAATAAACAAGGTACTCCACCACCTTTTTCAAATTCACTTCTTACCAAATGACCAGGTCCTTTAGGTGCAACCATAAATACGTCTAAATCTTTTCTAGCTTGAATTAAATCATAATGAATATTCAAACCATGAGCAAATGCAACTGACGTTCCTTCTCTTACTCTTTGTTCAATGTGGTTTTTATAAATTGATGCTTGCAATTCATCAGGAGTTAAAATCATAACAACATCTGCCCATTCAGCAGCATCTGATAAATTCATAACTTTTAATCCTTTTGACTCAGCTTTAGCTTTACTTGATGAACCATCTCTTAAAGCAACTACAACTTCTTTTACACCGCTATCTTTAAGATTTAAAGCGTGCGCATGACCTTGACTTCCATATCCAAAGATTGCAACTTTTTTTTCTTTAATTAGATTTACATCAGTGTCTTTTTCATAAAACATTTTCATATTTTTCTCCTTTTATCTAAATATATCTGAACCTCGTGTCATAGCTACAGCGCCAGTTCTTGAGATACTCACTAGTCCAAACTTTTTTAAATTCATTGACATTTTATCAATTTCTCTTCTTAAAGCAGTAATTTGTATTACATAAGAATTTTTTGTTTTATCCAATATTACAGCATTGTATTTTTTACAAGCATTTAAAGCTTTTTCTTTTTTGGAATTATTGCCAACTACTTTAAATAATGCCATTTCTTTAAAAATAACCTTTTTGTCTTCTCTTTTAAAGTCAGCAACTTTATGAACTGGAACAAGTTTTTTTAATTGCAATTTTATTTGTTCAATAACCTGGGGTGTTCCAGTTGTTACTATTGTTATTCTTGAAATGTTTAATTTAGGATCTATTTCTGCAACTGCTAAAGACTCAATATTGTATCCTCTACCAGAAAATAAACCAACTACTCTTGCCAAAACTCCGGCTTCATTATCAACCCAAACAACAATGATATGAGTATCAAATTTACCTTGTTTCCCTGGTGAGCTATATGCTGATTTTGAATTTGCCATTAGACTAAAGTTTTACCTTTTCCAGTTATTTTATTTTTCTTTTGATCTTTTGGACCTAAAAGCATCTGATTATGAGCTTTTCCAGATGGTATCATTGGAAAGCAATTTTCTTGTTTATCAACCAAACAATCGAATATTACTGGTCTGTCAGTATTAATCATCTCTATAATTTTATCATCTAATTCTTCTGGAGTTGTTGCCCTTAAACCCACACATCCATAAGCTTCTGCTAATTTAACAAAATCTGGCAAGGCAGCAGTATAACTTTCTGAATAATTTTTATCATGAAGAAGTTCTTGCCATTGCCTGACCATTCCCATGTATTCGTTATTTAAAATAAATATTTTAATCGGTAAACTATATTGAACTGCAGTTGACATTTCTTGCATGGTCATAAGAACAGAAGCTTCACCAGCTATATCAACAACTAATTTGTTTGGATGTGCAACTTGAACTCCTACTGCAGCAGGCAAACCATAACCCATTGTTCCTAATCCGCCAGAAGTCATCCAGCGATTAGGTTTGTTAAATTTGTAATGTTGAGCTGCCCACATTTGATGTTGGCCGACTTCAGTTGTAATATAGGTATCCTTATCTTTGGTTAATTCATAAAGTCTTTGAACAGCATATTGGGGTTTTATAGTTTCTGTACTATTTATATAATCAAAAGAATTTACAGATCTCCATTTTTGAATTTTTTCCCACCATTTGGAAATCTTTTGTTTGTTAGATTTTACAAAATTAGGTTTAACTTTTTTTATTGTTTTAATAGTTGCATTAATTACTTCTGTAACATCTCCCACAATTGGTAGATCTACTTTAACATTTTTATTTATTGATGATGGATCAATATCAATGTGAACTTTTTTTGATTTAGGAGAAAATTCATCTAGCTTGCCAGTTATTCTATCATCAAATCTAGCACCAATGTTTATCATTAAATCACAATCATGCATTGCGTTATTTGCTTCATAAGATCCATGCATGCCCAGCATGCCTAAAAACTGACCATCATCACCCGGGTATGACCCTAACCCTTGTAATGTTGAAGTGATTGGAAAACCTGTTGCATTTACCAATTCTCTTAAAAGTTCACTTGCTTTTGGACCAGAGTTTACAACTCCTCCCCCTGTATAAAAAATTGGTTTAGAAGCTTTACTCATTAATTGAATTAACTCATCAATATCTTTTTGGGAAAAGTTTCTATGTGTTTTACCATTTAATTTTTTCGGTTTTTTATATTTTTGGTATTTTGTTTTTTGAAATTGAACATCTTTTGGAATATCAACTAATACAGGTCCTGGTCTTCCTGTTGTTGCAACTTCAAAAGCTTTATGAATAGTTTTTTCTAATTTATTTATATCTTTAACAAGCCAATTATGCTTTGTGCATGGTCTCGTTATTCCGGTTGTGTCACACTCTTGGAATGCATCTGTTCCGATTAGATGAGTTGGAACTTGACCTGAAATACAAACTAATGGGATTGAATCCATATATGCATCAGTTAAAGCGGTAACCGCATTTGTTGCACCTGGTCCTGAAGTAACTAAAAGTACTCCTGGTTTTCCTGAAGATCTTGCATAACCTTCGGCCGCATGACCTGCTCCTTGTTCGTGCCGAACTAAAATATGTTTTACAGAATTATAATTTTTTAGTTCATCATAAATTGGTAAAACTGCTCCGCCTGGATATCCAAAAATAAACTCCACTCCTTGGTCTTCCAAGCATTTAAAAACGATTTCAGCACCTGAATACAATTTTGACATTTATCCAATCTAGCTGAAGTTGTGCTAATTGGTCAAGTTTAAGTAATGATTAATTAAATTTTTTTAAAACTGAATTAATGGCGTTCGGCTGAATTGTGTGCCAAGATTTCATGTGTCCTCTGGCCCATGTCATTTGTCTTTTAGCATATTGTCTTGTTTTTATAGCTATTTTTTCTTTAGTTTGCTTTAAATTGCTATTTCCCTCAATTAAATCATTTATCTCCCTAATACCTATAACCTTTGAGGCGCTATTTTCTTTTTTGACTTTAAGATAATTAAATTTTTTGACCTCTTCTATAGCTCCCAAATTAAACATTCTTTCTATTCTGCTATGAATTTTATCAAGCAGTTTATCTCTTGGATATTCTATATAATATTTAACGAATACAGTATTATCAAAAATTGGTTTTGTTTTTTTGAACCATTCTGTAATTGATTTTTTAGTATATTTCATTATTTCATAAGCCCTAATTGTTCTTTGAACATCATTTGGATCAATCCTGCCTTTAACTGAATTATCAATTTTAATTAATTTTTGATAAAATTTTTTTTGGCCAATTTTATTTTGAAGACTTCTTATATTTTTTCTAAAACTAATTGGAATATTGGGTATTTTAACTAAGCCTTCTGTTAAAGATTTAAAATACAATCCAGTTCCACCAACTAAAATTGGAATTTTATTTTTTTTTTTAATATATTTTATTTTTTTTTTTACTTCTTTTAACCAAGATCCTGTAGAAAATTTACTATTAACACTTTTAATACCATATAAATGATGTTTTACTTTTTTTGTATCTATTTTATTTGGTCTCGCGGTTAATATTTTAAGTTCTTTATAAATTTGCATACTATCAGCATTAATAATTTCTCCTTCAATTTTCTTAGCTAATTTAATTGCAAATTCAGTTTTTCCTGAGGCAGTTGGTCCTGAAATTAATATTATTTTGGACTTAATGTCCATTTCTATTTTAATTTAACACCAATATATCTTTTTTGGTTTTGATTATTAATTATTGCGATAAGTATTGTTTTGTCAGAACTCCTTAATCTAGAATTTACAATATTTTGCAAATCACCCACAGTTTTAATTTTTTTCTTTTGCGCTTCAATAATAATATTATTAATACTTAGATAATTAAGTGGACTATTTTTTTCTATTGAAGTTATAACTGCTCCAGTTGTTGATGATGGTAAATTTCTAGATTCAATATCCTGTTTAGTTAATTTTCTTACAGAAATTTTTAAACCCTTGATATCTGTAGTCTTTTGTTTTTGAGGTTTTTCTGCTTTTTCAGTTTTAAAATCTTCTGATGTTTCTAATCTTCCTAAAATAATTGTTTTTGTTATTTCTTTTTGGTTCCTCCAAATTTTAACTTCAACTTTCTTTCCGACGTCTGTTTGAGCTACAATTTTTGGCAGCTCTTTCATTTCATTAATTTTTTTTCCATCAAATTCTAAAATTATATCGCCAGATATAAGCCCTCCTTTTTCAGATGGACTTCCTTTAGCAACACTTACTACTAAAGCTCCTCTTGGTTTATCTAATTTTTCAACATCAACTATGTCTTGGGTAACAACTTGAATTCTTACTCCTAGCCAACCTCTTTTGGTTTCACCAAATTCTATTAATTGGTTAATTACTCTTTGAGCACTATTAGATGGAATTGCAAATCCAATTCCTATTGATCCTGATTGGCCTAAAATTGCAGTATTAATTCCAATTACTTCTCCTGCCATATTAAATAAAGGCCCTCCGGAATTTCCTTGATTTATTGATGCATCCGTTTGAATAAAATCTTCGTACCTAGATAATCCAATGCTTCTATTTCTAGCAGAAATTATTCCTGCAGTAACTGTTCCGCCTAATCCAAACGGATTTCCAATTGCAATTACCCAATCACCTATTCTTGAGTTATCTGAATTTCCAAATTGGACTGCTTTAAAATTTTCTTCAGTTTCTATTTGCAAAACAGCTAAATCCATTCCTGGATCTGCACCTAAAACTTTTGCTTTATAGTCTTTATTGCCATCAACTATAACCACAATATCTTCTGCTCCTTGAATTACATGATTATTAGTAACAACAATTCCTTTTTTATCAATTATAAATCCTGAACCAAGTGCACTTGCTTTCCTCTCCTGAGGAGTTCCAAATTCTTTAAACATATCTTCAAACGGAGATCCTGGGGGAAATTGAAAAGGGAAAGGATTGCTTCTTGTGGTTACTGTTTGTGTTGTTGAAATATTAACAACTGATGGCATTAATTTTTCAGCGAGGTCTGCAAAGGAAGTTGGTACATCTTCTGCTTTTGCAACAAAATTAAAACTGATAAAAAAAATTGTTAATATAAAAAATCTTAAATAATTTCTCATTTTTTTAAATACCAAATAATTAAAAACCCTATTACAGCAAATAATAATCCACCTGATCTTAACTGACTATCCTTTACTTCATTAAGTCGTTTAAGCATATTCTTCATTTTTGATGGAAATATGGCGTACAAAATACCTTCTATAAAAAGAAAAAGACCAAATGCTATGATCAATTCTCTCATAAAAATAAAACTTATTGTGTTTTAGGTTTTATATTTCCAAAAAATTTAAAGAACTCACTGTCAGGAGAAAGTATCAAAGATGTTTCTCCGCCGATAAGAGATTTTTCATATGCCTGCATCGCTCTATAAAATGCAAAGAATTCTGGATCTTTTCCAAATGCATCGGCAAAGATTTTATTTCTTTGTCCGTCTCCTTCACCCTTCATAATCTCAGATTGTTTTTCAGCATCAGCTAAAATGACTGTAACCTCTTTATCTGCAGTAGATGTGATGGTAATTGCCATCTCTGCGCCTTTTGCTCTAAATTCTTTTGCTTCTCTTTCTCTTTCAGTTTGCATTCTTCTATAAATTGCTTCACTATTTGCTGGAGGCAGGTCTGCTCTTTTAATTCTAACGTCTACTATTTTTATTCCAAAATTTTCAGCTTCATTATTAACTCCATCTTGAATTAAGGACATTTGTTTTGATCTATCTTCAGATAATAATGTTTGTAATCTTTGCTGACCAAGAACGTTTCTTATTCTTGAATTTATAATTGTAGATAGTCTTGATCTTGCAACTCTCTCATTTCCTACTGAAATATAAAACTTCAGTGGATCTATTATTTGAAATCTTGCAAACGCATCTACTATTAATCTTTTTTGGTCAGATGCAATAACTTCTTCAGGTGGTGTATCTAAATTTAATATTCTTTTATCTAAAAAAACTACGTTCTGAATAAAAGGAATTTTAAAGTTTAAACCTGGTTTTAAAATTATTCTTTTAGGGTCACCAAACTGAAGAACAATTGCTTGGTTAATTTCTTTTACAATAAAAATTGAAAAAAATGCAGTTGCTGCAATTACTATTATTAAAGGTAATATGATTTTATTTGCTTTCATTAGTTTGTACCTGTTTGTAATTCTTTTAATGGCAAATATGGTACCACTCCAGAACCTGAATTTTTATCAATTATAATTTTGTTTATATCTGCTAATACTTTTTCCATAGTTTCCAAAAACATTCTTTCTTGAGTAACTTCTTTTGCTTTTGCATATTCAGTATAAATTGCTACAAAACGACTAGCTTCACCCTCTGCTTTTGCTACAACTTCTTTTTTATAAGCTTCTGCAGCTTGTAATATTTTTTGTGCTTCCCCTCTCGCTCTTGGTATCACGTCATTTGCATAAGCTTCAGCTTCGTTTTTAGATCTCTCCATATCTGCTCTTGCAGCCTGTACATCTCTAAATGCATCAATTACTTGGTCTGGTGGGTCAGCTTTTTGTGTTTGTACTTGTGTTATTTGAATACCGCTATTGTACTCATCTAAAATTTCTTGAATAATTACTTCTGTTTCTGCTTCGATTAAGGATCTTCCTTCTGTAAGAATTGGTTGAATATTTGATCTTGCAATTACTTCTCTCATTGCTGTCTCAGCTGCAGCTTTTACAGTTCCTTGAGGGTCTTGAATTTTGAATAAAAATTTTCCTGCGTCTTTAATGACCCAAAATACAGAAAAATCAATATTAACAATATTCTCATCTCCAGTTAACATTAAGCTTTCCTCAGGTACATCTGCTACTCCACCACCTGAAGTAAAACCACTGTCTCTCTCTGATCTAAATCCTATGTCAATCCTATTAACCTTTGTTACTTTTGGAGTAAGAACTGACTCTATTGGCAATGGAAAATGATAATTTAAACCTGGTTGAGTAGTTTTAACAAACTTTCCAAATCTTAATACAACTCCTTGCTCATCAGGCAAAACTCTGTACAGACCACTTGCAACCCAAATTAAACTTAAAATAACTAGTCCTAAAATTATCGACTTACCACTTCCGCCTTTCCCTGGCATGAACTTATTAATTTTACTTTGAATTTTTTTTATAATCTCTTCAATATCAGGAGGAGTTGGGCCTCTTCTATAACCACCATTTCCATTTCCACCAGGCGGCGGCGATCCCCAAGGACTTTGGTTTTTGTAAATTATCATATGACATTCTATATAGTGTCTTTATGGCTAAAAACAAGGTAAGTTGATTTTATGGAAGATAAAAAAACGACAATTAACAACAATATCAAGGGCAAAACCTTTAAAAAAAACCCCATTCCTGGAACAAAATTTACTATAGCCATATCTAGTGCAAAAGGAGGTGTTGGAAAATCAACGTTTGCGACAAATTTAGCCTTAGCTCTAAAAAAAATTGGCTGCAAAGTAGGAATTCTTGACGCAGACATTTATGGACCATCTTTGCCACGACTATTTTCAATAAATCAAAAACCTGAAAGTGATGGAAAAACTCTTATTCCAATAAATAAATATGAAATACAATGTATGTCTATAGGCTTTTTAACTGAAGAGCAAACTCCAATGATATGGAGAGGACCAATGGTAACAAGTGCAATAAAAACATTTACTCAAAAAGTTGCATGGAAAGATTTAGATTTCATCATAGTTGATATGCCTCCTGGAACTGGAGATACTCAATTAACCTTTTCACAGGAAATTAACATGGATGGAGCTATAATTGTATCAACTCCTCAAGAGTTAGCTCTACAAGATGTAAAAAGAGGAATTAAAATGTTTGATAAACTTGGAGTTAAAATAATTGGATTAATTGATAATATGAGTCATTTTATTGGTGATGATGGTAAGAAATATTCTATTTTTGGAGAAGGAGGAGTTCAAAGAACTGCTAAAGAATTTAGTAAAGAATTTTTAGGTGAAATTCCAATTAATCCAGAAGTAGGGAAACAAGGTGACCTTGGAAAGCCTATTGTTGAAAGTATTCCTGGTCACGAAGTCTCAAAAATTTATTTAAATTTAGCTGAAAAAATTAAATCAGATTATCTTTCAAGTTAAAAGCAAGCATTAATTCATTCCATTCTCTTTTTGATAAACCACTTTTCTCTAAAGTAATTTTTTCTCCCTTTATTAACTTTTGAATTAAAATTTTTCCTTTAGCTGAAACCTCTGTTCCTCCAACCCTATAATCCATAAAAGCTTCATATGTGATGGGTACCCATTTTTTTAATGTATCTAACATAGCATCAGCATAAGTTCTTATCTCATACTGGGCATGATGGTCTGCTCTTAACCTTAAAAAATTCATTAAGTTTAATAAATCTGTTTTCCAATACCACTGGGTGTAAGTATTTAAAGTTAAATTCATTCTTGCAAGTTCTCTTGCAAGACCCACATTTTTTTCATCAATTACACTTCCATCATAGCGTTCATTTAACATTGTTTCATAATTTTCATATGTTTGTTCTGCGTCTTGTTTTAGTAAGTTTAAAACTTTCTTAGCTTGATCGCCCTCTAACACCTCACCTCTTCCTTGTCTATTGCTTTGGGATTGTGCAGCTAAATGCTCTTTAGATGGTAAATAAAATTCTTTGTCTAAAATTGAATACCTGGCAGAATATTCATTTACATTTGCTGTTCTATGTCTAATCCATTGTCGTGCAATAAATATTGGAAGTTTTACATGATATTTTATTTCACACATTTCAAATGGAGTACTATGCCAATGTCTCATCAAATACTTTATAAGGCCCTCGTCAGTAGAAACTTTCTTAGTTCCTTTTCCATAAGATACTCTTGCAGACTGAACAATTGAGCTGTCATCCCCCATGTAATCAACTACTCTTACAAATCCATGATCTAAAATTGGAATTGCCTCATAAAGTATTTTTTCAAGCTCAGGAGCGGTAACTCTTTTTGTTTTATTTTCTTGATTTTGCTGGTCTCTTATTTCTTGTTTTTGCTCTTTGGTTAGTTTCATGAATTATATATTGAATCTATTGTAATTACTTTTATATTAAAGATGTTGGTTTTCCAACTATGACGATAAACGAATTTCGTAATAAGCATTGCGGACGTGGGGGCAGTACCCACCACCTCCACCAAATACAACTTAAGGGGGTGAACTAGACTCGACGGATGTCTAAAGGTTATTTTTTCGTTCGGTATTGTTCCGCCGTAATGGACTAAATTATAAATGCTAACGAAAGTTACGCAATTGCAGCTTAATTAATTTATTAATTAAGTTACGGGGTCTGGGGCACCTGGCAACAGAACGCCCCCTTGATACATTACAAAATATATTATTTATGGTGCGGCCAGAGAGACTCGAACTCTCAAGAGCTAGGCCCACACGGCCCTCAACCGTGCCTGTCTACCAATTTCAGCATGGCCGCATAAATGCGTCTATTAAAATAATGACATTTTCTTTTCAACTTGATAGATTTTATTAATGGATTTTACACCTGAAATTAGAAAAGCAACAAACCATATTTATCAAAAAGTTTCTAAAGTTATACCAGAAATTGAATGGTCAACTCATGCACCTTATATACATAAAATAAATCAATTAAAAAAAAAAAAGAACGCAGTAATCCTTGCTCATAATTATCAAACTCCCGAAATTTATCATGGTATTTCAGATTTCTCAGCTGACTCACTTGCTCTGGCAGTTGAAGCGGCAAAAACTAAGGCCGATATAATTGTTATGTGTGGAGTTCATTTTATGGCGGAAACAGCAAAATTGATGAGCCCTGAAAAAAAAGTTTTATTACCTGACATGAATGCCGGTTGTTCTTTATCAGCTTCAATTACAGGTGAAGATGTAAGAAATTTAAAAAAGAAATTTCCAGGAGTTCCTGTAGTTTCTTATGTTAATACATCAGCTGAAGTAAAAGCCGAAACAGACATATGTTGTACATCAGCTAATGCAGTCAAAATTGTTCAATCTTTAGGAGTAAAAAAAGTTATATTTTTGCCAGATGATTTTTTAGCAAAATATGTAGCTTCTCAAACAGATGTGGAAATTATTTCTTGGAAAGGAACATGTGAAGTTCACGAACAGTTTAATGACTCAGAAATAAATGAAATAAGAAAAAATAACCCTGGTATAAAAATTATCGCTCATCCTGAATGTCCGCCAGATGTAATACAGGCTAGCGACTTTGCGGGATCAACAAGTGGTATGATCAAGTATGTTAAAGATAACCAGCCTAAAAAAGTAATGATGGTTACTGAATGCTCAATGAGCGACAACGTTCAAATCGACAATCCTAAAGTAGAATTTATTCGACCATGCAATTTATGTCCACATATGAAAAAAATTACACTACCAAAAATATTAGATTGTTTAGAGAAAGAAACAAATGAATTAATAATGGATTCTGAAACAATAGAAAAAGCAAGAAAGTCTGTAGAGAGAATGGCAGAGATAGGCAGATAATATCTGTGTCAAAAATTAAATTAAGTAAAAGTTTGGTAAAGGATTTGTGTAAATTAGCATTAAAAGAGGATCTTTATCCTTCTGGAGATATAACGTCAAATTTATTAGATAATAATTCTTCTAAAAAAGTTAAATTAATAAGTAACCAAAAAGGAATAATAGGAGGTTTAGAATTTGCAAGACAAACCTTTAATTTATTGGATAAAAGAATTAAATTTATCACAAAGAAGAAAGAAGGATCTTTAGTAAACAAAGGTTCAGTGATTGCAATAATAGAAGGTAAAATTAAAAATATACTCATAGGTGAAAGAGTAGCACTTAATTTTCTCTCTCATATTTCTGGAATTGCAACAAAAACAAATCAATTTGTAAATAAAGTTCAAAAAGGTACAAAAGTTTGTTGCACAAGAAAAACTATTCCAAATTTAAGAGTAATCCAAAAATATGCAGTAAAATTAGGTGGTGGAACAAATCATAGATTTAATCTAAGTGATGAATTTCTAATTAAAGATAATCACATTGCTGCATCAAAAAACTTTCAAGAAATTATCAAAAAAGCAATTAAATCAAAAAAAGGAAAAAAAATTACTGTTGAGGTTGATAATCTTTATCAATTTAAAAAAATTAACGGTTTAAAATTTGATAGAGTTTTGTTCGATAATATGAACCTAAAAAACCTTAAAATAGGAGTTAAACTCGCTAAAAAACTTTATGAAACAGAAGCCTCTGGTGGCATTAATTTAATCAATGTAAAAAAAATATCCGCAACTGGTGTTGATAGAGTATCTATTGGAAGTATTACTCATAGTATACAGGGAATGGATTTAAAATTAGAGATCTAGAATCCAATTACTGTTTTTTTAGTTGTGCTTGTGCGGCAGCTAATCTAGCAACTGGAACTCTATATGGTGAACAAGAAACATAATCTAAACCTGCTCTAGAACAGAAATCTATACTTTTTGGATCCCCTCCATGCTCACCACAAATTCCAAGTTTGATTTTTTTATTTTGTTTTTTTCCTTCGGTTGCTGCTATTTTGATTAAATCACCTACCCCATCATCAATTGATATAAATGGATCGATGTCAAAAATTTTATTTTCTATATAATCATTTAAAAATTTACCACTATCATCTCTGCTAATTCCAAATGTTGTTTGTGTCAAATCATTAGTTCCAAAACTAAAAAACTCTGCATGCTTAGCAATATCTTTTGCTTTAATTGCTGCCCTAGGAAGTTCTATCATTGTGCCAACTAGAAATTTTATCTTTGTTTTATTTTCATTTTGAACCTCTCTCGCAACACTTATTACCAATTCTTTCATGATTTTTATTTCAGCTTCAGTAGAAACAAGCGGAATCATTATTTCAGGCATAGTTGATTTTATTTTTCTTTTTTTACATTCTACCAATGCTTCAAATATAGCTCTAATTTGCATTTTATAAATTTCAGGAAAAGAAATAGCTAGTCTACACCCTCTATGGCCTAACATTGGATTTTGTTCATGCAATTCATCTATTCTTCCTTCAACTTCTTTTATTGATAAATTTAAAGATTTTGAAACATCTTCAATCTCTACAGTACTTTTGGGCAAAAATTCATGCAATGGAGGGTCTAAAAGTCTAACTGTAACAGGAAGCCCATTCATAATTTTAAATATTTCGATAAAATCTTTTTTTTGATGTGGCAGGAGTTTGCTTAAAGCATTCGCACGATCTTCTTTTGATTTTGAAAGTATCATTTCTCTTACTGATAAAATCCTTTCTTCATCGAAAAACATATGTTCAGTTCTGCACAAGCCTATTCCTTCAGCACCAAAATCTCTAGCTATTTTGCTGTCTAAAGGTGTTTCAGAATTTGTTCTAATTTTTAATTTTCTAAAACCATCTGTCCAACTCATTAATTTAGAAAAATCACCGGACATTTCAGGTTTAACAGTCTTAACTTCTCCTAAAATAATTCTACCAGTTGAGCCGTCTATAGTTATTATTTGTCCTTCTTTAATTTCACGACCGTTCGCCTTAAATAAATTATTTTCATAATCTATTTCTATTTCACTTGATCCAGAAACACATGGACGTCCCATTCCTCTTGCAACTACAGCGGCATGACTAGTCATGCCACCTCTTGATGTAAGAATTCCTTTAGCTGCATGCATTCCATGTATGTCTTCAGGTGAAGTTTCAACTCTTACCAAAATTGTATTTTGCATCATGTCATTCAATCTCTCAGCTTCGTCTGAGGTGAATACTACTTTACCACTTGCAGCACCTGGAGAAGCTGGCAAACCTTTTGCAATAACTTGTATTTTACTTTTTTCATCTAAAGTAGGGTGCAAAAGTGAATCTAATGTATTTGGGTTTATTCTTAACACTGCTTCCTTTTTGGAAATTAATTTTTCTCTGACCATATCTACAGCAATTTTAACGGCAGATTTTACTGTTCTTTTTCCTGATCTTGTTTGTAAGATCCATAGTTTTTGATTTTCTACTGTAAATTCAACATCTTGCATATCTCTATAATGCTTTTCTAATGTTTTTAAAATTTTATTCAGCTTTTTGAAAATCTTGGGCATTGACTCTTCCATGGACTTAGTTTTTGAACTGGAATTTTTTCTAGCCTTTTTTGTAATATATTGTGGAGTTCTTGTTCCAGCGACAACATCTTCTCCTTGAGCATTAATTAAATACTCACCATAAACCTCATCAGTTCCATTTGAAGGGTTTCTTGTAAAAACAACTCCAGTTGCACAATCGTTACCCATATTCCCAAAAACCATACATTGTATATTTACAGCTGTACCCCATTCAGACGGTATATTATTTATTTTTCTATAAGTTTTAGCTCTTTTACTTTGCCAAGATAAAAATACTGCCGAGATTGCTCCTTTTAATTGATCATTAACATTTTGAGGAAAAAATTTATTCGATTTCTCTTTAATAATATTCTTAAAATCTTTAATTAAACCGTCCCAATCATCAGCATTAAGATCTGTGTCTAGCAATACTCCCTTTGTAAGTTTATAATTTTCAATTAATTCTTCAAAATTATAATTTTCAACTCCCATTACAACATTCCCGTACATTTGAATAAATCTCCTGTAACTATCTTTTGCAAATCTGGTATTTTTTGTCTTTTTTGCTAGGGCCTCTGTTGTTTTATCGTTTAGCCCTAAATTAAGAATCGTATCCATCATTCCTGGCATTGAAACTCTTGCTCCGGATCTTACAGAAACTAATAAGGGGTTATCTAAATGACCAAATTTTTTTCCAGATTGGTTTTCTATAATTTTTATCTCTTTTTTTATTTGATTTAATAAAGGGCTTACAATTTTTTTATTGTTTTTATAAAATAATTCACAGGCTTCTGTAGATATAGTGAATCCTGATGGAACTGGAAATCCCAAATTGCCCATTTCAACGAGATTTGCTCCCTTGCCGCCTAAAATGTTATTTTTTTGTCTGATTTTTTTTACTTCTTTAGAATTGAAATTAAATACTAATTTTTTCATGACAGGCTTTCAATCTTTGAAAAATTAAAATAATTATCAAAAGTTTTACATAGCATTTTTAGAAGCTCTAACCTATTTTTTTTGATATTTATATCATTATCATTAACTATAACATTTTCAAAAAAATCGGTTACCTCTTTTTTTACTGATGCTAAATTTAATAATAGTCCTTTGTAATCGTCCTCTTTTCCAACATTTGTAAAATCTTTTCTTATATTATAAATTTTTTTATACAAAATTTTCTCAAAATCATTTTTAAATAACCCTGGGTCAACATTTCCAGATACGTCGGTATCTATATTTTTACTTTCATTAATTAAGATATTAAATGCACGTTTATAACTAAATATTACATCAGCTCCAACTTCTTTAGAGATTAATTTATTTAAAACATTAGCTTTTGTATAAATTTTTAAAATATTATCTAAATTATAAGATGATATTGCACATTCTATTATGTCATGCCTAACTCCATTATCCTTCATGTGATTTTTAAATCTATCATGAAAAAAAGAAGTAACATCTTTTTTAACATTTTTTATATCTAAGCCTACATTTTGGTCAATATATAATTGGCATGAATAATTAATAAAATCTCTTAATTTTAATTTTATTTTATTTTCTAAAATTATTTTAATTACTCCTATGGCTAACCTTCTTAAAGCATATGGGTCTTTTGAACTTGTTGGTTTTAAGCCTATTGCAAAGAAACCTGTTAAAGTATCTATTTTATCACTTAGTGAAAGTGCAATGCTATAAGGTTTTTTTGGAATCTTACTATCAGTTCCGTGTGGTAAGTAGTGTTCTTTGATAGCAAAACAAACTTCTTTTTCAAAACCTTGTGTCTCTGCAAAGTAACCACCTAGAACACCTTGTAGCTCTGGAAATTCTCCCACCAAGTCTGATAATAAATCTACTTTACATATTGATGAAGCTATTTCTATCTTTTCTTTACTAATTAATAATTCATCTGAAATTAAACCACCTATTTTTTTAATTCTTTGTACCTTATCATAGTAACTTCCAAGCCCTTTAAAATAATTTACATTTTTAAGTTTTGATACTTGTTTTACCAAACTTTGAGATTTATTTTTTTTCCAAAAAAATTCTGCATCATTTAACCTTGCCTCAACAACTCTCTCATTTCCTATTTTAATTAATCCTTTATGATCTTGAGAATCTGCAATTATATAAAAGTTATTTGTAAGGTTTGCTTTATTGTCATAGGTAGGAAAATATTTTTGATGATGTTGCATTGTAATAATTATTATTTCTTTAGGAATATCTAAATATTTTTTATCAAAACTACATAAAATTATTTTAGGCTTTTCAACAATACCTACAACCTCATTAATTAGTTTATTGTTAATATCAATTATTAAATTTTTACTTCTTGCTGATTTAAGCAATTGTTTTTCAATATAGTTTTTTCTTAAATCATTATCTAATATTACATTTATTTTTTTGAAATATGAAAGATATGATGAAAAATTTTTAAAACTCCTTTTTTTTTCTTCAAATTCTTTATCAATAAATGTGGTGTTTGTGCTTATCAAATGATGGAACTTAAACTTTAAACTTTGTCCATCAAATATAGCTAAAATTGACTTTAAAGGTCTACCCCAATACAAGTCATTTTCTCCCCATTTCATAGATTTTTTCCAAGATAATTTGTTAAGTATTGTAGGTATTTGAGCATTTAATAAATCAACTGTCTTAATTTTTTTTGATGGTTTTTTGTAGAAAAAAAATTCACCTTTATCTGTAGTTTTTTTATAAATATCTTTACTCTGAATTTTATTAGATTTCATAAATCCTGAGATGGCTTTTTCATTTGCCTCTGTTGAAGGTCCTCTAACTTCCTCTGATTTTTGATTTATTTCTGAACTAATATTTTTAAAATAAATTATTAATCTGTTTGGAGTTGAGATCGCTTTTATATCTTTTTTATATTCAATATTCTCTTTTTCAAAAAAATTTTTAAAGTTTGTAAGTAAATTATCTTTTGCAGAAGATTGTAGGTTTGCTGGCATTTCTTCACTAAATAACTCTAAAAAAAATTCTGGCATTTTATTTTTGGCTTTCAAGCCAAATTTGTCCTACACTTTTAACCATATCTCTTATACGGGCAATATATTCTGCTCTTTGTGCAACGCTGATTACTCCTCTTGCATCTAATATATTAAATAAATGACTAGCTTTTAAACTTTGATCATAAGCAGGCAATGAAATTTTATTTTCAATCAAACTATTAACTTCTTTTTCTAACATATCAAACATTTTAAATAAATTTTCTGTATTGGCTAACTCAAAATTATATTTGGAAAATTCTTTTTCTGATTGATAATAAACGTCCCTATATAAAATTCCCTCATCGTTCCAAATTAAATCAAAAACATTTTTTTTACCTTGGGTAAACATACACAATCTTTCAAGACCATATGTGAGCTCAACAGATATAGGTTTACATTCAACGCCCGCCATTTGCTGAAAGTATGTAAATTGAGTAATCTCCATTCCATCACACCACACTTCCCATCCTAATCCTGCTGCACCTAATGTCGGACTTTCCCAGTCGTCTTCTACAAACCTAATATCATGATCTTGGTGTTTTATACCTACAGATGCTAGGCTATTAAGATAGAGTTTTTTAATATTGTCTGGAGATGGTTTAATCAGTACTTGAAATTGATAATAATGTTGTAGCCTATTTGGATTTTCCCCATATCTACCGTCAGTTGGTCTTCTTGAAGGCTGAACATAAGCTGCCCTCCATGGTTTTGGTCCGAGCGATCTTAGTGTAGTTGCTGGATGAAAAGTTCCAGCACCAACTTCCATATCATATGGTTGTAGAATTACACATCCTTGTTTACTCCAATATTTTTGCAAGCTTTGAATTGTATCTTGAAAAGATTGAAAAATTTTTTTTTTAATTTTTTTTTTAGAAACCATATCTTTGCCAGATAGATCTTTCCTCTAAAATACTTATTACCTTATCAGCATGATTTTCTGATGATGATAATTTTTTTGCTAACCACCCTTTTGATTTTTCAAATTTTTTGATTATAACTTCTTCACCAAATTTTTGTCTTAATATTTCATTTGCATTTCCTATTCCATCTATTAAGCCTAAGTCTTTAGCTTTCGTTCCTGACCAGAATTCGCCTGAGAATAATTCGATACCAGATTCTTTTTTTAATTTTGAAGATCTACTTTTCTCGACAACATCAATAAAATCTTTATGTAAATCTAGTTGTATATTTTTTAATCTTTCTATATCTTCTTTTTTTTCGTCCATAAAAGGATCTAGTGTACTTTTATTTTTTCCAGCTGTATAAACTCTTCTTTGAACTCCTATTTTTTGAATTAAATCTTTAAATCCAAATGATGAATAAATAACACCTATAGATCCAACAATTGAGCTTTGATTTGCATAAATTTCATCACCAGAACAAGCAATTAGATATCCACCTGACGCCGCAACATCCTCAGTAAATATAATAACTTTTTTCTTATTTTTTTTGGCTAAATACCTTATGTAATCGTGGATAAGATGAGATTGTACTGGGGATCCTCCGGGAGAATTTATTGAAATGGCAACAGCTGGTGCTTTTTTTATTTCAAAAGCTTTTTTTAAAATTTCTTCTTGGCTAGAAAAATCTATTCCTTGCTTAAACTTTCCTACATTTCCTATTACTCCGCTAAGTTTAATATGTGGAATTATTTTTTTTTTTTTGAAAAATTTAAACATAATAAATGCTTATAAAATTTTTGGATTAATATAAAGTCTCCTTATAGTTGAAGTTTAAGGTGCGTCAATTGTTAAGTGTTATATTGCGTTAATTGTACTACTTTAATCTTATGGGAACGGTAGTTCATCTAAAAAACCGAGTAAATAATTCATATTCTGAACTTAAGGGTTCAGTTGAAGATAAGCTTATTCTTGTTGAGGAAAAAATTAAGTCGAAGTTATCTAGTAAAGTTGAATTAGTTGAAGAAATGACCAAATATCATTTAAGAACAGGTGGTAAAAAAATTAGAGCTTTGCTAACTCTTGGATCGGCCAAACTTTGCGGATATTCGAAAGGAAGTAGGGATATAAACCTTGCTGCATGCATAGAGTTAATTCACGCAGCCACATTAATGCATGACGATGTAATTGATGATAGCGATATAAGAAGGGGGAAAAAAACCTTAAATAACGTTTGGGGAAATAAATCTTCAATATTGGTTGGTGATTATTTGCTAAGTAGATGTTTTGAAATGATGGTTGAAGATGGAAACCTAGAGATATTAAAACTTTTATCCTCAACATCAGCAGAAATTTCACAAGGTGAAGTTTTGCAGCTACAACATCGTGGTGAGATAGATATGTTAGAAGAAACATATTTAAAAATTATATCTGCTAAAACAGCGTCATTATTTTCTGCTGCAACTAAAGTAGGATCAATATTAGTTAATAAAGAAAAAAAAATAAAAGATGCTTTGGAATTTTATGGAAAAAATCTTGGATTAACTTTCCAAATAGCAGATGATACATTGGATTATAACTCAGATTTAAATATTTTTGGAAAAGAAACTGGTAACGATTTTTATGAAGGGAAAATAACTTTACCGATAATTTTACTCTGTCAAAAAGCTAACAAAGATGAAAAGTTAAAAATTAAAGAATATTTTAAAAAAACTGAAAAGTCTGAAGATGACTTTAAAAAAGTACTTTCTTTGATCAAAAAGTATAATATTATTTTTGAATGTTATAAGAAAGCTGAATATTTTATTAATCTTGCATCAAACTCGTTAAGTGTATTTGAAGATTCTAAAGAAAAAAATATATTAAAAAATTTGACTTCTTTCTCTTTGGAAAGAAACTTTTAAGGACTAAGTAAAGATCTTATCCATTTACCATTTTCTGATTTTAAATATTTTAATCTTTGATGAATTCTATTTTCACCATCTAGCCAAAATTCATAATTATAAGGATCAAGTCTCCATCCTGACCAATGATCAGGTCTAGGTAAATTATTTTTGTCTGGGAATTTTTTTTTAAATTCCTTAATTTTTTGACTCAATTGATTTCTGGTCTCTAACATTGAAGATTGTTTTGACGCCCAGGCTCCAATTCTGCTTTCATAATCTCTAGAATTAAAATATTCATCTGCCTCTTTGTCAGATACTTTGAATATTTTTCCAGTAATTCTTATTTGTCTTAACAAACTTTTCCAGTGAAAGCACATTGATGCCACAGGATTTATTTTAATTTCATTGCTTTTTTGACTTTCAAGATTCGTATAAATCACAAATCCATTTTCATTATAATCTTTTAATAAAACCATCCTAACAGACGGTATCCCTGATTTATCTGCTGTAGCTAGGGCCAAAGCATTGGGATCATTCAATTCACTTTTATTAGCTTCATTAAACCACTCTTTAAAAAGATGAATAGGATCATCCAAATCCTTAAAACAAATGTCTAAACCCATCGAATTTTTTTGATTCATAATTTCAACAAAATAATTTATATAATATATTTAATGTCATTTAATACATTTGGAAAGCTATTTCGTTTCACAACTTGGGGAGAGTCTCATGGTCCAGCTATAGGATGTGTGGTCGATGGATGTCCACCAAATATAAGTATCAGGGAAGATGATATTCAAAAAGAACTAAATAAAAGAAAGCCTGGTCAGTCAAAATTTACAACTCAAAGAAAAGAAGATGATAAGGTAAATATCTTATCAGGTATATTTGAAGGTAAAACTACCGGTACTCCAATTTCAATGATTATTTATAATAAAGATATGAGATCAAGAGATTATGAAACAATCAAAAATAAATTTAGACCTGGTCATGCAGACTATACATATTTCAAGAAATATGGAATTCGAGATTATAGGGGTGGAGGAAGACAATCAGCAAGAGAAACAGCCGCAAGAGTTGCAGCAGGTGCTATAGCAAAAAAAGTATTAGAAAATAAAATTGGTAAAAAATATAAAGTTATTGGAGCTGTTACACAACTTGGTATACTTGGTTGTGATCTTAAAAAGTGGAATGATAAATTTATTTCTAAAAATCCATTTTTTTGTCCAGACAGATCAATAATAAAGCTTTGGGAAAAATATCTTTTAAGTGTTAGAAAGGCTGGATCTTCGTGTGGAGCAATAATAGAGGTTAGAGCAAGAGGTGTTCCAATTGGATTAGGTGCACCAATATACTCAAAATTAGATATGGATCTAGCTTCAGCTATGATGAGTATTAATGCAGTAAAAGGTATAAATATTGGATCAGGAATGAATTCTGCACAATTGACTGGGGAAGAAAACTCAGATGAAATTTTAAAAAAAGGAAAAAAAATAAATTTTAAATCAAATAATGCTGGTGGAATTTTAGGTGGCATTTCATCTGGACAAGATATTATAATTTCTTTTGCAGTTAAACCAACTTCATCCATTCTTACAAAACGTCAAACTATAGATAGATTTGGTAAAAATACTTCAATATCAGTTAAGGGAAGACATGATCCATGCGTAGGTATAAGAGCGGTTCCAATTGGTGAAGCAATGATGCATTGTGTAATTCTAGATCACTATTTAATGAATATTGCTCAATGTGGCAATTAATTAGTTTTTTTTATAATAATCTTTGAATTTAAAGTATCTAAAATTTTAGTTTCTATGCTAGCAGAATCAAGTCCAGCATATTTATACATTAAATCTGGTTTATTATGATCAATAAATCTATCTGGTAATATCATTGATCTAAATTTTAAATTATTATCTAGTAAATTTTTTTCAGTAAGAAACTGACTTACATGGGATCCAAAGCCTCCAATTGAGCCTTCTTCAATCGTAATTATAGCTTCATGATCTGTTGCTAGTTGCCATATTAATTTTTCATCTAGTGGTTTTGCAAATCTTGCATCAATTAATGTTAAATTAATTCCTTTTTTTGCAACATTTTCACTAGCAATTAAACATTCATTCATTCTGGCTCCAAAGTTTAATAAAGCTATATTTTTACCTTCACTAATAATTCTAGCTTTTCCAATTTCTATTTTTTCATTGATGTTTGGTAAATTTACTCCTATTCCATTCCCTCTTGGATATCTGAAAGCACAGGGTTTGTCGTTTATATCAACTGTAGTATTCACCATTCTTACTAATTCAGCCTCATCACTTGGTGCCATCACAACAAAATTAGGGAGTGTTGATAAATATGTAATATCAAATGAGCCAGCATGTGTTGGTCCATCTGCCCCAACTAATCCCGCCCTATCAATTGCAAATCTGACTGGCAAACTTTGAATTGCAACATCGTGAACAACTTGATCATATGCTCTCTGTAGAAATGTTGAATAAATTGCTGCATATGGTTTAAAACCTTCAGTTGCAAGACCTGCAGCAAAGGTAACTGCGTGTTGTTCAGCTATACCAACATCAAACATTCTCTGCGGAAATTTTGTTCCAAAGATATCCATTCCCGTTCCTGATGGCATTGCTGCTGTAATACCAATAATTTTACTATCTTTTTCTGCATGTTTTAAAAGAGTATTTGCAAAAACTTTTGTATATGCTGGAGCATTCGATTTTGATTTTTCTTGTATTCCAGTATTTATATTAAATTTTGAAACTCCATGATACTTGTCAGCTGATTTT
>CACISU010000006.1 GCA_902589345.1 uncultured Pelagibacteraceae bacterium | reverse complement strand
TTAATATCAGATTTTAAATAAAAATTTTTACCATCTTTACTATCTACTTCTTCAGGGCTTAACCAATTATTGTTTTTATCCTTGTAAGTTTCGTGACAAACCATGCCCTGTGTAAATAAACTTTGAAACGGCTCATTTATATTAAATTCGGTATTTTTAAAACTAATAGCTCTCATAAAAAATCGTGAATACAAAAGATGTAAAATTGCATGTTCTACACCACCTATATATTGATCTACTGGCATCCAATAATCAATTTCATCTTTAGTAAATCCATATTCATTTTCATTTGGTGAACAAAATCTCAAATAATACCAGGAAGAACATACAAAAGTATCTAATGTATCGGTTTCCCTAGTAAGCTCTTTTCCATCTATTGTTATTGTTTTCCAGTCTTTTTGAGCATCTAAAGGGTTTCCTTTTACATTAAGATCTATATTTTCTGGTAATTTTACCGGTAACATTGATTTAGGAATCGGGACGCTATTACCCTTTTCATCGTATGCGATCGGTATTGGACAGCCCCAGTATCTTTGTCTTGATACACCCCAGTCCTTTAACCTATAATTTATTTGTTTTTTTCCCAATTTTTTTTTTTCTAAAATATTGATTGTCTCTATCACAGAATTTTCAGGAGCTTCCAGACCATTTAAAAAATCAGAATTTATAATTACTCCTGGCCCAGGATATGCTTCTTTATCTACTTTAAAATTTTCTTTTTCGGTTTTTGGTCTCACAACAGTTTTTATTTCTAAGTGATATTTTTTTGCAAAATCAAAGTCTCTTTGATCATGCGCCGGACATCCAAAGACTGCTCCAAATCCATAATCCATCAAAACGAAGTTTGCAAAATAAACTGGTACTTTTTGTTTTGGATTAAGAGGATTTATGGCAACCAAATTAGTTTTAAAACCTATTTTTTCTCCAACAGCTATTGCTTCTTCAGTTGTGCCAGTTTTAGAACATTCATTTTTAAAAGATTTAAATTCTTCTTTATCCTCATAAAATTTTGAAATTTCATGGTCAATCGATAATGCTAAAAATGATAGTCCAAAAAGTGTATCAGGTCTTGTTGTAAAACATTTAATTTTTTCTACAGGTAAATTACCTTCAATTTTAAAGTCAATTTCACTACCAAATGATTTTCCTATCCAATTTTTTTGCATAGTTTTCACTTTATTTGGCCAAGTATCTAATGTTTCGAGACCATCAAGCAAATCTTGTGAAAATTTTGAAATATTGAAAAACCATTGACTTAATTTCTTTCTTTCTACTATTGCACCCGATCTCCATCCCTTTCCATCAATTACCTGTTCATTTGCAAGAACTGTCTCATCTATCGGGTCCCAGTTAACATAGTTTTCTTTTCTATATACAAGTCCTTTTTCATATAGTTCTAAAAAGAATGTTTGTTGATGCTTATAATAATCCTCTGAGCATGTAGAAATTTCTCTATCCCAATCTATTGATAAACCTAGTTTTTTAAGTTGGTTTTTCATTGTATCAATATTTTTATTTGTCCAATCCTTTGGATCTAATTTATTTTCTCTTGCTGCATTTTCTGCTGGCATACCGAATGCGTCCCACCCCATAGGATGAAGAACATTATACCCTTTCATAGATTTATAACGGGCTAAAACATCACCTATAGTGTAATTTCTGACATGTCCCATGTGAATTTTTCCCGAAGGATAGGGAAACATTTCAAGGCAGTAAAATTTTTTTTTAGATTTATCTAATTTTGACTTAAATACTTTTTTTTTTTCCCAAAAGTTCTGCCATTTATTTTCGACAATCTTAAAATTGTATCTCTCCATATTTGAAAATTTGACTTTAAACTATATTAATTCTTTTTTTTGTTCTTATTACGTCTTTCTTTCTTTGTAGGAAATTTGACTTCCGGAACTCTTCTGTTTTTCTTTTGAATTGCTTTAATTTCAGTGTCATATATTGCAGCTTTTTGTAAAATCTTCTTTTTTAATTCTCCAATTAAAACTCCCTTATTTTCGGATATTGAACAACTATCAAAGGATTGACATTTTTTTTGGAATACTTTTATATCTAATGCATCTACACGTACTTCATTATCAAGAAATCTTACAGAAATTTTAACAGATTCTTTTTGAGTATTATTTTCACTATACCAATCAGTAATGATTAGACCACCGCTATAATTTGCTGTTGCGAGAGGCATAAAATCTAAAATATCTAATGTTGCTCTCCATAAAGCATTTGAAGTAGCAAATTCAAATGATCCGCCACCTTCTTTTTTATTTAAATCCATAATTCTAAAACCTCTGCCTTCTTCTAAATTCTTTTGAACTCTTTTTTCTGGTTCTGCGGGAAATTCTCTAGCATCAGCAGGGTCCCATATTTTTCCTCTACTTGAGCAAGAATTTAATAAAATTAAAAAAGATGCTAAAATAGATAAAATTAAAATATTGTAGGAATTGTTTTTTTTCATTTAGAAGTCATTTCATATAGCATTATAAATTTAAACAATCAGTAATTGGTGAATTTATTCTAATCATTCAGAAAAGCCAATTTTTTCAGGCAAAATTGTGATGTATTTTTGCAACAGTTTAATAAAAAATTATAAATTATCAATATTATTAAAGGAAGAATTAGCTAATTTTGTTAGAAAAGCAACGTTTATAATTAATTATAACATTAAAGGAGTAAATTATGGACAATAAAATGAAAAAAGTAGGGCTAACTGCACTTGCAGGTTCTTTAGCTGCTACTACTGGTTACGCTGCAGACATGAGTGTATCTGGATCATGGGCAGTAAGCTATGATACTAATGATACATCAACAGTTACAGGTAACCCTTTAACATTAGGTGATAGTATCACGTTCTCTGCATCAGGTGAAACTGATCAAGGTTGGACTGTTGGTATGTCATATGAGCTAGACTACGGTGGAGTATTAGATGATCTTAAAGCTACTCTAGATATGGGTGATGCTGGTAAATTCACTTTTGGTGAAAGTGCTGGTGGATCTGGTATCAGAGCTGTTAAGAACATCGTTCCTGCAGCTGATACAGCTGTATACTCAATGTCAGCAACAACAACTGCTTATGGTATGGCTAGAGGTATTTCTCAAACTGGTTACATTGGTTATGATCTATCTGTTGGTGATATCACTTTAAGTTTCGATACATCAAAAACAACTGGTGGAACAAACAGATCAGCTTCAGTAAGTTATACTGGAATTGATGGTTTACAAGTTGTAGCTGGTGCTGCTGAAACTCTTACTGCGCAAGCTAACGCAGGTGTTGATCAAGAAACTGTAGGTATTAAATACACTATGGGTTCAATCACAGTTGCTGCACAAGCTAACGAAGTAGATGATGCTTCAACTTCAAATGACGACGAAGATGCTACGCACATCGGTGTTTCATTTGCATTAAGTGATCAAGTATCAGTATCATACGCTCAATTAGAAACTGATTTTGGTAAGTCTACAAAAACAGCTGATGAAACAGTATCAGGTGTTGGTGTATCTTACACTGCTGGTTCTATGAGTATTAAAGCTTATGCTGGTAAAACTGAAAACGACAACGGTTCTTCAACTGCTGTTGATTTAGAAGAAAAAGGTGTAACTTTATCTTTCTCATTCTAATATAGTTTTATACTAGAAAATATTCGGCCCCTTAATAATTTAAGGGGCCGTTTTTTTTTGAGAAGAGTTCAATTCCTGCAAAACCATAAATATTTAATAATTTTAGTTTTTTAATATTAGTTTTATTAATACCACCTAGTGCAATTACATTTTTACATGTATGTTTTTTTAAATTGTTAAATTTATTTATTCCTAAATAGGAACCTTTTTTTCTGAAAACTGAACTTATAAATATTGCTTTTACACCTTGTTTTTCCTTAATTTTAATCTCTTTTAAATTATGTGCAGATCCAAGAACTATAAATTCTTTTTTAAGTAAATAATTGTTATGTCTAAAATCTTTATTAAAAGAAGGTAAATATACACCGTCAAGGTCAAGCTTAATAGCTAATTTGAAGTTATTTGATAAAAAAAATTTAATTTTTTTCTTTTTACAAAAATATTTAATTTTTTTAATTAGATTTTCGTCTATTTTTTTTTTATAATTTCTGTAAATCAATGAAATATTCCTATCAATTTTACTTATATGATTTGGATCAAATTCATTAATAAAGTAATATATATTTGGTAATTTATTATGCATGATACTGTTAAGAATTTAATTAATATCAAAGAAGAGATAAAATTAAATAATAAATCATATACCCCTAAAATAATTGCAGTTTCAAAAACTTTTAAAATAGATCATATATTACCATTAATTGAGCATGGGCACTTTCAATTTGGGGAAAATAAGGTTCAAGAAGCCCTAGAAAAATGGCCTGAAATTAAATCCAAAAATACTAAAATCCAACTTCATATGGTCGGCAAGCTTCAGAGTAATAAAGTTAAACACGCTTTAAAAATATTTGATTATATACATTCTTTAGATAGCATGAAATTGGCAAATAAAATTTCAACTGAGCAAAAAAAAATAAATAAAAAACCTAAAATATTTATTCAAATTAATATAGGTAATGAGTCACAAAAGTCAGGGATAATGATAAATGAGTTTGAGCCATTCTATGAATATTGTAAAAAGTTAGAACTAGAAATAATAGGTACAATGTGCTTGCCACCTGATGAAAAAGATCCAAACATATATTTCTCCAAAATGAAAGAATTAAATGATCGCTTTAATATTTCCGAGCTGAGTATGGGCATGTCAAATGATTATATAATTGCCACAAATTATATGTCTACCTATCTCAGAATTGGATCTAAAATTTTTGGTCAAAGAAATTAATTTATTTCAATTTTTGAATTTTTCTCAATTAATTTTAAAATAATTTGAAGATCATTTTTTTTCAAAGCAATACAACCAACAGTCGGTTTATAGTTATTAGTTAAATGCATAAATATAGCGCTACCTCTATCAGAAATTGGCTTACTATAATTATAATTAATTAGAATTACATAATCATACTTAGAGTCTCTTCTAAACATTTTTTCATGCTTAATATTTTTATGAATAGTTATTTTACGATTATAATATTTACTTTTTATATCGTTACACCATCCCATGTTTTTTTTAATTTTATAACATTTTAATTTAGTTATAGGTTTTGGAACTCTATCGTTTCGATAATAAACAGGTCCTAATTTAAAAATACCCTTTGGTGTTGAAAAATCACCTTCTTTTTTTTTATTTTTAAGGCCCTTTCTACCTATGCAGCATTTAAGTTTAAAATCATCAATAATTAGCGTATCTTTATTTTTTAATTTAATTAACATAATTTATATGACCTCTCAAAATATCATAATTTATGATTTTGAAGAAATGTTTAATATTTTAAATGAAATCAAAGAAATTTTTAAATTTAATTTAATTTCAGTAAATAATATTAATAAAGAACTGATATTTGATGAGAATAAGTATGGCAATTATTTAATATTAGTTAAAAAAAAAAATAATTTAAAAAAATATTTACTAAATACTAATTTTAATAGAATTATAAAAATAGAAAATTATCCTATAAAAATGGAAAAATTGATTGAAATTTTAAATGTTAACCTGTTAAAACAAGAATATAATTTTAAATCAGAGATTAAATTAAAAAAATATATACTAGATTTAAATTCTAGAGAAATAACAGGATCTGGAAAAAGCTTAAGATTAACTGAAAAAGAAGTTAATATAATTTTATTCTTAAAATCAAAAAGTGAACCTCAAAAAATCGAAGTTTTACAAAAAGAAGTTTGGGGTTATTTATCTGAACTTGAAACTCATACAGTTGAGACACATGTTTACAGATTAAGAAAAAAAATTAAAGATATTTTTAATGATGAAAATTTTTTAATAAGTCAAAAAAATGGATATACGGTATATTAAATGAAAAAGAAAAATTTTATCGCCAAGGATTTAATGTCTAAAAAGTATAAACCAAGAATTATTAAACCAAAAAAGGGCAAGGGAAGTTTTAAAAGAAAAAAAAAATAATATTTATAGTCTAGCCCCAATTTGTTGAATAACTTTAGATGACATCTCTGTACCTTTTTCTAAACTTTGCTTTAAAGACATATTATTTACATGTCCATGAAGAAAACCGCCCGCAAAAAGATCTCCAGCACCTGTTAAATCAACAACCTTTAAACCCTGCTTAATACCACATTCAACTACCTCGTCCCCATTTATTGCTACCGCACCTTTTTCTCCTCTAGTTACAACAATAATTTTTCCAAGAGACTTTGAAAAATTTATTACATCATCAAAATTTTTTGCATCAATTAAGGACATTATTTCTTGTTCATTAGCAAATGTAATATCAAGTTTGTTCCTAACTAATTCCAAAAAGTGAGGTTTATGTCTATCAACACAAAATTGATCTGATAAAGACATAGCAACTTTTTTTGCATTTTGAATTGCTTTTTCAAAAGCCTTTTTTGGGTCTCCCTCGTCCCAAAGATAACCTTCAAGGAGAATAATTTCACTTTTTTTAATTGCGTCAGAGCTAACATCATTTTCGTTAATTTTTCCTGCAGTACCTAAAAATGTACACATAGTTCTTTCTGAGTCTGGTGTTACCAAAATTAGGCATGTTCCAGTTGGAAGCTCTTCTTTTTTTTTGTTATAAATATATTTAACATTCTCACTTTTTAAACCCTCTTCATATTTACCGCCTAATTCATCATCGCTAACTTTACCTATAAAGCCTACTTCATTTCCTAGTTGAGACAAACCAACTATTGAGTTAGCAACTGAACCTCCTGAGACAGTTTTTTCAATTTTAAGAGTTGATAGTAAAGTTTGAAATTCTTTTTCATCAAAAATTAATTTCATAGTACTTTTAGTTAAACCATTTTTTGAAATAAAATCGTCTTCAACTTTACAAATCACGTCTACAATTGCGTTTCCTATGCCTAATATTTTCATTGTTATGCTTTCTTTGTTTTTAGAGGTTTTTTTCTATTAGGATAGCAAGTAGTACAGATTTTACAAGATAAACCATAACATTCTCTAGCTTTACAGTGCTCTCTTCCATAGTAAATTATTTGAAGATGTAGTTTGTTCCAACTTTTTTTAGGAAATAATCTTTTTAAATCTTTCTCAGTTTGCACAACATTTTCACCATTAGTTAAGCCCCATCTTTGTGCTAGTCGATGAATATGTGTATCAACTGGAAAAGCTGGATGACCAAATCCTTGAGCCATTACTACACTTGCGGTTTTGTGACCCACACCTGGCAATTTTTCAAGTTCCTCAAAATTATTAGGAACTTTTCCATTGTGTTTTTCTATAAGTTGCTTTGATAGTAAATAAACACTTTTGGCCTTTACTCTAAAAATACCTATACTTTTAATTAGTCTTTCGATTTTTTTTCTTCCTAGTTTTACAAAGTCTTCTGGCTTATTATATTTTGGATAAATATCTTTAGTAACATTATTTACATTAACATCTGTAGTTTGTGCAGATAACAAAACAGAAATTAATAGGGTAAATTTATTTTTATGTTTTAAAGGAATTTTTGTTTTTGGATAAATTCTGTTTAGAATTTTTAATATTAATTTAGATCTTTGAACTTCATTCATTTAAAGTTCAAAACATCTCTCATTGAATAAAGACCAGGTTTTTTTTTCATTAACCATTTAGCTGCTGCGAAAGCGCCCTCTGAATAAAGCGCTCTATCAAAAGCTTCATGGTTTAATGTAATTATTTCTTTACCACTTGAGAAAGTGACCTCATGCTCACCCACAACTTCAGCTTTTCTTAGTGAATTAAAATTAATTTTTTTACCATAAGGAAAAGATTTTTTGTTTAAATATTTTTTACCCATCAAACTATAAAAATCCTTTCTTTTGCCAATAGCTATTCCTTTTCCAAGCATTAAAGCTGTACCTGAAGGATGATCTTTTTTATGTTTATGATGAATTTCAAAAACTTTACTTAAAAAGTTATTTCCAAGCGATTTAGAAGCAATTTCAGTTAGATACATTAATAAATTTATTCCTAAACTCATATTCCCTGCTTTAAGTATTGGTATTTCTTTTGCATATTTTTTGATTAAAAATTCTTCTTTTTTAGAAAATCCAGTTGTTCCTATAACTACTCTTTTTTTAAGTTTTGATGCAATTTTTAAAACTTCAAATGTGCATTTAGGGACTGTAAAATCTATTATTAAATTTGATTTTTTAAAGGCTTGCTCTGAATTTAGACTTGGTTTAATTCCAGCAATTTTTTTATTAACAATTATATTTTCAGTAAGGGCTACTAATCTAAAATTTTTATCTGACTTTGCTGATTTAATAATTTGTTGGCCCATTCGGCCCATACATCCTGTTATAGCTAAGTTAATTTTTTTCATTTATAAGATTAAATATAAAAGTACCATAACAACTATAACAATTATAGCCCAAATAGATAAATTTGTTAAAAACTGCTTCAATTTTGAATTAGTTCTTAAAAACGCAGGCAGTACTAATATCAAAACAGCAATTAAAGAAATTGCTGGAACTAGCTGATCGAAATTCATTTAATTTTTCCAGAAACTCTTGGCCTTTTGAAAGAATTTTTTAATACTCGGATTCGATTTCTCGTTTTCTATTTGTCTAAATTTTTCTAATAGTTCTTTTTGCTCCTTATTTAAAGACACAGGAACTTCAGTATTCACTTGAACATAAAGATCACCATTTCCGCTACCCCTCATGAAGGGCATTCCTTTTCCTTTTAATCGAAATTGTTTACCGCTTTGTGTTCCAGATGGAATTTTAATTTTTGCTTTTCCTCCATCGATAGTTGGTATTTCTATTGATGTTCCTAATGCTGCATCAGCAATAGATATTGGACATTCAAAAAATAAATTTTCCTCTGATCTTTTAAATAAATCGTGTGAATAAACATTTATAAATAAGTATAGATCACCATTACTAGCACCTCTTGATCCTGCCTCACCTTTGCCTGCGAGTCTAATTCTTGTACCATCGTCAACCCCCTTAGGTATTGTAACTGACAATCTTTTTGAAGCCTGCTTTTTACCTTGTCCACTACAACTTGAGCATGGATTAGTAATTTGTTCACCTGATCCAGAACATTGAGGACAAGTTTGTTGAACTGTGAAAAATCCTTGGCTAGATCTTACTTGTCCATGCCCCCCACACATAGAGCAAGTACCTGCATTATGTCCTGGTTTTGAACCACTACCACTACAAGTGTCACATTTTTCCGATGTAGAAAATTTAATATCTTTTTTTTTTCCAGTAAAAGATTCTTCTAAAGTAATTGATAGATCATATCTAAGATCCGAACCTCTATTATTAGATCTTCTAGATCTTCTTCCTCCACCTCCAAAACCTTCTCCAAAAAAATCTTCAAATATATCTGAAAAGTGACTAGAGAAATCAAAATTTCCAAATCCTCCTCTTCCACCACCTCCATTTTCAAAAGCAGCATGACCAAAATTATCGTAGTTCTGTTTTCTCTCAGGGTTTGATAAAACGTGGTAAGCTTCAGATGCTTCTTTGAATTTTTCTTCAGCACCTTTGTCACCTTCATTTTTATCAGGGTGAAACTTGACTGCTAATTTTCTATAAGCTGATTTTATCTGGTCTGCAGAAGAACTTTTATTAATACCTAAGACTTCGTAATAATCTCTTTTTGCCATAACTAATTACAGACAAATAATTGTTGCTAGCTTAGGCGCTTTTTTCTTTATTTTCGTCTTTTACTTCTTCGAAGTCTGCATCAACAACGTTTTCGTCTTTTTTCCCTTCCTCTTTTGCGTCTTTAGGCGCATCACCAGGTTTACCACTTTGCTGTGATTTATAAATTGCTTCACCTAACTTCATTGATGCTTGTACTAAGTCCTGTGTATTCTTTTTAATATCCTCAATATCAGTTCCTTTTAGAGAGTTTCTTAAATTTGATGAAGCAGTTTCTATAGCTTTTTTATCAGCTTCAGAAACTTTGGCGCCATGTTCTTTAAGATTTTTTTCAGTTGAGTGTAATAGAGTATCAGCTTGATTTCTTGCATCGACAGCTTCCCTTTTCTTTTTGTCAGCTTCTTTATTTGACTCTGCATCCTTAACCATTTTATTAATTTCGTCATCACTTAAGCCACCTGAGGCCTGAATCTGAATTTTTTGTTCTTTTCCAGTTCCTTTATCTTTTGCAGAGACATTTACAATTCCATTTGCATCAATATCAAATGTTACTTCAATCTGCGGAACTCCTCTTGGTGATGGAGCTATACCTACTAACTCAAAATTTCCAAGTATTTTATTATCTGAAGCCATTTCTCTCTCACCTTGTAATACTCTAATAGATACGGCTGGCTGATTATCTTCTGCGGTCGAGAACACTTGACTTTTTTTTGTAGGTATTGTTGTATTTTTCTCAATAAGTTTAGTTGATACACCACCCAGTGTTTCAATTCCGAGAGAAAGAGGAGTTACATCTAATAATAAAACATCTTTAACATCTCCCTGTAAAACTCCTGCCTGAATAGCTGCTCCCATTGCAACTACCTCATCAGGATTTACAGATTTATTGGGTTCCTTACCAAAAAAATTTTTTACTTCTTCTATTACTTTAGGCATTCTTGTCATTCCACCTACTAAAACTATCTCACTAATATCACTTGCAGATAGTCCAGCATCTTTAAGCGCTGTTTTGCACGGTGGAATTGTTCTAGAAATTAAATCTTCAACTAGAGCTTCTAATTTTGCTCTAGTCATTTTTAAGTTTATATGTTTTGGCCCAGTTTTATCAGCAGTAATAAATGGAAGATTGATTTCTGTCTGAGTGGCAGATGATAATTCTATTTTAGCTTTCTCAGCCGCTTCCTTCAATCTTTGTAAAGCCAACTTATCAGATTTCAAATCAATACCGCTTTCTTTTTTAAATTCATTCAGTAAATATTCAACAATTGTGTTATCAAAATCTTCTCCTCCAAGGAAGGTATCACCATTTGTAGATTTTACTTCGAATACACCATCTCCTAATTCAAGAATAGAAACATCAAAAGTACCTCCACCCAGATCATAAACTGCAATTTTTTTATTTGTTTTTTTATCTAATCCATATGCTAAAGATGCTGCAGTTGGTTCATTTATAATTCTTAGAACTTCTAAACCTGCAATCTTACCAGCATCTTTTGTTGCTTGTCTTTGTGCATCATTAAAATATGCAGGTACTGTAATTACAGCTTTACTAACTTCTTGGCCTAAATATTTTTCAGCTGTTTCTTTCATTTTTTGTAAAACAAATGCAGAAATCTGTGAAGGTGAATATTTTTGTCCTTTTGCTTCTATCCAGGCATCACCTTTTTCAGAGTTAACAATTTTAAATGGTGAAGTTTCAATATCTTTTTTTACAGATGAATCACTAAAATTTCTTCCTATTAATCTTTTCACTGCAAAAATTGTATTTTCTGGATTGGTTACTGCCTGCCTTTTTGCAGGTTGACCAACTAATTTTTCATCGTTATCAGTAAAAGCTACTACTGATGGTGTTGTTCTTGCACCCTCGGCGTTTTCCAAAACTTTTGCTTGTGTACCTTCCATTATAGATACACATGAGTTTGTTGTTCCTAAATCTATTCCTATTACTTTGCTCATTTTATAAATACCTCGATTTCATATAAGTGTTATTTTTAATTGTACAAGTTGTCTTGGTGCTTATTTTTTCTCCTTATTTTCCTTATTTTCATTGATTTTATTGTCTTTATTTTCTTCTTTATGGGGTTTTTTAGACACTCCTACAAGTGAGGGTCTAAGTAATCTATCTTTTAATAAGAAACCCTTTTGTATTTCTTGTACAATGGTTCCTGGCTCCTTAGTATCATCTTCAATTTCTAACATTGCTTGATGAAAATTAGGGTCTAATTTTTTATTTATACATTTAATTTGTTCTATATTATTTTTTTTAAAAATCGAAAGCGTATCATTATAAATTATATCCAAGTGTTCTGAAATTTTTTCATATAAACTATTTTTTTTTAAATCTTCATCATTTTCTAGAGATATTTTTGATCTTTCAAGATTATCAATTAAATTTAAAGCCTCTTTTGCAAAAGAAAATCCACCATATTCAAATGCATCATCTCTTTCTTTTTCAAATCTTCTTCTTTGATTTTCCATTTCAGCCAAAGTTCTTGAAAGTTTATCTTCCAAATTTTTAACTTGATCCTCTATTGATATCTCTTCTTCTTTGCTTTCATTTAGATTATTACCATTCTCATCTTTAGGTATATCTTTATTTTCTATATCTGGATTTATTGTTTCTTCTTTTTCCATATAATTGTATATGGTATGAAAAACTGTAAATTCTAGATGCAAAAAAAAAAAATTATTGAACTAATAATAGGCTCAAATAATCAAGGAAAATTAAAGGAAATTAAGGATTTACTACCAAAAAAACTTAAAATTTATACACCAAAAATATTTAATTTGAAAAGTCCGAGAGAAACCGGGAAGTCTTTTAGAGAAAATTCAATAATAAAAGCAAAATTTTACTCCAAAAAAACAGGATTAATTTGTTTAGCTGACGACTCGGGTCTTGAAATAGATATACTTAATAAATCACCTGGTATTTATTCATCAAGATGGGCAGGAAAAAAAAATAATTTTAATTTAGCAATTAAAAAAATTTATTCAAAACTAAATAAAAAAGACAAGGATTGGAAAACTAAAAGAATAAAATGTAGATTTATTTGCTCACTTTCAATTTATTGGCCAAATAATATTATAAAAAATGTTTCAGGAGTTGTTGAGGGAAAAATTTCTAAATCAAAAAAAGGAAAAAATGGTTTTGGATATGATCCAATTTTTATTCCTTTTGGGAGATCTAAAACTTTTGGGCAAATGAAACCAAGAAATAAATTTAAAATTGATCATAGATCTAAAGCTTTCAAAAAAATTAGAAAATTTTTTTAAATTTTCCGCCTTCTATACTATAAAAATTCAATTGATGTGTGATTTTATTTTGATTAATTTCAAAAACTCCAATTTTTCCCTTGAACTTATTTTTTTTGAAAAATATTTTTTCATCAAAAATAAAATCGTTTTTATATAATAAATAATATACAAGTCCTACAAGATCATAACTTAAAAAAGAAATTTGATTGGGATAAGAATTGTAATTTGATTGATAACTTTGAATAAAATTTTCATAGTTATCTTTATTAATAGATGGAAAATAAATTGGTTGTAAATTTTTTTCTTTAAGTAATGATTTATCAAACCATTGGTTTAATGTAATGTATTTAATTCTTTTTGATGAAATATCAGTATAAAGTAAAGAGGTTGCTACACTTTTTAAACTTTCATCAAAATCTGCAATAATAACAGAATCAAAGTTAATACCTCCTAAGGTGTCTCTTTTTTTTAATTTTTCGATTTTTTTTTTTCTATTGATCTCACTTGATTCTTCTAATCTTTTAATTTCATCTAGTAAATTTTGTTTTCTTTGTCGATATCTTGTTAAATTTTCAATTTGAGAAGTTAGTAGCGTAGGATCAGTATCATATTCAAAAATATCCTTAAGAACTATTTTTGTTTTATTTATTGCATATTTAATTTCATTTTTATTACTATTATTAGGAATTAAAAATATACTTCTTTCAATATTATTATTTTTTTGAAATTTTTTAATAGTATTTATTTGAGAGATTGCATTAACCCCTGCACTAATTACATTTTTTGGATTATTATAAATTTTGTTTGTTAAAGATATAAAAGTAATGTCACTGAGTTTTTCTAAATTAATTATATTATCATTAAACAATGGCCCTATAATTATTCTTATACCTTTTTCGTATAATTCTTTAGAAACTTTCAAAGCAACAATTGAATCAGCACGAGTATCTCTAGGAAAAATTTCTATTTTATTATTATCAATTTTGTTTATTGCCAATCTTACAGAATTAAGAATTGAATGACCAATGTCACTATATTCTCCTGATAATGGCACTATTAATCCTATTCTTATTTTTTCCTGAGAAAATGCAGCTTGGTTAAATGAATAGAAAATTATTATAACTAATGATAAAAATTTAAATATTGATTTCATTTTTTTTGTATTATTATATTTAATTAAATTAATGTATCCAGATATAGACAAAAATAAGATAAAAAAAGGTTTATATATTGTTTCTACTCCAATAGGAAATTTAAAAGATATTACTTTAAGAGCATTAGAAGTACTTAAATCCTCAGATTTTATATTATGCGAAGATACTCGAGTTTCAGGTAAACTTTTATCAAAATATAAAATTAATAATAGGCTTATTTCAAATCATAAGTTTAATGAAAAAAAAAATATTAATAAAATTTTAAGTATTTTAAAATCAGAAAAAATAGTATCTCTTATATCAGATGCAGGTACTCCAACAATTTCAGACCCTGGAAATATTTTAATTAAAAATTGCATAGATAATAATTTAGATGTATTTTCAATACCAGGTCCATCAGCAGTTAGTTCTGCAGTTTCAATAAGTGGATTTACTGATAGTTACTATTTTCACGGTTTCTTACCAGAAAAAAAATCACAAATAGAAAAAGATTTTAAAAATATATCAAAAATTAATTCCTCAATAGTTTTTTTTATATCTGCGAAAAAAATTAATAAAATAATTAATTTAATAAAAAAATATTTCATGGGAAGAGAAATTTTAATTTGTAGAGAAATTACCAAGTTATATGAAGAAAATATAAGAAATTTAGTTGATAATCTTAAAGAGTTTGAAACTGAACTAAAAGGAGAGATTACAGTAATAATTTCAAATGAAAAAATTAAAAAAAAAAGTTTGACCGAATCAGATAAACAAAAAATTAAAAAACTTCTTAAAAAAATTTCAATCAAAGATATTACAAAGATTTTTGTTGAAGAAAAAAATGTTTCAAAAAAAGAAATTTACAATTATTGTTTATTTTTAAAAAATGAAAATTAAAATTTTTATATCTTTAGCTTTTTTTATTTTACTATCTGGATGCGTAGGAACTTCTAGCTCAGGTGTTTTTGGAACAGGTGTAAGTATAGCAATGGATCCAAGAACTTTAGGAACCCAAATAGACGACTCAATTATGGATAAAAGTTTAGAAACTAGGCTATTAGCAATGAATAAAAATTATTTTTTATCTGTTAAATCAAAGGTTTTGGATGGAAGAATTTTTATCACAGGAAAAGTGGATGCTCCAGAAGAGAAATTAAAGATAACAAAACTTGCATGGGAAACAAAAGGAGCCAGATCAGTAAAAAATGATTTAAAAATTAAAGAAAAATTTAGTTTTAAACAGTCTGCAAAAGATTTATTAATCACATCTCAATTAAGATCAGCCTTAATTTTTAATAAAAAAATAAAAGCAGTAAATTATAATATAGATACATATAAAAAAAATATTTATATTTATGGAATAGCTCAAAACAAAGATGAAAGAAAAGAAGTAATAGGCGAAGCGAAGCAAATATTAGATGTTAAAGACATAATTTCTAGTATTCTTATTGCAGAAGATTTGAGAGTACAAAAAGATTAATTTTTTTTCATATAATCAATTACTCCTGATGAGTAAGCAGCAACAGATGCTAAGTTTAGAATATCTGAAGTAGACGATCTTAAAGGTGCGATTTCGATTGCTTGTCCAAGACCAATTAATAATGGCCCAATTACTTTTGCTCCTCCTAGAGCTTTCATTATTTTGTAAGAGATAGCAGCACTATGTTGACCTGGCATAATCAATATATTTGCATTTCCAACAATGCCAGAAAAAGGATATAAATCCTTATATTCTTCACTTAATGCTACATCTGGCTGCATGTCACCATCAAATTGAAAATCTACTTTTTTATCTTGTAATATTTCTACAGCATCTCTTATATGTTTTGTTCTACTTGTTAGTGGCTGTCCAAACGTAGAATGTGATAGAAATGCAATCTTTGGATCAAATCCAAAAAGTCTTACTACTCTAGCGGCTGATATTGCTATTTCAGCTAATTGATTAGATGTTGGGTATTCATTTACACTTGTATCTCCAATGAATACAGTTTTACCTTTATTTACTACCATATTTAATCCAAACATAATTTCACCTGGTCTTGGCTCAACAACTTTTGTTATTTTTTCTAAAGATTGTGCATATCTTCTAGTATTGCCTGTAACCATTGCATCTGCATCATTACATGAAACCATACAGCATCCCCATATTACTCTGTCATTTCTTATTAGCCTGTCACAATCTCTTTCTAATAAACCTTGAGATCTATGTAACTTTTTAAATAAAAAATTTTTATACCTCTCTCTTTTTTTACTATTTGTAGAATTTACTATTTCAATATTAAAATTTTCACTTAGTCCAATTTCTTTTAGTCTCTCTTTTACTTTTTCTTTTTTCCCAACTAAAATTGGAATTCCCAAACCTCCATTTTTAAATGCTATTGCAGCTTTTAATGTATTTTCATCTTCTCCATCAACAAAAACTACTTTTTTTTGTGTTTTTTTAATTTGATTATTTATACCTTGTAAAATTGTAACTGAAGGATCTAATCTTTGTTTAAGTTTTTCTTTATAAATTTCAAAATCATCGATTTTTTTCCTTGAAACTCCACTTTTCATTGCAGCTTTTGCAACAGCTACTGGAATTACGCTGATTAATCTAGGATCAAATGTTGATGGAATAATATATTCCTTACCATATTTAGGTCTTTCCCCACCACCCATTGCTGCTGCAACTTCGTCAGGAACATCTTCTCTCGCTAAGGCTGCAATTGCATTAGCCGCAGCTACTTTCATTTCCTCATTAATTGTTTTAGCTCTTACATCAAGAGCACCTCTAAAAATATAAGGAAATCCAAGTAAATTATTTACTTGGTTCGGGTAATCAGATCTTCCAGTTGCTACTATCGCATCTTTCCTCACCTCATTAACTTCTTCAGGAGTAATCTCTGGATCGGGATTTGCACAAGCAAAAATTATTGGGTTTTTAGACATACTTTTAACCATTTTTTTTGTAAGCGTTCCTTTTGCTGATAAACCTAAAAAAACATCAGAACCTTTAATTGCTTCGCTTAAAGTTCGATTTTTTGTTTTTATAGCATGGGAAGATTTCCAGTGATTCAAATTATCTCTGCCTTTATAAATAACCCCTTTTCGATCAACCATAGTAATATTTTCTTTAGGAACTCCATTACTCATGAAAAGATCTGAACAAGCTATTGCTGATGCGCCTGCTCCATTAATTACAATTTTAATTTTTTTTATTGATTTTTTAAATATATCCAACGCATTAATAAGAGCAGCAGTTGTTATAATTGCGGTCCCATGCTGATCATCATGAAAAACAGGTATATCAAGTTTTTCTTTTAATTTTTTTTCAATTACAAAGCAATCTGGAGCAGCAATATCTTCTAGGTTGATTCCACCAAAACTTTTTGAAAAGTTTACAATACTATTTATAATTTCTTCAGAATTTGAGCTATCAATTTCTAAATCTATTGCATTAATGTCAGCAAATCTTTTAAACAATACTGCTTTTCCTTCCATCACGGGTTTTGAAGCTAGCGCTCCCAAGTTGCCCATACCAAGAATTGCAGAACCATTACTTATTACAGCAACTAAATTTCCTTTTGTTGTATAATCGTATGCAGTCTCAGGATTTTTAGCTATTTCTTTTACTGGAGCAGCAACACCCGGAGAGTATGCAAGTGCAAGGTCTCTTTTTGTAGTCATTGGTTTTGAAGAAACAATTTCAATTTTTCCAGATTTATTAGAATTATGAAACTCCAAAGCCTCTTTATCTGTGTAATGATCTATTTTAGTTTTTTTCATTTAATGTAATAAAGTATACAATGGAAGCGAATTTAAGACTAATATGATTTATGAATTTAATTAAGTCAACAAGCACATTTAGCTTCTTTACTTTAATAAGTAGAATTACTGGATATTTTAGAGATGTTTTAATTGCTATTTATCTTGGCTCAGGTCCGATTGCAGATGCTTTTTTTGTTGCTTTCAGAATACCAAATACTTTCAGGAGATTATTCTCCGAAGGTACTTTTAATGCAGCTTTTGTACCAAGCTACTCTTCTCAATTGGCAATAAAAAAAAAAGCAAAATATTTTGCAAACACAATTTTTAATATTCTTCTTATAAGTTTATTATTTTTAGTTTTCTTAGTTGAAATTTTTATGCCTGGGTTTGTTTTTATAATCGCCCCAGGTTTTGAAAAAAATATAGATAAATTAGACCTAACAATCACTTTAACAAGAATAACTTTTCCATTTTTATTATTTGTAAGTTTATCATCTTTTTTTTCAGCAATATTAAATTCACATAATAAGTTTGCAGCTGCATCTGCATCTCCAATTATACTTAATATATTTTTAATAATTACACTTTCTTTATCAAATTATTTGAATGATCAATTAGTTTTCTACCTTTCATTTGCAGTCTCGCTAGCTGGTTTATTTCAATTATTATTTTTGATCTATTTTGTAAAAAAATATTTTATTCCTTCTTTATCATTCAAATTTAATATTAATGATAAAATAAAATTATTTTTTAAAAAACTTTTACCAAGCATTTTTTCTTCCGGAGTTACACAAATAAATATTTTGATTGGAACAATTATTGCATCTTTTCAAGCTAGTGCAGTTTCTTATTTATATTATGCAGATAGAATTTATCAAATTAACTTAGCAGTTGCAGGCATTGCTATTGGGACTGTAATACTTCCAAGCCTGAGTAAATATATTCAATCAAAAGATAAAAAAAAAATAATTTTTATTCAAAACAAATCGTTAGAATTAAGTTTATTCTTAAGTTTACCTGCGACCGCAGCTCTGCTAATTGCATCTGAGCAAATCACATCTTCTTTGTTTGGATATGGATCATTTGATGAATTGAGTGTAAAAAATTCAAGTCTAGCATTGTTTTATTTTGCATTAGGTCTTCCTGCGTTTTCATTAATCAAAGTTTTTTCAAGTTTTTTGTTTGCTAGGCACAATACAATAGTACCTTTTTATTTCTCAATTATTTCTGTTTTAATAAATGTTGCTATAAGTTTGTATTATTTTAAAGATATAGGATTTATTATTATTCCAATAGCAACAAGTATTTCTTCATGGGCAAATGCATTTTTTTTATTTTTATATTTAAACTATAAAAAATATTTTTTTTTAAAATTTAGACTCATTGCCAGTATATTAAAAATAACTTTAGTTACAGCTATCAGTTCATATATATTTTATTACTTAATTGGAACATTTAGCAATAATTTAACATATGATAGTAAATATAAAATATTATTTATAATTTTGGCAGTTATAATTACAATCAGTTCATACATATTAATCTCAATTGTTACTAAAGCTTTTAAATTGAGTGATATTAAATTAAAGTATTAATATAATGGGAAAAAAAATTTTTTCAGGAGTACAGCCTTCGGGTAACTTGCACCTGGGTAATTATATTGGTGCAATTAAAAATTTTGTTGAATTACAAAATAATAAAGAAAACTCATGTGTTTATTGTGTTGTAGATCTTCATGCTATAACAGTAAAACAGGATCCAAATATATTAAAAAATAATATTAAAGAAACAACTGCTGTATTTTTAGCAAGTGGTATTGATCCAAACAAAAGTATAATTTTTAACCAATCTGAAGTCTCAGCACATGCTGAAGCATCATGGATTTTAAGCTGTGTTGCTAGAATGGGGTGGCTAAATAGAATGACACAATTTAAAGAAAAAGCTGGAAAAGATAAAGAAAAAGCCAGTATTGGTTTATATGTCTATCCTATTTTGATGGCAGCTGATATTTTACTTTACGATGCAACACATGTTCCGGTGGGAGAGGATCAAAAGCAACATTTAGAACTATCAAGAGATATAGCTCAAAAATTTAATTCAGATTATTCTTGTCCTAACTTTTTAAAAGTTCCTGAACCATTGATTCAGAAAAGTTTTTCAAGAATAATGAGTTTAAAAGATGGAAAAAAAAAAATGAGCAAATCAGATCCATCAGATCTGAGTAGAATTAATTTGACAGATAATAAAGATGAAATAATAAACAAAATAAAAAAAGCAAAAACAGATAATTTTTCTATGCCAGATAAATCAAATGGATTGGATAAAAGACCTGAGGTGGAAAATTTATTAGGAATTTATGCAAGTTTAAATAATCAAAGTTTAGAAAACTCAATTAAAGAGTTTAGTGGAAATAATTTCTCTGATTTTAAAAATAAATTAGCAGAATTGGTTGCAGAAAAAATATCACCAATATCTAAAGAAATAAATAAACTATTAAAAGAAACTACTCTAATAGATAAAATATTGCTAGAAGGTAGTGAAAAAGCTCAAGATATCGCCTCTAAAAAAGTTAAAGAAATGAAGAAAATCATTGGATTTTAAATCAAATTTTTGTTTGAATATTTATAGTTTATTATTATATAAGACTCAATGTTTGTTCAAACTCAAAATACACCAAATCCTAATTCACTAAAATTTTTGCCAGGAAAAAAGGTTTGTAATTCAGAACCATTCGAAATAAGTGATAAAAATGTTTCAGATAATGACCTAGTAAGAAATATCTTATCTATTAATGGTGTTAAAGGAATTTTTTTAGCTGAGGATTTTTTATCAGTAAACAAAAATGAAAATATTAAGTGGGATGATATTAAGCATATTATTATTTCTTTTATTAATGAATATTATTTAAGCGGAAAGGAAATAGTAATTGATAAAAATAAAAAAGTTAATGAAGAAAAAAATTTACTAGATATTGAGAAAAAAATCATAAGTCTCCTTGAAACAAAAATTCGTCCAGCTGTAGCACGAGACGGAGGAGATATTAAATTTGAAAATTATAAAGATGGAGTCGTTCAAGTTAAACTTGAAGGTAGTTGTTCGGGATGCCCAAGCTCAAAAATGACTTTAAAACAAGGTGTTCAAAACCTTCTGTGCCATTATATTCCTGAAATAAAAGAGGTTGTAGCGAATTAATTTATATATAGAGTAAAAATAAATGATTCAAAAAAAAAATTTTTCACTAAAAAAAGTTAAGAAAGCTTTGCTTCAAAGAGGCTACGGCATTTATAAGAAACAAAAAAAAAGCACCACTTCAGACTCTAAAAATCTTTTTTTTGTATTTTGTTTTAGCTTAGTATTAATTACAACTTTTGGATTACTACCTAAAACTGTAAAATTAATAAACAAAAGTTTTTATAAATCAGAAATTATAGAAAATAATTCAAAAAAGAATTTTGAAACAGTTCTAAGTGGTAAAGAGTTAGAGCTTATGCCAGATGAGAAAGAAAAAATTACATTTAAGGATTTATTTTATGATATTTTTGACTTTGAAGATTTGCCAGATAATACAGTAAGATTAAGTGCAGCAACTTTAGAACAGTTGTTTAAAGAAACTAATTATAATCTTAAAGATATTAGAAAAAAAAAAATAGTAAAACCAATATCAATTGACCTATTGCCAAAAGAGATAAAGCTAATTGAAAATTCAAAAAAAAAGAAGGAGTTATTTATTAAAATTATTTTGCCGCTAATAATTGAAGAAAATAATAGAATAATGTTTGATAGAAAAAGATTATTCTCAATTTTAAATAAAAATAATAATTCTTCCTCGGAAAAAAAATGGTTAAATCAAAAATTCAAACAATACGGTGTAGTTAATAAAGATTTAACAACTTTAAAAATAAGAATGGATATAGTTCCTGTTTCATTGGCAATTGCTCAAGCTGCAAAAGAAACAGGATGGGGAACTTCAAGATTTGCTTTAGAGGGAAATGCACTATTTGGACAGTGGACATGGAGCAAGGATGGAATGAAACCAACAAGTGCGAGTGTTGATACAAAACATAAGGTAATGAAATTTAATATTTTACAAGCATCAGTTAGAGCTTATCAAAGAAATTTAAATACTCATTCTGGATACAAAAAATTTAGAGAAGCTAGGGCTATACAAAGAGACAATCAAGGAGAGTTAAACAGTTTAGAGCTTGTCAATTACCTCGATAAATATGCTGAAACAGGAAAAGAATATACGATAATTCTAAAAAAAATTATAGAACAAAATGTGCTAACAGATTTTGATGATGCTGAATTGCTTCCGACTAGTGAAAAATTAAAAAAAATAATTTAATTTTCTGAAATAGAAAATTGAATACCTAACCACCTCCAACCTTCTTTATCGTTCATAGAGCAGTTTATTCTTCCTCTTCTAAATTTAAATTTTTCTTTAAAATTTATAATTAATTTATTTTTTTCAAGATTTAAATCAGTATTTTTCCACTCTCCACTTTCGTTAGAAAAACAATTAATTAAATTTAAATTGTCTTGTTCTTCAAAAAACTCAATATACATTTCAGGAGGGTTATTGTTGTCTAAAATTAATTTCTCTTCTGGAAAAACTTTTTTATACTGTAAAGGTAATAAATTAATTAAAGATTTAAATCTTTCTAAATCTCCATATTTTTCATTAATAGGAAATCTTGGCAATTCAAATTTATCCTTATTAAAATCAATTACACCAGAGTGTTGTCCAAAGGCATAACTAAATTTTTCTTTTATAAAATTTTTTTGCTCTAAACTATATTCTCCAAAAGGGTAGGAAAAAAAAATCGGGTTATATCCTAATTTATCTTTAAATATATTTATTGAATTTTCTATATCTTCTTTGAATTTCGATAATTCAAAATTAACCATATATTCATGTGAATGAGAATGATTTCCTATAAAGGCAAAATTTTCTTTTTCCACTTCTTTAATCTGTTCCCATGTCATATATCCAGAATTTCCAACAGGTTTAGTGGAGACAAATAAAATGAAGGGAATTTTTTTTTCTTTTAAATAAGGCCAAGCATTATTATAAAATGAGCTAAAAGCATCATCAATTGTAATTAAAATTTTTTTTTCCTTTTTTGGATTTTTAAAATTATGATCAAATTTATCTGGATTATAAAAATTCAAATTATTTCTGATAATCATATCTATCTGATCTCTAAAGACATTCATTCTAATATTTGTTGAAGGATATTTATTTTCATCAAATCTATGATACATTAAGGACAGACTTCCAAGGTCTTCTGAAAAATATTTGATATTATTTTCTTCTGCATTACTATTAGAGTAAAATAAAATTATAATGAAAATACTTATTGTAGATGCAGCAAGAGATAAAATTTTTTTTAAAATCATAACTGATAAAGAATCATACACTAGTGATTATTTTAACAGTAGGGAAAACTTTGATAAATTTAATGTATTATTAAGCTCATTTTTAATGAATAATAATATAAAAATTAAAGATATAGATGTCGCATTTATCAATCAAGGTCCTGGAAATTATTCTTCAATAAGGATATCAATTGCTACTATTAAAGCCCTTAAATTAGTAAATAGTTTTGATCTATATGGTTTTAAAACTGAAGATGTTATAAATGAGAATTATGATAAAATTATTGAATTATTTAAAAAAGGAGATTTAATAAAGGATTTAATTAAAATACAATATTTAAATTAAAATATATTATGTCAGATACAATAGAAAAAAAATGTATTTCAAAAGGTGTTAAACTAACAGATCAAAGAAAAATTATTGCTAAAGTTTTGTCAGAATCTAAAGAAAATTATGGAGAGTCAGACCACCCAGATGTAGATGAGTTATATAAAAGAGTTTCAAAGGTAGACTCTAAAATAAGTATAGCTACAATTTATAGAACGGTTAAACTATTCGAAGAAGCAGGAATATTGACAAAGCACGATTTTAAAGGTGGTAAAGCTAGATATGAAGCAATTGTTGAAAGCCATCATGATCATTTAATTGATATTAAATCAGGAGAGATTATAGAATTCGTTGATGATGAAATTGAAAAACTTCAAAAAAAAGTTGCTGAAAAATATGGCTATGAGTTAGTAGATCATAAGTTAGAACTTTATGGTGTAAAGAAAAAAACTTAGTTTAATACTGAATGTCGAAAAAAATTTTTATCAAGACTTATGGATGTCAAATGAATGAATACGATTCAAATCGTATTTTTGATAGTGTAAAAAAAATTGGATTTATCAAAACAGATGATCAAAAAAACGCTGATTGTTATGTATTAAATACTTGTCATATTCGAGATAAAGCTAAAGAAAAAGTTTATCACGAAGTGGGTAGAGTAAAAAAATTATACAGAGATAAAGATAAACCATTAATGATAGTTGCAGGTTGTGTGGCCCAAGCAGAAAATCAAGAAATGCTTAAAAGAGAGCCTTATATTGATTTTGTAGTAGGACCGCAGTCCTATCACAAGATAACACAAATCATAAAAAATAATTCTAAAAAAAATTTAAATATTGAACAAACAGATTTTGATACAATAGAAAAGTTTAGATATTTTGATAAAATCAAAAACAATGATAATAAAATTTCCTCATTTTTAACTATACAAGAGGGGTGTGATAAATTTTGTCACTTTTGTGTAGTGCCGTATACTAGAGGACCAGAATATTCCAGACCCTTTTCAAAAATTATTAAGGAAGCAGAAGAACTGGTTAAAAATGGCTCTAGAGAAATTACATTGTTGGGTCAAAATGTTAATGCTTACTCTTACATAAATAATTCAAAGAATTTTAAATTATCCGACCTAATATTAGAATTAGAAAAGTTTTCTGAATTAGAGAGAATAAGATATACGACATCACATCCAAGAGATATGAGTGACGATTTAATTGATTGCTACTCTAAAAGTAAAAAATTAATGCCATTCGTACATTTACCAATACAAAGTGGATCAAATAAAGTTTTAAAACTAATGAATAGAAAACACACAGTTGAAGAATATTTAAACATCTATGATAAATTAAAAAAAATAAATAATTCAATAGAGTTTTCAAGTGATTTTATAGTTGCTTATCCTGGAGAGTCAGAACATGATTTTGAAGAAACAATATCATTGGTTAAAAAGATTAAATTTATAAATTCATTTTCATTTATTTTTAGTCCAAGACCAGGAACAAGAGCTGCAGAATTAAATCTAATTGATAATGAAATTTCTAAAGAAAGATTAGTTAAAATACAAAAATATCTATTTTCACATCAATTAGCAATGAATAAGTCATTTATAAACCAATCCATTGATGTATTGGTAGAAAATAAAATGCACGATCAAGACAAACTATTTGGTAGAAACAAATATTTAAATTCAGTTATTTTCAAAGGTGACAAAAAAGAAATAGGAAAGGTTATTGAAGTAAAAATAGAAAATTGTAATCAAAACAGTTTATTTGGAAAAATTGATAATAATAATATGAAGGCAGCATAATTTGAATAAAACTTTAAATAAAAAATTTAACACTGATTTAAAGTATGTTTATTCGGATAATGACACTTTAAGCATCATTTTTCAAAATAATGAAGTATTGCTTGGGGTTGTTGGAGAATTTAATAATAATATTAAAGAATTAGAAAATATTACAAAAACAAATATTTATTCAAGGGGAAATTCCATATTAGTTAAAAGTACTCCCCAAAATAATGAATTAGTAAAAAATGCAATTAAGTTTTTAGCTGATCAATTTATAATAAATGGTACTATAGAAAAAAAAGATATAATTTCTTCTGTAAATAAATTTATGATTAATGAAAAAAATAACAGTAAAGAAAAAAATATTGAATATATAATTAAAACACCTAAAAAATCTGTTATTCCAAGATCTGAAAAACAAAAAAAATATGTAAGAGCGTTAAAAGAAAAACAAATAATTATATCTTCTGGTCCAGCAGGTACAGGAAAAACCTTTTTAGCAGTAGCAGTTGGTCTCACTATGTTGTTAGAAAAGAAGATAGAAAGAATAATTTTATCAAGACCAGCAGTTGAAGCTGGAGAAAGATTGGGTTTTTTACCAGGTGACATGAGAGATAAAGTAGATCCATATCTTAGACCACTTTATGACTCCTTATATGATCTTCTTGATTTTGAAAAAATACAAAAAAAAATTGAAATAGGTGATATAGAAATTGCTCCCTTAGCATTTATGAGAGGAAGAACTTTAAAAAATTCATTTGCAATATTAGACGAGGCCCAAAATGCAACAGATACTCAAATTAAAATGTTTTTAACTAGAATAGGAGAAAATTCTAAAATTGTAATTAATGGTGATCCAAGCCAGGTAGATTTACCAAATAAATCGTATTCTGGCCTTAATAGATCTAAAAAAATATTAGAAAATCTAAAAGAAATAGAAATAATTGATTTTAATCATACTGATGTAGTCAGACATCCTTTAGTTTCAAAGATAGTAAAGGCTTATTCAGAAAATAATGATTAAGGCGAGCATTATACTTGATAATAAAATATGGAAAAAGGATATTAAAAATCCAAATTCCTTTTTTAAAAAAAAGTTAAAAATTTTATCAAAATTGAATTTTTTTAGAAAAAAAAATTATCATTTCACAGTTTTATTAACTACAAATAAATTTATAAAAAAGTTAAATAATAAATTTAGAAGAAAGAATAAAATAACAGATGTTTTGTCTTTTCCATTTAATGAAAAATTAAAAAAAAACTCTTTTTTGGGTGATATAGCAATTAGCTATGAAATAGTTAAAAAAAGATCTCATAATTCGTCTTTTGCGATAGAATTAGATAAAATGTGGATACATGGACTGCTTCATCTTTTAGGTTATAATCATAAAAAATTAAAAGATTATTACAAAATGCACAATAAAGAGAAAATAATTTTTAAACACCTTTAAATTTTAAATTGATAAATTCTATAAAAAATATTTCCAAATTATTTTTAATTCCTATTTTAATTGGGACGTTAAGCACTTTTAGCTTACCACCTTATGATTTTTTTTTTATCAATTTTTTTACATTTCCAATTTTATTTTTTTTTATTGTTTCTATAGATAATAAATTATCCAGTTTTATTTTTGGATGGATGTTTGGTTTTGGATATTTTATATCTAGCCTTTATTGGATAGCTAACTCATTAACATTTGATGAAACATTTAAACCCTTAATTCCATTATCAATAATTATTATCCCACTTTTTCTTGGAATATTTTACGGATTAATAACTTTAATTGCATCTTTAATTAAAATTAAAAAAAATTTATCATCTATTCTTATTTTTTCATTAATTTTTGCGATAATAGAATTTATAAGAGGCCATGTACTAGGAGGGTTCCCTTGGAACTTAATTGTTTATAGTTTAACAAACTATTTATATTCTATTCAAATATTGTCTGTAATAGGAACATATTCATTAAATTTATTATCTATAACCTTATTTACTTTGCCTATTATTTTATTTTTTAAACAAAGGGCAAAATTTAAATTAATGGGGATATTTTTATTATTAGCAATTATTTTATTTAATAATCTATATGGGTATTTGAACATAAATAAATTTAACAAAACTAATAAAGAAAAAATTAATTATAAGATAAAAATTATAAATCCAAAAATTACAATTGATAGATTTTTTAATACTGATGACTCAGAGCCTTTAATTAGAGAAATAATAAATTTAAGTAAAACAAAACTTAATGAAAAAAATCTATATATATTTCCTGAAGGAATCTTTTCACATATTTATTATAGTGACTTAAAATATTATAGAGAAATATTTAAAGAAAACTTTTCAGATCAAGATATTATAATTCTTGGAATGAATACCCAAAAAGTTGAAAATGGAAAGAATAAAATTTTTAATTCATTGATAGTAGTAGATAATAACTTAAAATTAATATCTAAATATGACAAAATTAAATTAGTTCCATTTGGAGAGTTTTTACCTCTTGAGAATTTTTTATCTAGCTTTGGATTAAAGAAAATTACCGCAGGATATCAATCATTCAGCTCAAGCAAAAGTAAAAGGGAAGTTATTGAATTAAATTTAAATAATTTTAGTTTTGTACCATTAATATGTTATGAGATAATTTATTCAGGAAAAATAATTGGTTCTAATAAAAATAATAATTTTATTATAAATATTTCGGAAGACGGTTGGTTTGGAGAAACAGTGGGACTTGATCAGCATTTTTCACACTCAATATTTAGATCTATAGAAGAGGGTAAAAATTTGATTAGATCATCCAATAATGGAATTTCCGGTTATATAAATCCATTAGGAATAGTCGTTGAAAAATTAGAATCAACTAAAAAGGGAATGATTACTGTCGATTATTTTTATAAACCTGTAAAAACAATTTTTGGAGAACATGGCAACAAGATATTTATTTACATTATGATTATTTATATTAGTTTGTTTTTTTTAATAAAATTATTTGAGAATAGGAGAGCTAATGAAAAAAGATTATTTATTTACAAGTGAATCAGTATCTGAGGGCCACCCAGATAAAGTATGTGATAGAATTTCAGATATGGTTGTTGATACTTATCTAGCATCTGAACCGCAATCGAGAGTTGCTTGCGAAACATTAACAACAACAAATAAAGTGGTTTTAGCAGGCGAGACAAGAGGTCCAGAAATCAAAAAAGATGAATTAATATCTAAAGTTCGAGATTGTATTAAAGATATTGGTTATGACCAAGATGGTTTTAGTTGGAAAGATACAACTAAGATTGAAACTCACTTACATTCTCAGTCAGCAGATATAGCTATGGGTGTTGATTCTTCAGGAAACAAAGATGAAGGTGCTGGAGATCAGGGAATAATGTTTGGATATGCATGTAATGAAACTGATGTTCTAATGCCAGCCCCAATTCATTACTCACACAGAATTTTAAGATTAATGGCTGAAGATAGGAAATCTGGAAAGTTAAAAGGAATTGAGCCAGATTCAAAAAGTCAAATTACAATTGAATACAAAGATGGTGTACCAAGTGCTGTAAAATCAGTGGTGATCTCTACACAGCATTCTAAAGATGTTGACTTACCAAAAGTTAAAGAGCTTTGTATGCCATATATCGAGAGATCTATTCCAAAAAATTTATTAGGAAATCTTGATGAAAAAGAGATTTATATAAATCCTACTGGAAATTTTGTTATAGGTGGTCCTGACGGAGATAGTGGATTGACTGGAAGAAAAATAATTGTAGATACTTATGGTGGTGCAGCACCTCATGGCGGTGGTGCTTTTTCAGGAAAAGATCCAACAAAAGTAGATAGATCAGCAGCATATGCCTCAAGATATCTTGCTAAAAATGTTGTGGCATCTGGTATTGCTGATAAGTGCTTAATTCAATTAGCGTATGCAATAGGTGTTTCAAAACCTTTATCAATATATGTCGATCTATTTGATAATGATGAAGAAAAAAATACACATGTTGAAAAATTAATAAATGAAAATTTTGATTTAAGCCCAAGAGGCATAAGAGAAATGCTAGGTTTAAATAAAGCTATTTATCAAAAAACAGCAGCCTATGGACATTTTGGAAGAGAGCCAGAGTCAGATGGTTCATTTTCATGGGAAAAAACAGATAAATCGAAGATTTTCAAATAATTAAAAAAAGTTGAAAAATTACTAAAAATACTTATATTTCAGGTACATTGTTGAAATTTCAAAATGGGCCTCGGCCCATTTTTTTTTGGAACAATTAAATATGTTAAATCGTAGAGCAGATAAACTTGAACTATTAAGAATTGCTGAAGCTGTAGCTTTAGAAAAATCTATAGATAAAGAACTAATTATAGATTCCATGGAAAATGGAATTGCTAAAGCAGCAAAATCAAAATTTGGTTCTGATAATGAAATAAAAGTAGTAATAGATAGAGATAATGGAGATATAGGAATTTATAGAAAATTAATAATTGTTGAAAATCCCGAAAATTCAAATTTAGAAATTAGCCTAGAAAAAGCGATAGAATTAAATCAAAAAAATAATGACAAAAAAATTGGAGATGAAGTTCTTCAACCACTACCATCTTTTGATTTTGGAAGAATTGCAGCTCAAACTGCTAAACAAGTTATAAGTTTTAATGTAAGAGAAGCAGAGAGAGAAAGACAGTTTAACGATTTTAAAGATAAAAAAGATACTATATTAAGTGGAATTGTAAAAAGAATTGAATTTGGAAATATAATTGTAGACCTTGGAAGAACAGAAGCAATAATTCAAAAAAATGAAATAATTCCGAGAGAAAATATAAAAGCTGGAGATAGAGTAAAGGCATATTGTTTAGATGTTAGAAGAGAACCAAGAGGTCAACAAATTTTTTTATCAAGAGCTCATCCAAAATTTATGGAAAAACTTTTTATTCAAGAAGTTCCAGAAATTTATGATGGATTAATTGAAATTAAATCTTCTTCAAGAGATCCAGGGAGCAGAGCAAAAATTTGTGTTAAAGCAATAGATTCGTCTCTGGATCCTGTAGGAGCATGTGTAGGTATGAGAGGTAGCAGAGTTCAAGCGGTAGTAAATGAATTACAGGGAGAAAAAATAGATATTGTAAATTGGTCTGAAGATCCTGCAATAGTAGTTTCAAATGCATTATCTCCTGCTGAAGTCTTAAGAGTGAATGTTGATAATGATTTAAAAAAATTAGATGTAATATTAACTGAGGACAATTTAAGTAAAGCAATCGGTAGAAGAGGTCAAAATGTTAGATTGGCAACTAAATTATTAAATTATGAAATAAATATTATGACTGACCAGGAAGACTCTGAAAAACGACAAATTGAATTTAAAGAAAAGACAGATAACTTTGTTAAAAACTTAGAGTTAGACGAAACCTTGGGACAGTTATTAGTTGCAGAAGGATTTTCAACTATAGATGATATTAAAGATAGTAATGTAGAAGATTTGACTAAAATAGAAGGTATAGAAGAAGAGACTTCTAAAGAACTTATCGAAAGAGCAAACGAATTTTACAAAAAAGATCAAGAAGAAATATCAAAAAGAATAAAAGACCTTGGTTTAGATAGTAAATTAATTAATCATAAAGGATTGACCCCAGGGATGTTAATGACCCTTGGAGAGCAGAAGATATTAACTTTAACAGATTTTGCAGATCTTTCCTCAGATGAACTAACAGGCACATATGATATTTTTAAAGGTGAAAGAATTAAAATTAAAGGTTATTTGGAAGATTTTGCATTGTCAAAAAAAGAAGCTGATGAATTGATAATGTCAGCAAGAGAAATAGCTTACAAAGATTAAGAGATGAAACATGGAAAAGAAAAAAACAAAACTTACTATATCTGGGACTTCAAAGAAAACTATTGATAATATAGAGATTGCAAAATCAAAGGCAAAAAATTCAGTAATTATAGAAAAAAGACAAGGTAAATTCTCTAGTAAACAGAGTTTTCAAAAACCTTATAATCAAAGACCTTATTTAAAACCAAAAAAAATACCAATTAAAAATGAACCAATAATTGCAAAACCCACTTCAGATTATGAGAAAAGAAAACTTGCTGAGCAACGTGCAACAAAAAGATTAAAAGGTGAGACACCTCAAAAAGGAAAATCAGGTTTTAAAAAGCGTGAATTAAAATTAACAATATCAAGAGCACTAAGCGATGAAGATAATATTGGAGGTACAAGATCTAGAAGTTTGGCATCATTAAAGCGTGCTAAACTAAAAGAAAATAGAGATAGAAATGATGATCTAAAAGATAGTCTAAAACCAGTCAAAAGAGATGTAAAAATTCCAGAGGTAATTACAATTAGAGAACTTGCAAATAGAATGGCTGAACAATCTAGCAATCTTATTAAACATTTACTTGGCATGGGGGTAACGGCTACAATTAATCACAATATAAATTCAGATATAGCAGAATATCTAGTTCAAGAATTTGGTCACAATCCTATAAAAGAACAAAAGGCCGAGGAAATTATTGAAAAAATTAAAGAAGTAAAATCTGAAAACTTAAAAAGTAGACCTCCAATAGTTACAGTAATGGGGCATGTTGATCATGGAAAAACATCTGTATTAGATGTTCTTAGAGAAGCAAATGTTGTATCAGGAGAGTTTGGAGGAATTACACAGCACATAGGTGCATATCAAATAAATTATAAATCTAATAAAATTACATTTATTGATACTCCTGGACATGCTGCATTTACAGAAATGAGAGCAAGAGGTTCAAAACTAACAGATATAGTAGTTTTAGTTGTAGCTGCAAATGATGGAGTCAAACCACAAACAGTTGAGTCAATTAAACATGCAAAAGCTGCTGCCGTACCAATAGTTGTTGCAATAAATAAATGTGATTTACCAGATGCAGACCCACAAAAGGTAAAAAATCAACTCTTAGAATATGAGCTGATAGCCGAAGAACTTTCAGGGGAAACATTAATGGTAGAAATTTCTACAAAAAATAAAACAAATTTAGATAAATTAATTGAAGCAGTTTTGTTACAAGCTGAACTACTAGATCTTAAAACTGATTTTGAACTAAAAGCTACAGGGTCAGTAATTGAATCCAAAATAGATATTGGAAGAGGACCAATTGTAAATATTATTGTTACTTCAGGTACTTTAAATAAGGGAGACTATTTTGTTAGTGGACTTAAATGGGGAAAAGTTAGAGCTATAGTAAATGATTTAGGAAAAAATATTAATGAGGCTTATCCAGCTACTCCTGTTGAAATATTAGGTATTAATGGAGCTTCAAAAGCTGGTGATGATTTTGTTGTTTTAGAAAGTGAGAAAGAAGCAAAACTACTTTGTAGTGCTAGAGTTCAGGAAAAACAAGAGGGGAAAAATCCTTTAAATTTTGTAACTCAAGACTCTGCATTCAAAGATAAGATTTCTGAAGAGCTTAACATAATAATAAAATCTGATGTACATGGATCTGCTGAGGCAATCAAAAGTGCAATTACACAAATTAAACATGATGAAGTGAGTGCAAAAATAATTCTTTCAGATATAGGAATGATAACTGAAACTGATGTTTCTTTAGCAAAAGCATCAAATGCATTATTAATTGCATTTAATGTTAAGCCTACAAAAGAGGCTAAAAAATTAGCTGAAATGGAAAAAATCTCTATAAGTTCCTACAACATAATCTATGAAGTATTAGATTTTATAAAAAATAAAATGTCAGGACTTTTAACACCTGATGTTGAAGAAAAAATAATTGGTTCAGCAGAAATACTAGAAATATTTAAAGTTTCAAAAGTAGGAAAGGTAGCAGGCTCTAAGGTAATAGACGGAGAAATTTTACAAGACTCCAATGTAAGAATAATTAGAGATGGAACAATCATATTTAATGGCAAAATAGGCTCAATTTTTAGAGAAAAAAATCAAGCTAAACAAGTTTCAGCAGGCTTAGAATGTGGTATTACGGTCAAAGATTTTAATGATTATCAAAAAAAAGATATAATTGAAGTCTATAATTCAACTATAACTGAAAGAAGAATATAAAAAAATGAGCAAATTAGGAAAACCAATGACTCAAAGACAACTAAGAGTTGGCGAAATGGTTAAACAAGCTCTAGGTATGATATTTTTAAGAGAAGAAGCCAAATTACCAAATTTGCAAACTAGAGAGATTACAGTTACAGAAGTACGAATGAGCCCAGACTTGAAAACAGCAAAAGCTTTTGTGTTACCCTTAGGTGGAAAAGACACGCAAGAAGCAATAGATAAGTTAAAAGAATTTTCATTTGTCATAAGAAAAGTTTTATCAAAAAAAATAACAATGAAATTTTTACCAAAACTTCTTTTTGTTAAAGATGAATCATTTGATTATGCAGAAAAAATTGAAAATTTAATAAAACAAACAAACAAATAAGGAAAAATAAAGTATGAGTAAAAAAAATAAAGATTTAGCAATTCATGAAAAGGATACAGGTTCTTCAGAATTGCAGGTAGCTCAATTGACAGATAAGATTGAAAATTTATCCAAACATATTAAAAAATTTAAAAAGGATAAACATTCATCAGTTGGTTTGTTGAAGGCAGTAAATAAAAGAAAAAAACTTTTAGATTATTTGAAAAAAAATAAAGTGGATTCTTATAAAAACGTATTATCAAAATTAAATTTAAGAAAGTAGAAGTTAATGTTTAAAATATTTAAAAAAGAAATCGAATTAAACGGAAAAAAAATAAGTTTAGAGACAGGTAAAATTGCAAGACAAGCTGATGGTGCAATAATTGCAAAATGTGGAGAAACAGTTGTTTTAGCAACTGTTGTTGGTGCAAAAAAAGTAAATCCAGATATGGATTATTTTCCATTGTCAGTCAACTATCAAGAAAAATATTATGCAGCAGGAAAAATTCCTGGTGGTTATTTTAAAAGAGAAGCAAGACCAACTGAAAGTGAAACATTAATATCAAGATTAATCGACAGACCTATAAGACCATTGTTTCCAGATGAATTTAAAAATGAAGTACAATTGCTACCAACAGTAATATCCTATGATAAAGAAAATGAAGCAGATATATTATCAATCACTGCTTCATCAGCAGCTTTAGCTATTTCAGGCATGCCATTTATGGGTCCTATCGCGGCATCTAGAGTTGGTTTTATTGACGGAAAATATGTTCTTAATCCATCAAAAAAAGAATTAGAAAATTCAAAATTGGATCTTGTTGTAGCTGGTACAAAAGATGCAGTCTTAATGGTTGAGTCAGAAACAAGCGGTTTAACCGAAGGAGAAATGTTAGATGCAGTTAAATTTGGACATGAAAATTTTGTTCCAGTAATTAATATGATTGAAGAGCTCGCTAAAGAATGTAAAAAACCTGATTGGGTTGTAGAAAAAAAAGATCTTTCAGAAGTTAAGAAAAAAATTGAAGATGAGTTTACAGATGAATTAAAAAAAGCTTTTTCAATCAAAGATAAACAAGAAAGATCAAATTTAATCTCTGAAATAACAGATAAAGCCAAAAAACTATTTGAAGAAAATGAAAGTTTTACAGATTTAGATGTCAATTCTGAACTTAAAAATTTAGAAAAAAGAATAGTTAGAACAGATATATTAAAAAATAAAAATCGTATTGATGGAAGGGGACTTTCAGATGTAAGACCCATTTCGTGTGAAGTTGGAATTTTGCCACGAACTCATGGTTCAGCACTATTTACTAGAGGTGAAACTCAAGCGATTGTAACAACTACGCTTGGAACTTCAGATGATGAGCAAAGAATTGAAAGTTTAGAAGGCCTTCAAAGAGAAAGGTTTATGCTTCATTATAATTTTCCTCCATTCTCAGTTGGTGAAACTGGAAGAATTGGAACAGGTAGAAGAGAAATTGGGCATGGGAAGCTTGCTTGGAGAGCAATAAAATCATCTTTACCATCAAAGGAGAGTTTTCCTTATACATTTAGAATTGTATCAGAAATTACAGAGTCTAATGGTTCATCATCAATGGCAACAGTTTGCGGAACGTCTCTAGCATTAATGGATGCAGGAGTTCCAATAAAAGAACCTGTTGCAGGTATTGCTATGGGATTAATTAAAGAAGGTGATGATTTTAGCGTATTATCAGACATTCTAGGGGATGAAGATCATCTTGGTGATATGGATTTTAAGGTTGCTGGAACTAAAGATGGAATTACTTCTCTTCAAATGGATATTAAAATTACAGGAATAACATTTGAAATAATGGAACAAGCCTTAAAACAAGCTAAAGATGGAAGAATTCATATTCTTGGTGAAATGAATAAAGCTTTGGATAAATCTAGAGAAGGTGTTGGAAAGCATACTCCTAAGATGGAAAAAATTACTGTAGATAAAAAAGATATTGCAACAGTTATTGGAAAAGGTGGAGCAACGATAAGAGAAATAGTTGAAAAATCAGGTGCTAAAGTAGACGTTAATGATGAAGGAGTTGTAACAGTTGCAGCGCCAGATGAAGAGTCCCGAAATATTGCCTTACAATTTATCAAGGACCTTACAGCTAAAGCGGAATTAAATAAAATCTATAACGGAAAAGTTATGAAAATTATGGAATTTGGAGCATTTGTTAACTTTCTTGGAAAACAAGATGGTCTAGTTCATATTTCAGAACTTGCTGACAAAAGAGTTGCCAAGGTAACTGATGTTGTTAAAGAGGGGGATGCAGTAAAAGTTAAAGTAATAGGCTTTGATAGAGGAAAAGTAAAATTATCTATAAAAGCTGCGCTTTAGTTATTTTAACTAGCACAATTCGTAAAATTATGAACTTTATTAAATAGGTTGTTTTGGTAAATTCACTTTATGAAAAGGTTAATTTTAAGTCTAATTTTAATTATAATTTTTTTCAAAAGCGAAAGAGTATTTGCAGGCACAGTAACTATGCCTTCAACTTTAACAACTGACACAACTGATTTCGTTTTATTATCAAGTTCAGGAACAACACCTAGTATAAGTGGATACACTGGAACACTTCTAGTCTCAGCTGTGGCATCTGACGGAAATATAAAAGTAACGTCTGTTACTAGTTTAATGCAGGCAGCAGGCTATTGTGGTTATGCAAGTGATAATTCAAGTGTACCTTCTGCTTGTACAGGGAGCTCTCTTACTGAAATAGGTTTTAGAGGAACCCAGGATAATATTAATTCAGCTCTTGCAACATTATCTTTCAAGGGAGATGGGTCAGCTGGATCTCCTACTATTACTGTTTCTGTTACTCCAGCTGGAACTAATTATTTTTCAGGAAATGGTCATTATTATAAACTTGTAACTGGAACTATTAATTGGACGGATGCAAAAACTGCTGCAGAAGCTTCAACTTACGAAGGTCTAACAGGTTATCTTGTAACAATTACGAGCGAAGCTGAAAATAATTTTATTAAAAATAAAATTTCTACTAACACTTGGATTGGTGGTTCAGATGATGCAACTTATACATCTAATACTCATCCAGCAATAACTAGTGGTGGTGCAGGTAATTCTACTCCACATGGACTAGCTGGTGAGGGTACTTGGGAATGGGTTTCAGGACCTGATAGTGGAAACACTTTTCACTGCCAGACAAAAATTGAACCTAAAGCTGATCCTGCTCATGATGACTGCACAGTAGCATCAGGTTATTCATTTGAAAGTTGGAAAAATAATGAACCTAACGACCATGGTACTGATGAAGATGGAGAGGAAAATTGTGCTCATATGTACGCATCAGGTGGCCAATGGAATGACTTACATTGTACTTTAGATACAACTGGGGCATATGTAATAGAATATGGTGGAACACCTGGCGAGAGTGCAACAGTAAGTGGTCAAACAACTTTAACAATTAATTCAACAGAAGCTAGCGGCAGTACTTACAATGCATTCGATGATAAACAAGTAAGTGGAATGGTAAATGCGCAAACAGAACATGCTAAAAGATTTATGTTTAACACTACCAATCAAGTAATGCGTAGAATGGAACAATTTAGAAGAGTTGGGATTAATAAATCAACAAGCATTAAAGATGTAAGATTAGTTCTTGCCGATAAACAAAATAACTTTAAGGATCACATTCCACCAGAATTGTTAAATTATTACATTGATGAATATAAAAATTTATCCACAGAGAATATTAATAATTTAATTAGTGAACTTCCATTATCTAAATATTTAAAAGAAAATTTTGGAATGACGCCTAATAATTGGGCATTTTGGGCTGCAGGCTCTATAAATAAAGGTAGGCTTGGTTTTGGCACAGATAATGATTTAGGAACAACAAATAAAACCGAAGGTTACATTATAGGGACAGACGTAAATTATAATGATGGTTCTTTATTTGGTATAGCCTTTAGGCATGAGGATGATCGTACTAACTTGGGTACTAAGGATAGTACTAGATTTTTAGCAAGATCTGACAGCATATCACTGTACAATACATGGCAAGGATCTGAAAAAAATTATATTGATTCATTTTTAGGATATGGTGAAACTACCTATGATACAACACGTATTGTTGATACTTCAAATCCTACTAACGTAGTTAAAGGTGAATTTAAAGCAAATCAAGTATTTAGTTCAGTAAAATATAATTTTAAAAACATTTATAAAAATATAAAAATTCATAATTATTCAAGATTTGATTTTGGTATTGTAGATTTTGATGGATATTCTGAAACAGGTGACAGTAGTTCAAAACTAAAATTTGATGGTAGATATTTACAAACATCTTCAATTTCTTTAGGCTCTGCTATTGAAAGAGAAATAAATTTACCAACCTCTTTATTAATCCCGTATTTAAAAGCAGATTTTAACAAAGATCTGACAGATGGATCAGATATAAAAGCAAATTTTGTTGGAGAAACAACTAAGTATAATACTACTATAGATAAAAATTTTAGTTCAATGTTTATTTTAGAAACAGGTTTTGATTGGGTTTTTAAAGATGGTTGGAATATTAAGTCAGTAATTAGTAGAATTGACAAAAACGGTTTTGGACATGAAAACATGTTTGAACTAAGAGCTGTTAGATCGACACAAAGTTTATATTAAAAAAATAAATTTTTTTTATTTTATTTTATGTTTAATCCTACTAATTAAAAATAATGCAATAGCGCTCATAACAGCAAATAACTCTAATGAATGCCCAGAGTCTCCTAATATAAATTGTACAAAGGCAAAAATTGCACAAACAACAAACCATACTAGAACTAACATTATTTTCTCTTTTTTTTCTCTTTTTTTAATTTTCTTTTTTCTTTAAATGAAAGTTTTGGTTTTTTCATTAAACTGGAGTCTTTAAATGATTTACCGCTATATCTTTTTGACATCTGATCAAGAAATATTTTTTGGGTCGGGCATACCAACCTTATTATAGCCTGCATCTACATAATGAATTTCACCTGTTACTCCACTACTTAAATCACTAAGTAAGTATAATGCTGAGTTACCAACATCAAGTATATCAACATTTCTTTTTAAAAAAGAATGATCTTCATTCCATTTATATAAAAATTTTGCGTCACCAATTGCTGAAGCAGCTAGAGTTTTGATCGGTCCAGCACTTATTGCATTTATTCTAATTCCTTTTGTACCAAGATCTCTTGCTAAATATTTAACACTTGCTTCAAGTGCAGATTTACAAACTCCCATTACGTTATAATTTGGAATAGCCTTGTTTGACTCGTATGTTAACGTAAGCATGCTTCCACCTTTATTCATAATTTTAGAAGCTTCTTTAGCAACTTCAGTAAATGAAAAACATGAAATTAACATACTTCTTAAAAAATTTTCTCTAGTTGTATTTAAATATTCGCCAGATAATTCAGATTTATCTGAAAATGCAACTGCATGGACAACAAAGTCTATTTGACCCCATTTTGATTTAATATCTTCAAAAAGCTTTATTGTTTCATCTTTTTTTTCAACATCACAACTAAAAGTAACATTTGAATTTAATTTTTCTGCTAAAGGAATTACTCTTTTTTTTAAAGCATCACCTAAATAGGTAAATGCAAGTTCAGCTCCTGCCTCAGCTAGTTTCTGTGAAATACCCCATGCAATTGATCTTTCATTTGCAACACCCATGATTAGTCCTTTTTTACCCTTCATTAAGCTCATAATTTAAATTTTTTCAAAAATTAATGTTGCGTTAGTTCCTCCAAAACCAAAGCTATTAGACATTACAGAATTTAAAGTTACATCTTTTTCAACTTTTGTAACTATTGGAAATTGTTTTGCACCATCATCCATCTCAGTAATGTTTATAGATGCAGAAATAAAATTATTCTTCATCATAATTAAACTATAAACTGCTTCATGTACTGAAGTTGCTCCTAAGGAATGGCCTGAAAGAGATTTTGTAGAACTTATTTTTGGCACATTATCTTTAAAAACTTCAGCGACTGCTTTTAATTCTGTAATATCTCCAACTGGAGTTGAAGTGCCATGGGTATTTAAGTAATCAATTTTATTTCTGGAAGTATCTAGGGCCATTTTCATGCATCTTGCCGCTCCTTCACCTGATGGTGCTACCATGTCATATCCATCAGAAGTTGCTCCATAACCAGTTAATTCAGCATAAATCTTTGCACCTCTAGCTTTTGCATGTTCATATTCTTCTAAGACCAAAACTCCACCTCCACCAGAAATTACAAATCCATCTCGTGTTTTGTCATATGGCCTAGAGGCTTTTTCAGGAGTTTCATTATATTTTGATGATAACGCAGTCATTGCATCAAACATAGCTGTCATTGCATAGTGGACTTCATCACTTCCTCCAGCAAATACTATATTTTGTTTTCCAAGTTGAATTAGTTCCATTGCGTTACCAATGCAATGTCCACTTGTTGCGCAAGCTGAGCTAATTGTATAATTAACTCCCTTTATTTTAAATGGAACTGCTAATGTAGCAGATGCGGTACTAGACATTGTTCTTGGAACAACAAATGGTCCCATTTTTCTAGGATTTTTTTCTCTAGTTTTGTCAGCAGCTAAAATAACATTTTGTATTGAAGGTCCACCTGATCCCATAATCATTCCAGTTGAGACATTGCTTACATCTTTTTCCTCTAAACCAGAGTCTTTAACTGCTTCAGCCATAGAAATATAATTGTATGCTGAGCCTGGGCCCATAAATCTTATAAATTTTCTATCAACATGATCTTCAAGCTTTATATTTGGTTTTCCATGAACATTACTTTTTAAATTATATTCTTTATATTCTTCAGAAAATGTAATTCCAGATTTTGAGTTTAATAAAGATTGATAAACTTCATCCTGGTTATTACCCAGGCAAGAAACAACTCCAATTCCAGTAATCACTACTCTTTTCATTATTTAAATAATCCTACTTTTAAATTATCAGCCGAATAAATTTTTTTATCATCGGCTTTTAATATTCCATTTGCTAATCCAACTGTCGTTCCCTCTTTTATTAAAACTCTTTTCATATTAATCTCGTATGTTGCTAATTTAATATTTTTTAGGACTTCCCCAGTAAATTTTACCGCACCAACACCAAGTGCTCTTCCTCTTCCAGGATTTCCAAGCCATCCAAGATAAAATCCAACTAATTGCCACATAGCATCTAGACCTAAACAACCTGGCATAACAGGATCTTCTTTAAAATGACAATCAAAAAACCAAAGATTATCTTTAATATCTAGTTCAGCTTTCATTAATCCTTTTTTAAAATCACCATCTTTTTCGCTTATTTGAGTTATTCTATCAAACATTAGCATTGGAGGAAGCGGAAGTTTTGCATTTCCTGGCCCAAAAAGTTTACCATTCCCACAATCTATCAATTCTTCATAATTATAAGATGATTTTTTCTCCATAAATATTGATATTTATTACTTTATTTAGCATATTTTTTATATACATTTTGTTTAGAATATTTATAAATAATGTCAAAAATGAGTGATAATACTGAATTTGTCAAAAAATTAAGGTCAGTTGGTTTAAGACCAACAAAACAAAGACTGAAGATTTGTAAAATATTATTTGATCGAAAGAACACTTTTCATTTTACAATTAGCGATCTACAAAAAATTATTAAAACAAAAATTGAAGAAAAAGTATCTTTAGCAACGATATATAATACCGTTCATTCATTTAAAAAAAAGGGATATTTAAAGGAAATTTCAATTAATAGTGATAAAAGTTATTATGATACAAACATCACTAACCATCACCACTTTCTTGATGAAGAGACTAATGAGCTGTTAGACTTGGATGATAACGATATAAGCAACTTAAAAATAAAAAAAACTATACCTGGAAAAAAAATTAAATCGATTGAAGTTTTAGTTAAGATTGCAAATAATAATTAATATCAATTAAATTATATCAAATTTAAAAATACATCTTTGTCGTGTTGACAGTACTTTAGAATCATTATAAAATACTTTTATGAGCGGTGAATTAATTAAAGAACAATCGAAATGTCCTTTTACAGGTGCAGGAACACCACCAAAGCATCCAACAGGCAAAGGACAAACAAATAAAGATTGGTGGCCCAATAGCCTAAATTTGAAAATTTTAAGTCAACATTCTTCATTGGTAAATCCAATGGGAGAAAAATTTAATTACAAAAAAGAATTTAAAAAACTTAATTTTAAAGCATTAAAAAAAGATCTTCATAAATTGATGACTGATACACAAGATTGGTGGCCAGCAGATTACGGTCATTATGGTCCATTTTTTATTCGTCTTGCTTGGCATGCTGCCGGAACTTATCGAACAGGAGACGGAAGAGGTGGTGCTGGAACTGGAAATCAAAGATTTGCTCCATTAAATAGTTGGCCAGATAATGTAAATTTAGATAAAGCAAGGCTTTTACTATGGCCTATTAAAAAGAAATATGGAAAAAAAATATCTTGGGCAGATTTATTTATACTTGTTGGAAATATATCTCTAGAGTCAATGGGTTTCAAAACTTTTGGTTTTGGTGCTGGAAGAGAAGATATATGGGAGCCAGAAGAGGATATTTATTGGGGATCAGAAAAGGAATGGCTTGGAGTAAATCGGTATAGTGGAAAAAGAGAACTAGAAAACCCACTAGGAGCATCACACATGGGTTTAATTTATGTTAATCCTCAAGGACCTGATGCAAATCCAGATCCTTATTTAGCTGCTCATGATATTAGAGAAACTTTTGGACGTATGGCAATGAATGATTATGAGACGGTAGCGCTAGTTGCAGGTGGACACACATTTGGAAAATCTCATGGTGCAGCACCAGAATCACATAAAGGTCCTGAACCAGAAGGTTCAAAGATTCAGGATCAAGCAACTGGGTGGAACAGTAACTACAAAAGTGGTTTAGGTGTAGATACTATTAGCAGCGGTATTGAGGGGTCATGGACTTCAAACCCTATTAAATGGGACATGGGATATTTTGATAACTTATTTGGCTATGATTGGGAATTAACTAAAAGCCCTGCAGGAGCCCATCAATGGAAACCTAAAAGAAATGGGCATGATATAGAAATGACCCCAGATGCTCATGATAGATCTAAAAAAAATCTTCCAATGATGCAAACTACTGACCTTTCATTAAAATTAGATCCTAAATATGGGCCAATTTCTAAACATTTTCATCAAAATCCAAATGAATTTGCTGATGCCTTTGCAAGAGCTTGGTTTAAACTTACTCATCGTGATATGGGTCCGAAAGCAAATTATCTTGGTTCTGATGTTCCAAAAGAAAATTTAATCTGGCAAGATCCAATACCAAAAAATAAATATAAACTTAAAAATAAAGATATTGAGTTACTAAAGAAAAAAATATCTAAATCTGGTTTATCTGTTTCTCAGCTAGTTACGACTGCATGGGCGTCTGCATCAACTTTTAGAGGATCAGATAAAAGAGGAGGCGCTAATGGAGCGAGAATAGCTCTTGAACCTCAAAAAGATTGGAAAGTTAACAATCCTTCAAAATTGTCCGCCGTAATCAGAATTTTAAGTAAAATTAAAAAAGGTTTTGATACAAAAAATAAATCGGTTTCATTAGCAGATCTAATAGTTTTAGGAGGATCAGTTGGTGTTGAAAATGCTGCTAAAAAGAGTGGTAAAAAAATTAAAGTTCCATTCAAAGCAGGAAGAGGTGATGCAAAACAAGATCAAACAGACAAAAATTCATTTAATCTTCTTGAGCCCATAGCAGACGGTTTTAGAAACTATATTAAGCTGCATGCTAAAGGATATACCAATGGAAAAGGTATACCTACAAATTCAGCTGAAGAAATGTTGATAGATAAAGCTCAACTTCTTGGATTAACTGGTCCAGAAATGACAGTTTTAATTGGAGGAATGAGAGTATTAAATACTAACTATGATGGTTCAGATTATGGTGTATTTACAAAAAAACCTGGATCATTAACTAATGATTTCTTTGTTAATCTATTAGACATGAAAACTACTTGGAGAGAAGTAGATAAAGAAGAGCAGTTTTTTGAGGGAATAGATAGAAAAACAAAAAGAGTAAAATGGAGAGCGACACGCGCAGACTTAATATTTGGATCTAATTCTCAATTAAGAGCACTCTCTGAAGTTTATGCTACAGACGATTCAAATGAAAAATTCTTAAATGATTTTATATCTGCTTGGACGAAAGTAATGAATTTAGATCGATTTGATCTTAGTTAACTTTACCCCAAATATTATCTTTAGAAACCCAACCAGTAAATTCACCAGTTTTAACAATACACCAATCCCTATTACATTTTTTTGTTAATAAAAGTCTACCTATATCTAGTTTAGCAAGAGGTTTAGAATATTTTGTTGGCTTGTTAAATAAAATTTTTTTAGAAGTTGTAATCAGAGATTTAGATTTTTTTAATTGAGAAATATGTATCCAACCACTATTTTGTTTATGATCTATTATTCTTCTGAAATTTTCTTTTTTATCGATGACTTTTACAGGTAAATTAATTTTTTTATATACATATTTAATTGGAGAATTCATATTTGGTCCAAATCTAACATTTACTTTTTTATTTTTTAACATTAAAAAATATTCTGTTTCTGTTGAAAAAGTTTTTGAGTTAAAAAATAATATAAAAAATACAAAAAAAATTATTTTGAACATACACAATTATTTTTTTTATTAAACTTCACTTTTCTAAAATTGAGTGATTTAAAATTCATAATTAGTATTTTACCATAAAAATCATCTTTAATATTTAATATACTTTTTAAAACTTGAATTGATTGAATATTACCTACTATACCAGCTAACGGTCCAATTATACCTTCAGTTTCACAATTTAAAACTTCATCAGATGGATCAGATTGATAAAAACATTTTAAACAGGGATTTTTTTTATTATTAAAGTCAAAAGAAAATACATGACCATCAAACTTGCTTATCGCACCAATAATTAATTTTTTTTTGAACTTTATTGAGAATTTATTAAGTAAAAATTTTGTTTTAAAGTTGTCAGAACCATCAACAATTATATCAAAATTTTTAATTATTTTTGTAATATTATCCTTACGAACTTTTGTTTTAAATAATTTAAATTTTATCGAAGGATTTATTTTTTTTAATTTATTTTTTATTACTTTCACTTTAAACTTTCCAACATCACTTGAGTCATATAGAGATTGTCGATGAATATTAGATAAGCTGACTTTATCGTAGTCAGCAATACCCAATGTACCTATCCCCGCTCTTGATAAGTAATCGGCAATTGGACAACCAAGGCCTCCGGCACCTACAATTAAAACTTTTGAATTTATTATTTCTTTTTGGCCAGAAATCCCAATATCTTTAAGAACAATTTGCCTCGAATATCTTTCAATAATATTTTTGGTCAATTTATTTTTCATTTACCAGTAGATCCAAAGCCTCCAGCCCCTCTTACTGTGTCAGGAAGCTCATCTACCTCCTCGAAATTAACTTTTAATATTGGAGTTAAAACCATTTGTGCAATTCTATCGTTATTATTTACAATAAATTTTTCTGTACCATGGTTAAATAAAATAACTTTTAATTCACCTCTATAATCGCTGTCGATTGTTCCTGGAGTATTTAATACAGTAATATTAGATTTTGCAGCTAAACCAGATCTTGGCCTTATTTGAATTTCATATCCATCTTCTATCGCTATAGAAATTCCAGTTGGAATTATATGTAATCTATTTGGTGAAATTATAATAGTTTCACTTATAAAAGCCATTAAGTCCATGCCCGAAGACCCTAGAGTTTTATACTTAGGAAGCTGTACGCTTGGATTAAGCTTTTTAACTAAAACTCTTACCATTTATCTAATTTAAATCTGAAATAACTCTCTCAACTATTTTGTCAGCAATAAGAGATTTTTTCATTTTAGAAATTTTTTCTAAATTTTTATTTCTATAAAAAATTGTTATTTCATTATAATCAGAATCAAAACCTATTTCATTATTTGATACATCATTAGCGATTATCCAATCGCAGTTTTTTTCATCTAGTTTTTTTTTAGAATTTTCAACTAAATTATCTGTTTCTGCTGCAAATCCGATCACCAATTTTGGCCTAAGTGAATTATTTTTTGAGATATTGCTTAAAATATCAATGTTTTGTACTAAACTTAAATTTAAATCTCCATTTTTTTTAATTTTTTCTTTGTTAAAATTTTCTATTTTCCAATCAGAAACAGCTGCAGAAAATATTGCTATATCAACTGGTAAATTATCCATTGTAGCATCATACATTTCTTTTGCTGAATTAACTTTAATCATTTTAACTCCTTCAACATCTTGTTGGTTTGTTGGTCCAGAAATTAAAATTGTTTCAAATCCATTATTTTTTAGAGAATTTGCTAATTCATATCCTTGTTTTCCACTTGATTTATTTGATATAAATCTTACAGGATCAATAAACTCACATGTTGGTCCAGCTGTAACTAAAGCTTTATATTTTTTATTGTTACTAATATTTTTAAAATAACTGCTTAAATAATTTATTATTTCTTTTGGTTCGGTCATTTTACCTTCCCCATACTCTCCACATGCCATATCTCCAATTTCTGGTCCAATGATTCCGTAATTAAGACTTTTTAATTTATTAATATTTTCTTTATTTGTTTTATGTTCCCACATTCTTACATTCATTGAAGGGACTAATAAAATTTTTTTATTAGATGCTAGACACACTGTTGATGCTAAGTCATCAGCTAATCCATAACTTAATTTTGATATAGTATTTGCTGTTGCTGGAGCGATTAAGATTAAATCTGCCCATCTTGAAAGAGATATATGATCCATTTCTGCTTCGTTTTCATGATCAAACAAGTCACTATATATTTTCTCTTGAGATAATGATGATACAGATAGAGGGGTAATAAATTTTTGTGAATTTTTTGTTAATATTGTCTTAACTAAAGAACCTTTTTTTTTAAGAAGTCTAATTAATTCTAAACTTTTGTATGCAGCTATACCTCCACAAATAATCAACAATATTTTTTTATTTTCTAAATTATTCATCTACGGATTAAAATACTATGTATCCTAAAAAAACAAGCAATATTAATCCAATAATACTTTGATTTTTAAATGATTTTATCTCTAATTCTTTTTCTTTAAGTGCTGAATATGAATTAGAATTTTCTGGAATTTGGCCACTAGCTAAAAATGTTAATGCCTGGTTTGCTTTATCCATAATTTTAGGTAATTCTGGAAGTCTTTTTATCACCTCAGCTGACTCTTTTAATGTGTCGGTAATATTTGAAATTGGATCTTTAGTATCCTTTAACCATTTTTCTAGAACTGGTTTTGATGTTTCCCAAATATTTGTATCTGGATTCAATTTTCTTGCAACACCCTCAACAACAACCATAGTTTTTTGTAAAAGAAGTAATTGAGGTTGTGTTTGCATGTTAAATTTTTCAGTTATACTAAATAGTTGTTTTAATAATTTCCCACCAGA
>CACISU010000005.1 GCA_902589345.1 uncultured Pelagibacteraceae bacterium | reverse complement strand
TCTTTTTGTAGTTTGAGCTTTTGAGCCTCCCATTTCGAACTTGTTTAGCATAGTTTCCCAAGCTTCATCAAAAATAAGAATATAATAAGCCATATTCATGTGCTCGTTATAATCTGTCCAATCTTTAATTATTTTTCTGGTTGCTAAGTGAACTGCCATTTTTAATTTTTGTTTATTTTATCTGCTATTAATATTTTTCTTTGCATTTCCCGAAGGACAGGCTTTTCTATTAGTTTACCATCTATTACTACCAAACCTGTATTCGAATTATTAAATTGTTCCAGTATTTTTTTTGCTTTGAGAATTTCATCTTCTGGAGGTGTAAAAACTTGATTTAAAATTTTAATTTGTTTTGGATGAATTGATCCTTTGCCCGTAAACCCAAGGTTTCTAACAAGCTCTGCCTCTTTTTTCATTCCATCCATATTTTCTAAATCTAAATAAGGTACATCTATCACGTCTAAACCAGCACTAGCACCTGCATGAACTAGTTTTGATCTTGCATAAACAAGGTTTTCCCATTTGTTGTCAACTCTAAGCTCAGCAGCCATATCAACTCCTCCAAAATATAAGGCAACTATTCTTTTACTGGCATGAGCAATATCATAAATATTTTGAAGTGCTTCATTTGTTTCCATTATAACATGAAGATCTGTATCCAAATTACAATCAGTCAGTAGATCATCGATAAAAGTAATTTCATCTGGTGTTTTAACTTTAGGCAACATTAAAGCTTTAACTTTTAATTTGCTCGAAACAAAAGCTTCTAAATCTAAAAGTCCAAACTTAGTTCTTTGATTATTTATTCTAACAACTAATTCTACATCACTGTTAACCTCAAGAGTTTTAAGTGCTTCTATAGTATTATTTCGTGCCTCATCCTTATCATTAATTGCTATTCCATCCTCTAGCTCGATACAAACCATATCAGCTCCTGATTCTATGGCTTTCGGAAACATTTCTGGCTTAAGACCTGGTGTAAAAATAAAGCTACGTCTTACTTTTAATTTGTTTGAATTCATTTAATTATTATATCCTATAATCTTCGATGATATGATATTATATTTTTTTAAAAAAAAAAATGAACAATAAAGTATTTATATCATGTGCGGTTACAGGATCTGGTGATACAGCCTCAAAACATCCAGATTTGCCAAAAACACCAGAACAAATAGCAACTGCTGCGATCGAAGCTGCAAAAGCAGGGGCGGCCATAGCCCATATTCACGTTAGAGAAGAAGACGGTACACCTAGTAGAAGATTAGAATTATATAAGGAAGTTGTTGATAGAGTCCGTTCTAGCGATACAGATGTAGTTTTAAATTTAACAACAGGAATGGGAGGAGATTTAGATATTGGTGAACAGAGTCCCCTACAATTTGGACCGCTTACTGATATGGCAAATGTTATGGAAAGAATAGCAAATGCGGAACAATTTTTGCCTGAAATTTGTACACTAGATTGTGGAACTCTAAATTTCGGTGATGGTTCTGTGATTACCATAAATACCCCAAGAGATTTAAGAACTGCAGCAAAAAGATTAAAAGAAATTAAGGTTAAACCTGAAATAGAGGCTTTCGATTTAGGAAATATGTGGTTTGGTGCACAATTATATAAAGAAGGATTATTAGATGATCCTCCAATGTTTCAGATGTGTTTAGGTATTCCTTGGGGAGCACCCGCAACACCTCTAGCAATGCAAGCAATGAAAGATATAATGCCGAAAGAAGCTGTATGGTCAGGATTTGCAATATCTAAACAAGAGATGCCTTATGTCGCGCAAACAGTAATAATGGGAGGAAATCCTAGAGTAGGACTTGAAGATAACTTATATTTATCAAAAGGAAAGTTAGCTACTAATGCACAGTTAGTTGAAAAAGCTATTAGAATTGTAAGCGATCTAGGAGTATCAATAATGACTCCAGCTGAAACCAGAGAAAAATTAAAACTTGTAAAACACAAATAGTTTAAATCTAAAATATGTGTCAACTTGTTACACTTACTAAAGTTGAATTAAATAATTCAATAATTATATGATTAGTATGGATTACACTAAAAAACATTTAATATGAAACATTTAAAATTATTAATTTATACTTTTTGCATTCTAGCATTCACAAATATATCTTACTCAGAAGACGTAACTGTTGAGATGCTAAATAAAATGGACAATGAAACCATGGTGTATTCAAAGAAAATAGTAAGAGTTAATGTTGGTGATACTGTTTTTTGGAAAGCTACAGACAAAGGCCATAATGTAGAGTTTATTAAGGGTGGGGTTCCAGAAGGAGTTGAGAAATTCAAATCAAAATTTAATAAAGATGCAGAATATAAATTTTCAATTCCAGGAATTTATGCTTACTGGTGTACTCCCCATAAGAACATGGGAATGATAGGATTTGTTGTTGTTGGAGATGATAAATCGAACTTAGAATCAATCAAATCTATTAGATTTTCTGCTAAATCAAAAAAAATTGCTCCAGATCTAATTAATCAATTGTAAACTAATCAAGTCTTATTGCGTTACCATCAACACCGATAACCTGACCTGAAATCCTAGAAGCATCATCTGAAATTAAAAAGCTGCACATTTTTCCTATATCTTCTTCAAATATCCAACAATTCATTGAAGCCATTGAAATAAAATCTTTTTCAATTTTTTTTTTGGAGATTTTTAAAAATTTAGATTTATCCTTTATAACTCTAACCATTCTATCACCTTTAATTGTTCCAGGACAAATTACATTAACTCTTATTTTAAATTTACCTAACTCCATAGCTAGAGTTTTGCTAACACCAACTACTGCCCATTTACTAGCAGCATAAGGAGATCTTAAAGGAAATCCCATAATTCCTGCTCCAGACGAAAAATTAATAATTGATCCACCTTTATTTTTTTTTATTAGAGGTATTGCTAATTTTGTAAAATAAAAATGACTAATAACATTAGTTTTGAGTGTTTTTTCCCAATCCTTTGAACTTAATTTTTCTATAGTTCCAGTTGGACCTGCTATCCCAACATTATTTATTAAAGAATCTATCTTTTTGGTTTTTTTTTTAATTTGTCTAAAAAAATTTGAAACATGGTCTTCATTTGATGCATCACAAATGTATGAAAATAATTTTTTGTTATTTAGCGGATGTTTTTTAACTTTTTTGAGGAATTTTTCATTAACATCACAAAGGTATACATAGGCACCTTTTGATAGACAAATTTTAGCAGTTGCCCATCCAATTCCTGAAGCTCCCGCATTTATAATGATCTTTTTATTTTTTAAAGTCAGGTTAGTCATTAATTATGACTTAGATAAAGATTTTTGTAATTCTTTATTTGTAATATATCCTTTTACATTTCCTTTTTTATCAACAACTTCACAATTAGCATTATTACAAACAACTTCAGGTAAAAATTCTTCGATGAATTGATCTTCTTGAACTTTAACTAAATTATTTTTATCTATATTTTCAGATTCATTTACCGGTTTCATTATTATTTTAGCTTTAATAACTTTTGTTCTATTTACATCTTTTACAAATGCTTCAACATAATCATCGGCTGGGTTCATAATAATATCAACCGGAGTTCCAACTTGCACCAACTTTCCAGCATTAAGAATTCCAATATGATCTCCCAATCTTAAAGATTCATCTAAATCATGGGTAATAAAAACAATTGTTTTTTTTAGTTCTGATTGAAGATCTATTAATTGTTTTTGCATGTCGCTTCTTATTAAAGGGTCCAAGGCAGAAAAAGCTTCATCCATTAACATTATATCTGTATTAGTTGCAAGAGCTCTTGCTAAGCCGACTCTTTGTTGCATCCCTCCAGAAAGTTGAGCGGGATATTGGTTTTCAAAACCCATTAAACCAACAGACTCAATTTTTTCCATGGCTATTTTATTCCGCTCCTCTTCAGTTTTACCTTGCATCTCAAGGCCATAGCCAACATTTTGAATTACAGTTTTATGTGGAAAAAGTCCAAATCTTTGAAATACCATACTCATTTTATGTCTTCTAAATTTAATAAGATTTTCTGTGTTTAAAGACATTACGTTCGTTCCTTCGATTAAAATATCTCCATCAGTTGGGTCAATTAGTCTATTTAGGTGTCTTATTAATGTTGATTTCCCAGATCCAGATAGTCCCATGCAGACAAAGGTTTCACCTTCTTCAATTTTAAGCGAAACATTATCCAGACCAACAGTGTGTCCAGTTTTATCTAAGACCTCATCTTTTGTAGCTCCATCCTTCACCATTTGTAAAACTGATTTAGGATTATTTCCAAAAATTTTATATACGTTATTTATTTCTATTTTAGACATTTTTTATATACCTTTGTAGCAGGAGCTTGACGTTCTTGTAAAGTCCAGCGATACTTCATGTCAATCAACGGACAATAAAAAATCGATCAATGTTTTTCTTGATAAAATTCAACTATCAATTGCATTGAAAAGATATTAGAATATATTAATTATTATTATATGGCATCAATTTCTAAACTAGAAAAAAATAGTAGCTATTTAAAAGTTTTGTGGAGCGATGGTGAAGAGAGTAAATTCAACTATATGTGGCTTAGAGACAATTGTCCCTCTGCACATGATAAAGACTCTAGACATAGAATGTTTAACATTCTTGAGGTTTCTCAAAATATTAATCCAAAAAAATATTTAGTTAACAACGAAGGACAGTTAGAAATAGAGTGGAGCGAGGGTGATCATAAAAGCTATTATGATCCAAAATGGCTTAGAGAGAATTGTTATACACTAAAAAATAAAAAAGAATATATTTCACCTTATGAATTATGGGATTGCTCATTAGAAAAAAACATTAATTCTATAAGTATTGAGCATGAAGAGATTGTCTCATCTGATGAAGGCTTAATTAAATGGTTAGAACTTCTGCACTTTAAAGGAATTTCCATTGTTAAGAATGCGCCAACTGAAAAAAAATCTGCATTTAAAGTTTTAAATAGAATAAGCCATACAAGAGAAACTTTTTTTAATACACCTTTTGAAGTTATAAATATTCCAAAACCAAATAATTCAGCATATACAGCACATGCATTAAGAAATCATATGGATTTACCATGGTTTGAGTTGCCTCCCGGTTATCAATTTTTACATTGCTTAATAAATGCATCAAAAGGTGGAGATTCTTCAGCAATAGATGGTTTTGCAGTAGCAGATTATTTAAGAAAAAATGAAAAAGAAATATTTGAAACTTTAGTATCCGTTCCTCTTAAATTTAGAGACAAGGACTATACTCAAGACTCTTATAGAAGTTTTCACGCTCCAGCTATAAGTCTTACAAAAGATCAAGATTTCCATGATATAAGATTTAGTGTAGCAACAATGGATGCACTAGACTGTCATCCCGATGTTATGGATAAAGTTTATAAAGCACATCATAGATTTGGAAACCTGTTACATGATGATAAATTTCAAATTAATTTTAGATTAGAACCTGGTGATATTTTTTCTTTTAATAATAGAAGAGTATTACATGGAAGAACTGCTTTTGATCCAAGCTCAGGTCATAGACATTTACAAGGTTATTATATGGATCGAGACGAGATTATAGGTAGGTTAAATTTTCTAAAGAAATAAAAAAAAAGGGCTTTGTTTTCACAAAGCCCTTAATTTTATGATTAATTAAAGATTAATTTGGAATCCAACTTTTCCATTTTTCTGGATTGTTATCTTTCCATTCTTTAACAACTTCTTTTAAATCTCTATTTTTTTGCTTAACTTCAACTAGCATTACTGCTTGGTCTGCATTTTCAAACTTCATTTTTGTGAAGAATTCTGCAGCTTTTGCATGCTCTGCCTTAGCGAAAGTTTCTGGATTACCATAATTGAACGTATAGTCTTTTGCCCAACCAGTTGCAGGCCATGCTGCTGTTCCACAATCTTTCCAGTTATTAGCTTCAGTAAAACTGTCGCAAGTTTTATGATCAGGAAGACCTACTCCAACCATGTCATATGCACCAAAGAACCAATGAGGCTCCCAAAGATATAATAAGAAAGGTTCTTTTCTTTCATAAGCAGCTACAGCTTCTGCAATTGCAGCAGCTTCTGTTCCTAATTCATCAGCTTGGAAATCAATTCCTAAAAGATCAAGTCTTTTTTGGTCATGACAGTTCCAACCAGCAACAGGACAAGCAATTAATCTTCCTTTGCTTCCAGATTCAATTGTTGCAAATTTGTCTTTATGTTTGTTCAAATCTTTCCATGATTTAATTCCATATTTATCTGCAGCGTATTTAGGAACGAAATAATCTGAAAGTCCAATTATACCAGTTGTACCTAAAAGTTTTACACTTCCATCACCTTCATAATTAAACATAGATTTACCATCATACATTAGCGGACCCTTCATCATTACAGTGTCAGCTTCCGCATAACTAGGCCAACTTTCGCAAGCAAAGTCAATTTCTCCTGCTGCGATTGCTTCCCATAAACCAGTTCCTGATGGAAATACTACTCTTTTTACTTTGTATCCTAGTTCTTCTTCTAGCATACTGACAGCTACTTGACATGTGATCTCACCACCTGTCCAGTCAGCAACCGCGGCTGTTAATCTTTTGTCAGCGTTAGCAGTTCCTAAACTAGATAGGATTAATAGAGAAGACAGAATTAAGCTGTATATAGTTTTCTTTATATTCATATTTTTCCTCTTAATTAATTAAAAGATGATTTTAGCCTGAAATGGACACGAATGTAAAGTCAAACTAGTGAACATAAATGTCCTTAATTTATTAAGAATTATATATTATTTTAAAGCTGGGTTACTTTTAGGTATTGAAGGTATCTTTCGATCTATCCCTTTGACGATATTTTTTTCGTGATCAAAAAAGGGAAGATTTACAATATTACATTTATGAGTATTGCCATCAGGCAATTTTAATAATAATTCTCGGCCTGGCCAATCATTTGGGTAATAAAACCTTACGTATCCAATTCCAAGTTGTAATGTTGGTGATGGAACCCCAGCTGTTATATGACCTACAATGTTTTCACCATCAATAACTAAACTTCCCGAAACTGGAGTCTCTGTTTTGCAAGTTAATCCAAATAAACAACATTTTCTATCCTTCTTCATTAAAGCATCACGACCTATAAAATCATCTTTTTCCATATTAACAAAAAAATCTAAACCTGCCTCAAAAGGTGTCATTGTTGTATCAATATCTGTTAAATTTCCAAAAATACCACCTTCAATCCTTCGTATGGTCATTGCTCTAGAAGCAGAAAGTTCCATTCCATGAGGCTTTCCACAATTCATTAAATGATCCCATAATCTTAAATGATCAGTTTTAAATCCGTCGGAGTAAATTTCAAAACCGAGTTCATTAGTAAAACCTGTTCTTGATACATAAAGGTTTTGTCCACCTAAATCAAAAAAACCAGATCTAAAATATTTCATGCTTTCATCAATTTTACCATTAGATGCAGCCTTCATAATATCAATCGACGCAGGACCTTGTATTTGCAGAACCCTAGATTTTGGATCAGATATTTTTACATTGTAGTTTGAAGTATGTGCTAGCAACCAATCCTCAAAAGGTCCATCAGCTTGAACATACCAGAGTTTATTTTCATTAAACTTAAATAAAACTCCATCCATAAAAATACCACCTTGAGGAGTGCAAGCTAAGGAATAATAACCTCTACCTTCATTAATTGAAGAAACTTTTCTTGTTAAAACTTTTTCAAGAAAAGGTATTGCATCTGGTCCAGATATTTCGATAGGTTTTTCAGGCACATCAAAGATAAGTGCTTTTTGTCTTAGTAACCAATATTTTTTAATTGGGTCTTCACCAATAGACATTGGAAAATACCTTCCGGCATAAACACCACGAACCATTTCAGGACTATAAGTTCTCTCAATATAAGGCGACTCTTCAAATCTACGTGCACTTATTTTTATAGTTTTTTTAAGATCTGATAATTCTTGAAAATTTCCCATAATAAATTCCTTTTTAATTTAAAGACTCATCTAACCTTATAATCACTGGAGGTTCATGAGCTGTTACTTTAGGAGGTTTATCATTATATTTTTCCATCTCAATCAGACATGAATGCGCAATTGGACCTTGTCCTAGTTTTGATGTTCCTTTATCACGTGTTAATATATTAGGATTTCCATGTTTGCAAATACTTCCATACTCCAAAGGATTTTGAGGATCGTACCAAGCGCCAGTACTTATTTGAGCAACACCTTGCATTACTTTTTCATCAATTTTAACACCCGCTAAACATGCGCCTCGATCATTAAATAATTTTACAATATCACCATTTTTTAAACCTTTATTTTTTGCATCAATGGGATTTATTTCTACAGGTTCCCTGTCATTGACTTTGAAAGATTTGCTATAATTTCCATGATCCATTTGACTGTGCAATTTATTTTTAGGTTGATTAGAAATTAAATGAATATGAAATTTTTTGTTTTTTTGACCCAACCATTCACATGGCTCAATCCAAACAGGATGACCAGGGCAGTCATCATATCCAAAATCTGAAACTGTTTTTGAGAAAATTTCAATTTTACCACTAGGTGTTGTTAATGAATTTTTAATTGGATCTTCTCTAAAATCTCTCAGCATGAGTGTAGGCTCTGACGGGTCTGTAATTTTAAACCATTTATCTTCCCTAAACTTTTCATAACTTGGTAATTTTATATTCGAAGCAGCTGCACGTTCAAATGTTTCTTTATATATCCATTGCTGCCATTGTTCTTGATCTCTTCCTTCTGTAAACTTTTCTTTTATTCCCATTTTATCTGCAATTCCTGCAAAAATTTCAAAATCATTTTTAGCTTTTCCGTGAGGCTCTACCAATTTTGACATCGATACAACATAAGGATCACGTGGTGTCATCATAATATCACTTCTCTCAAGTGGTATTGTACAAGGTAAAACAATATCAGATCTTTTAGCAAGAGTATTCCAACACCATTCGTTTGATATTATTGTATCTGGTTTTTCCCAAGCTTTTATTAAACGATTTATATCTTGATGATGATGAAATGGATTACCACCTGCCCAATAAACTATTTTAGTATCTGGATACTCATATGATTTTCCATCAAAATCAAATTTTTCACCTGGATGAAGTAATAGATCACTAATTCTTGCAACAGGTATAAAATTATCAATTTCATTTTTTGCTTGTGGGAAAGCAGCGCCAGGCAAAACCGTAAATTGACCACCAATGTAATTTGTTGCGCTATAGCCAAAACCAAATCCCCCACCAGGTAAACCAATTTGCCCAACCATTGATGCTAGCATTATTGCCATCCAAAAAGGTTGTTCTCCATGATCTTGTCTAGTTAAAGACCAACTAACAGATATCATTGTTCTTTTAGATGAAATTTTTCTGGCTAGCTCTATTATTTTTGATGAAGGTATATTACAAATTTCAGCGGCCCAATTAGCATTTTTTACAATGCCGTCATTTGTTCCCAATAGATAAGGCAAAAATTTATCAAAACCCTCGGTATAGGTTTCTAAAAATTTTTTATCACTTAATCCTTCTTCATGAAGTGTATGAGCCAATCCAAGCATAAGAGCAGTATCAGTGTTTGGTCTTGCTGCTATCCATTCACCTTTTGCTCCATCTATTAAATCTGATTTTAAAGGACTAATATTTATAAACTCAATTCCAGATTTTGCAGCTTCAAGAATATTTTCCTTTTGATAGTGATGTCCAGTTCCACCTTGAGATATTTGTCCATTTTTTAATGGTATTCCTCCAAAACAAATAAAAAGTTCAGTATTTTTTTTTATTAAATCCCAACTGGTGCAAGTATCGAGAAAAGCTCTATAACTTCCAAGTATATGTGGCACCATAGCTTCAGCAGCCGCAAAACTATAAGTAAACTTAGATCGAGTATATCCACCTATACAATTTAAAAATCTATGAAGTTGACTTTGCGCATGATGAAATCGTCCAGCACTTGCCCAGCCATATGAACCACCAAATATTGATGAATTACCGTATTTATCCTTTACTCTGTTCAACTCATCTGCAACTAGTTGATTTGCTTTATCCCAGCTTACCTCTACAAATGAATCAGTGCCACGATTTTTATTACGTGTACCTGGTCCACCTTCCAGCCAACTTTTTCTTATCATTGGTGCATCGATACGGGTTGGTCCGTCTTGGACATCCAGTATCCCAGGACCAATTGGAGACGGATCTTTATCATGCTCCCATCCAATAAGTTCTTGAACTTTACCGTCTTTTACTTTTGCTCTATATGTGCCCCAATGAGTACTTGTTAATGGTAGACCTTTTTCTTTGGTCATATTAATTTTTTGCTAGACCTAAAGCCACTCTTTGTTTTTTTGTCCATGCAAGACTAATTCTATCAATTATTATTGCTAAAAGAACTATACCAATTCCTGCTGCTAATCCTCTTCCTGTATCCGATCTAGCTAAACCGTTGAATACTTCAAGCCCAAGTCCTTTTCCACCAATTAGTGGAGTAACAATTTGCATTGCGAAAGCCATAATGACAGTTTGATTAAAACCTATTACTAAACTTGGTACTGCTAATGGAAATTTAACTTTATTTAAAGTTTGAATCAAAGTTCCTCCGAAGGATCTTGATACTTCTGAATAAGTTCCAGATACTTGCGATAGACCCAATGTAGTTAGTCTTATTATTGGTGGGATAGAATAAATTACAGTTGCAAGAACTGCTGAAACAGTACCACCACCAAAAAACATTAAAACTGGAATTAGATAACAGAAATAAGGAAGTGTTTGCATAGCATCTAAAACAACATTTTGAATATTTCTAAACCTTTCATTGTATGAAGCTATTATTCCTAAAGGAACTCCTAATGCAAAACATAAAAACACAGAAACCAAAACAGATGAAAGTGTAATCATAGATTGGGTCCATATTCCACAAGCACCAATAAAAAGTAAAAGCAAGGATGTAATAAAAGCAAACCTTAAACCTACAGTAAAATATCCTATTGCAACAAATATCCCCATTGTAAACCACCAAGGGATATGAGTTAGAAACACATCAAGGGGGTGTAATAAATTAAGATATACAAAAGCTCTTAAACCTTTTGTAAAACCTATAAATCCCGGATGAACAGTTAATGCTTTTACACCATCTGCAATTGGTTGTCTTATTGATAATTTCCATTCAGCTGGGAAAGTTCCAATTTCATAGATGTTAGAATTTACAAAAGAAATAATTAATAAAACTATTAAAGACGGAATCACATAATATCTTTTTGATATAAACTCCCCAATATCATTTGCAGTGGTTTTACTAAATATAGATGTTAATAACTCTGAAATATACGCAATTGAGTTTGTAACTTTAATACAAATAAAATCTATTACAGCGCTTATCAAAGTTAATGGTTTTTCAACAATTCTAGCAATTTGATATTTTTCCCAACTTTGGGGAAGTAGATAAAATTTTTGCACATCTAACGGCAAGGGATCATTATTTTTGCTGAACGACATACTAAATCGGTCAAACATTATTGCCATAAACAAAATACACAAACCTCCTTCCATCGCCCATCCAACATCTAGGTTTCTAATTGCTAACCATACTTGACCACCAATTCCTTCGGCACCAATAAAGCAAGCTAGAACAACAAGTGCTAAAGCCATCATTATTACTTGGTTGATACCCATCATTATACTTGGAAGAGACATTGGAAGTTTTATTTTAAATAAAAGTTGTAATTTACTTGATCCAAATGAAGTTGCAGATTCAACAGTTTCTTTTGATACTTGTCTTATCCCTGTATTGGTTAATCTAATAATTGGTGGCATGCCATAAATCATAGTAGCTAGTATTGCTGGTGCACCACCAATACCAAAAAAGAATAATGCAGGAAATAAATATACAAACGCTGGCATCACTTGCATTGTATCCAAAACTGGTTTCATGAAATTCTCAAACCTATCACTTTGTGAACAAAGAATTCCTAATATAGTTCCAAAAAAAACACATAATAAAACCGAAAGGCCCATAAGAGCCACTGTTTGTAGAGACTCGGCCCACATACCGGTTGCTCCCCAAAAATAAACTACAAATAGAGAGTACAAACCTAATTTTAACCCCCCTGATATCAAACAAGGAAGAAAGAAAATTGCAGCCACTAGAAGCCAAGGAGACTCTAAAAAGAAATCTTCAAGAAAATAATATCCTTCTTTTATATAGCCAGCTATTATTTTTGTAATCCATCTATAATTTTTTTTGAGATAATCTTCTCCTTCATTGACCCAAGCTGTAAATTTAAATTCATCAGTCACGACTTTTGGAAATTTAGATGGGCCTTCGCTTTGTATAGATAAAACTAAAGCAACTATAAAAACTAATAAAATAACACCATATGTAATGAAGCTTTTTGACTGATTTGTTTTACTTATAGTTTCTGTTAAATTAGCCATAATAATTAAACAAATTAGAATAAAATATTTTACTTTTAAAGGAAAATATTGTCTATTTTGATTGTTAAAATGATTAAAAATTAATGAGTACCAATCAAAAAATAACTTGTTCAAATATTTGGAAACTCTTTGGTCCTGATGAAAAAAGGATTATGAAAGATTTAGACCCAAATTTATCAATAAAAGAAGTGCAAGAAAAAACAGGACATGTAGTTGCTGTTAAAAATGTGAGTTTTTCAATTGAAAAAGGAGAAACTTTCGTTGTGATGGGATTATCTGGTAGCGGTAAATCAACATTAGTAAGATGTATATCAAGACTTATAGAACCGACAGCAGGAACAGTAAAAATGGATGATGTCGATGTTACAAAAATGAGTAATAGAGAATTATTAGATCTTAGAAGAAATAAAATGAGCATGGTTTTCCAACATTTTGGATTATTTCCTCATAGAACTGTAATAGAGAATATTGCTTACGGTTTAGAAGTAAGAGGAAATAAAAAAAATGAAAGAATTGACAAGTCAATGGAAGTTTTAAAAATGGTCGGCTTGGATGGATGGCAAAATAATTATCCTAGAGAATTATCTGGAGGTATGCAACAAAGAGTAGGCCTAGCAAGAGCTTTGGCTGTTGATCCAGAAATATTAATTTTTGATGAACCTTTCTCAGCCTTAGATCCCTTGATAAGAAGAGAAATGCAAGATGAGCTTTTAAAGATTCAAGAAAAAGTTAAAAAAACAATGGTATTTATTACTCATGATTTTTTAGAAGCAATTAAAATGGCTGATCATATTGCAATCATGAAAGATGGTGAAGTTTCACAAGTAGGTACACCTGAGGAAATAGTGGCTAATCCAATAGATCAATATGTAAAAGATTTTTGTGAAGATGTTCCAAAGTACAAAGTACTTAGCGCAGGAAAAGTAATGAGAAAAGAATGCTGCGATGATACTAAAAAACTATTCAATAGTGGAGAAGATAATATTAAAGACAATTTAAAAATTGAAACATTAATTGATAAACTTGTAGATACTGACAAAATTTATCCTGTAGTTTGCAGTGAAACGGGTGATCTTTTAGGAGAAATTGATAGATCTATTGTTTTGAAATCTATGAAATCTAAAGTTTATTAAATTTTTTAGTTTTCTTTTTTTATTTTTTTCTTTTTCTTATCTCTCCAGATTATAATCATTCCTGCTAAAATAATTGCTAATACTCCTGGAAAAAGTTGATCAATTGGTGTTTCATCAAAAAAAAACCAGCCTAATAAAAATGATGATGGTATGGCTAAATACTCAAAGACTGCAAGCTTGCTTGCTTCAATTAGTCTATAAGCATAAATAAAAAGAATTCCAGCAGATCCACCTAAAATTCCAATAGATATAAGCATTAGTAAATCTTTATAACTTTGAATAAATTTTGTATCAAATGTGATGGCCCAAAGCACAATTGCACCAATTATCGATGATATTAAAGAGTAAAATTGTATCTTGGCTGTTGAATTATGTTTGGGGATAAATTTAAGAATTATAATTGCAATAGAATATAAAAGAGCAACCATAACAGGATAAATTGAATAATAAGAAAACACATCGCTAGTTGGTTTCATTATCATTGCTACACCAGCAAAACCTATAATTACTGCAGACCATCTATATATGCCAACTTTGTCATTTAAGAAAAATATAGATAGAATTACAATAAAAAAAGTTGCTGAGAATGTTAATGTAGATGCAGTAGCAAAATCCATATTGTTAATTGCAATAAAATAAAAAAAATTCATAAATAAAAAACACTGACCTCTAATAAAGCAAAGGATAATAAATTTTTTAGTTGTTTTTTTAAATATTTTTAAATTTTCATTTGTGTAAAAAATTAATGCCACTAATGGTATAATTGCAAACAAATTTCTAAATAAAACTACTTGATTTGTTGAATATGCATCACCTAAAAATTTGATAATTATCCCATAAATATCAATAAAAAGAACACCAAGTATCATTGCACCAACTGATAGTAAAAATATTCTTGAACCAGGTTTGATTGATGAATTCTTCATTTACTTTTTGATATAATTGATAGTATAAAATAAATTGACAATATAAAATGCAAAATTTTAAACTGAACGAAACTGATATTTTATCAAATCAAGATTGGACATTTCCAACCAATATTGCTTATGGCCCTGGTAGACTGAAAGAAATAGGTAATATTTGTAACAATTTAGATATTAAAAATCCTTTAATAGTTACTGATAAAGGAAGTCCAAAGTTACCATTTATTACAAATCTTCAAAGTTATTTAGCAAACTCAAATGTAAAATCAGATTTATTTTTTGATATATCTCCCAATCCACGAGAAGATGAAGTTTCAGTTGGTTGTAAAAAATATAAAGATGGAAATCATGACTCAATTATTGCAATTGGTGGAGGGAGCGCAATGGATGGAGGTAAACTGATATGTCTTACAGCAAATAATAAAGTTCCACTAAGAGATTTTGAGTTTGAATTAACTCCGCCTAAAATTAGCAAGGATAACCCATTCCCAAAAATTATAACTATTCCTACAACTGCTGGAACTGGAGCTGAAACAGAAATTTCAGCTATGGTTACTTATTTAAAAGAAGGCATGAAATTTTGTATGTGGCACCCAGATGTTAGACCTTCGTTAGCATTAATTGATCCTGAACTAACCATTGGACTTCCATCAAATTTAACAGCTTGGACAGGAGCAGATGCATTAATTCATGGTATAGAAGGTTATTGTGTTCCTGGTTTTAATCCTATGTGTGATGGTGCTGCTTTAGAGGGATTATCATTGATATCAAAATCTTTAATTACAGCAGTAGAAGAACCAAAAAATTTAGTAGCAAGAGGTGGAATGCATGTTGGATCCTGTTTAGCAGGTATTTCTTTTTTAAAAGGTCTAGGTTTGGTCCATGCTATAGCACACATGGTTGGAGCTGAATTTAATACCCACCATGGCTTAACAAATGCAATTATATTACCAGTTGTTTTAAAATATAATTTACCAGGTATGGAAGAAAAAGTTAAACGAATGTCAGAGGCTATGCAATTTAAAGATCATTCTGTAGATGCATTTATATCAAACATTGAAAACATTCTTGATAGAATTAAAATTCCAAAAAGTTTGAGCGAAATTGGAGTCCCCGAGGATTGTGTTGATAGAATTGCTGAAAAATCAATGAAAGATCAAGCCTATGGACAAAATCCTAAAAAAGCAACTTTAGAAGAAATAAAGGAAATTACTCTAGCATCTATTAAAAAAGCTCGTTAAAAATTAATGCTTGAAAATAAATCAGTTAAAGAAATTATTTCAAATCTTCATTCTGGGAAATATAAAGTAAAAGAAGTAGTAAAGTTTTATCTCGACAGAATTCAAACATACAATCCTTCTTTAAATGCAATAGTTTCAAAAAAAAATGATGATGAAATTATAAAACAAGCAGAAAAGTATGATTTAGATAGTTTAAAAAAAAAACCCTTAGCTGGTTTACCATTTGCATCAAAAGATCTTTTAGATGTTAATGGATTTCCAACAACATATGGTTTTCCAGGCTATAAAAATTATTATCCAAATAAAAATTCATTGATAGTTGATAGATTGATTGATGCAGGTGCAATAATAATTGGTAAAACTAATACTGCAGAACTTGGAATAGGTGGGCACACAACTAATAGACTTTTTGGGGAAACTTCAAATGCATATAATTTTTCTAAATCTTCAGGGGGTTCTAGTGGTGGAGCAGGTGCTGCTGTTGCCGCCAATCTTTTACCTTTTGCTGACGGAACAGATATGATGGGGTCATGTCGTACTCCATCTGCTTTTGCTAATATATACGGTTTTAGACCAACACCAGGACTTATTCCAGATTATAGAACGAACCCAAATAAAGACAATCTTCCAATTTTATCAACACCCGGTTGTTTAGCAAGAACACCGAATGATTTGTCAATTATTTTGGATGTAGTTTCTGGAAAGCATAAATCAGATCCACATTCATTTAGTTTAAAACAAAAATTTGAAGAAACTACTATTAAAGATGAAGATTTTTCTAATATTAAAATTGGCTGGTTATCAAATATGGATAATAATTATAAGTTTGAACAAGGAATTCTGGATATTTGTGAAGAAAGATTAAAAAGCTTAGAGAAATACAAAATTAAAATAGAAAATTTATTATCAAAGATTAACCCAAATTATTTGTGGGAAAGTTGGTGTATTTTAAGATCAAAAAGTATATATGAAGATGTAGTTAGCATGAAACTTGAAGATATTAATGAAATGACAACACAAGCTATTTGGGAGTACAACAAGGGTATTGAGTTAAATGATATAAATATTAAGAGTGCTTTGAAATTAAGAGAAGGTTGTAAAGATGAGGCAAATAAAATTTTTCAAAATTATGATTTTTTAGCACTACCTTCACAACAAGTGTTTCCGTTTGACAAAAATATACAGTATCCAAATCACATTAATAATGAAAAACTTGATACTTATCATAGATGGATAGAAGTTCATATTCTTTCAAGTCTACTACATTTACCAACTATAAATATCCCAATTGGATTTAATAAAGATGGACTACCTATAGGCATGCAGATTATTGGAAAAAAATATGAAGATTTAAAAGTTTTAGCATTTGCAAAAAAATATGAAGAAATCTTTGAACAATCTAAAACAAAACCTAAATTAAATTAATGACAAGACACCCTCATCATTTTAAAATTGCTGTTGCTTTAGCTTTTTCAGCTGGTGCTTGGGGAATTTACTGGTTACCACAAAGGATCCTCGTAGAAGGTGGTCTCACAGGGGGGTGGGGAACTATAGCACAAATGATAATAGGATTTTTAATATTATTACCAATTGCATTATGGAGATTTATAAAAAAAAAAGAAACTGGCTTTGAGTTACCAATTACTGGATTATTAGTTGGGGGTGGTTTTATTTGTTATGCTTTAAGCTTTCTTCTAACCGATGTTGTACGAGCACTAATATTATTTTATATGACACCTATTTGGACAACAATATTTGAAATATTGTTTTTAAAAAAAAGACCAGGTCTTGAAAGAGTAATTACATTAGGTTTGGCTTTGGGAGGTTTATGGATAGTTTTTAGTAAACAAACTATCGTACCACTTCCAGAAAATGCAGGAGACTGGTTAGCATTAGCAGGTGGTGCAATATTCGCAGGTGGAATGATAAGACTTGAAGTTATTAAAACTGATGGTGTATTTCCAATTATATTTTCATTTTTTTTCTACGGAGCTTTATTTAATATAGTTGCTGGATTTTTCTTAGTTGATTATCTCGGAGAAATGCCAAATTTGGATGCCTTCATTTCAATGTCAGGTTTTTTAATTTTAATATCTGTATTCTATTTTATTCCTACTGGAATAGTAATACTTTGGGCACCAAGTAAATTAGGTGCAGGTTTGTGTTCAATTCTTTTTCTTACTGAGATAGTAGTGGGAGTAACAAGTTCGAGCATACTTACAGATGAACCATTTGGTTGGAGAGAGATTGTAGGTAGCTCTATGATAGTTTTAGGGGGAATTTTAGCAGTAGTACTTGCTCCCAAAGAAGAGAAGATTGCAAAAAATTAATATTTTTCATTAACTATATCTGCCAACATATTAATCATATCTCTTTTATAATCTTCGTCAGTTCCTGACTTTGTATCAATTACTGAAAAATAAGATGCAACTATACCAGTTTTCAGATTAATAGCTAAAAATTGTCCACCCAACCCAGAATGACCTATCCAATTTTCTGACTTCATAGTTGAATTAGAATAATAAAGAAATTTATCTTTAGATAATTCCATATACTTGGTTCCTTTATTTTTTAAAGTATCGTTAATGAATTTTTCAGAACCTACTTTTCTATTATTTACCCCCTTACCTTTTCTAGAAAACAAAAGACCATAACGTAAAAAATCTCTAGATATCAAACAAGCTCCTCCTGATATCCACGGCATTCCAAATCTATCTGTTCCCATATATAAAGCGTCTTCAAATCCAGCTGCCTCAACAACTTTTAAAAACCAATCTCTTAAAGGTTTTCCACTTATTTTTTCTACCAAGACACCTAATACATCTGTATTAGCTGATTTATAATGAGATAAATTTGATGTATTTTTAATATCTTTATTTTTCTTCGCCTCAATGTTATTTAAATATTCTTCCTGACTCATGACATCCCCTAAAATATTAGGTAGTCTCCAACCACAAACTGGTTCATGTAAAAATGATGATGTATATGGATCATTATAATCTTCACTATAAGAATTTATTAAATTCATATCTAAAACTTCCTGAATAGTAGCTGATGCATAGCCACTTCCTATATTTGGAAGATAACTTGAAATTTTATCATTTAAATTTATTTTCTTATCTTCAAGAAGCTCACCAATAAACAAATTTAAAAACATTTTTGTTATAGACATAATAGTTTGTGGTGTATTTTTAGAAAAATCTTTAGCATATTTTTCATAAATTATTTCTTGTTTTTTACCAACTATTAAAGAGCAAAAATATTTGTGATTAATCATCTTTTGAACAGAAGATATTTTTTCGATGTTATAATTGTAATTTTCAGCTAGACTAAGAACAAGGTCAGATCTTAATAAAAGACCATACCTATTGATTTTGTGCAAGTTCCTATAACCATTTCTTCTATGCTCAGGCAAATACCATTTTGGTTTATTATCTCTTAATACAACAAGATTTGGATTAGGTTCACTTTTTAATTTCATCTATATAGTAAAAAAATTTTATTTATATTATACATTTCAAGTATTTTTTAACACCGATATTGATTTGATTAAATCAGGTCCAACTCCACAACATCCACCAATGATTTGTGCACCACTTTTAATCCACAATTTTGCGTCATTTAAATAACTTTCTGGAGTTACATCGTCTGTTAACTTCCAGTGGGGTTTCTCAAAGTAACCATTGTTTGGATAGGTACCAATAAAACTAGTATGATTACTTTTTAAAACTTTTAGAGCATCGTTAATTATTTTTATATCTGAGTGAGAAATAAGTATAGGACCAGAATGAATAGAGCTAAACTTTTTAATTGCGCTTTCAAAATCATCATAAATTTTTACTTTCGTATTATTTATACTTTCTTGATATCCAAGCATTATTTTTTTTGATTTAGGATCTAAAGCACAAGAAATTGATAACCAAATTGGTAAAGTTATTTTTTGTGAGCATTCTAGTAAATTTTCAATAGTATCAGTTTCCGAGGTCATTGCTTCTAAAAATATTAAATCTATTCCAGTATCCTCTAAAATTTTTAAATGTTCATCAAACCCTATCTTTAATTTTTCCATACCAAGAGTGTGCCAACTACCATAAGTTGATACAGATCCTGCAACCGCAACTTCCTTAGCTGAATTTTTTACAGCCTTTTTTGCAATTTCTACACTTTTTTTATTCCAATCATTTATATAACTTTCATATCCATATTGTTTCATTGAAGTTGGGGCTAAAGCGTAAGTATTTGTTGTTATTACATCTGCACCAGCTTTTATATAGTTTTCATGAACCTTAAAAACAAGATCTGGGGAATCAATAGAACATTTTCCTACCCACAAATCTTTATCCATTGGAGCACCTAATTTCTCTAATTCTCCACCTATAGCTCCATCTAAAATAATAATTTTACCCTTATCTAATTTTTCTTTTATTAGGGTGTATGTCATTGAAATTTATTTATTATTTGTAAAAGCACAGATTTTATTACCTTCCAGATCACGGATGTATGAATAATATACACCTGAACCTTCAGGCCTTTCTCCTCCTGCGCCTTCGCTTACTCCACCTAACTTAAGACCAATTTCATGGAACATATCAACTTCCAATCTCGTACCGACAATAAAGGATACTTGGCAACCATTTCCAACTGTAGCTTTTTGTTTATTAAATGGCTTTGTAACATAGAACTCTATTGCACCAGATCCATTTTTTGAAGTATATCCAGCACACACATCATCTGTGTCGGTTCTATTTAATCCAATTACTTTTAAAAGATCATCATAAAACTTAATCGATCGATTAAGATCATTTGTTCCAACCATAACGTATCCAATCATGTTTAATTAATTAACCCACTCTGTTATTGTTTTCACTTCAAGATATTCATGCAATCCCCAAGTACCTCCTTCTCGTCCATTACCTGATTGCCTATAACCACCAAAAGGAGTTCCAGAGTCTGCAGGCTTATTATTTACATAAATTATTCCTGCTCTTAATTTTTTTGATACTCTTTTTGCCTTTTCTTTATCTTCGGTTTGTAAGTAATTTCCAAGACCATACTCTGTATCATTTGTTATTTTTATTGCTTCATCTTCGTTTTCAAAAGGTATGATTGATAAAACTGGTCCAAAAATCTCCTCTTTTGCAATTCTCATATTATTTTTAACGTCTGTAAATACAGTTGGTTTAATAAAATATCCTTTTTTAAAATTTTCTGGTTTATCAGGACCTCCAGCAACTAACGTTGCACCTTCTTCTATCCCACTCTTAATAAGGCTTTGAATTTTATCGTATTGAATTTTTGAAATTACTGGCCCAATATGCTCTCCCGATTTACTAGCTAAATCTACTTTGATTTTGTTTGCTTCATCAGCAGCCTCTTTAACTGCTCTTTCATATATAGATTTTTCAACTAGCATTCTAGTAGGTGCATCACATGACTGACCAGAGTTACTCATAACATTTCTTATTCCATCTCTAACTGCGTCAGGGTAAGAATCTGCAAAAACAATATTTCCTCCTTTTCCTCCTAACTCTAAACATACTCGTTTTATTGTATCAGCTGCATTTTTTGTTATTAATTTACCTGCACGAGTAGATCCAGTAAAAGAAACCATATCTATATCTGGATGACCTGATAAATCTGTTCCAACACCAGCTCCATCTCCATTTACCAGATTAAAAACTCCCTGTGGGAAACCGGCTTCATTAATCATTTCAGCAAAAAGCATTCCAGAAAGTGGAGCAATTTCTGAAGGTTTTAAAACCATTGTACATCCTGTTGCGAAGGCTGGAATTACTTTAAGAGCAATCTGGTTTATAGGCCAATTCCAAGGAGTGATAAGTCCACAAACTCCAATAGGTTCATAAACAATGTGATTTTGGGAACCTTTATCAAAACCTGGTTCAAAATTAAATTCTTTTAATCTTTTTATAAAATCTTCAATATGAGAAGCTCCAGATGCAGTTTGTACCGCTGAGCACCAATCTTTTGGACACCCGAGCTCTGTTGAAATAGCATCAGTCATATCGTCCCATTTTGCTTTATAAATTTCTAAAAGTTTTTCTAATAATTTTATTCTTTCTTCTTTTGATGTTTCTTTCCATGTTACAAAAGCTTTTTTTGCAGCCTCTACAGCAGAATTAGTGTCAGCTGTACCACCTAAAGTTATTATTGCACAAACTTCCTCATTGGAAGGATTTATAACTTCAAAATTATTTGGTTTGATAGGATCTACCCACTTTCCATTAATATAAAATTTTTTTTTATCTAACATATCTAAATCTCATACCCTTTTTCTTCAGCTTCATTATCAATTAATTCTTCTGGAAAACCTAAAGCTCTAAAATCAATATTATATTTATTTTCTAGTCTTTTGACTACCATAGATGACCAAGCCCTTGATCCAAATTTTTCTTTTGCATCTTTAAATATATCTAAAATAAAGGGTGAAATTTCTAAATCAAGCCCTAATTTTTTTGAAAGATCGTTAAATAATGTCATATCTTTTTCAACTAAGTCCATAGTAAAATTTATATTATAGGAGCCATTAAGAATTACTTGGCTTTCAGTTTCATGGACAAAAGAGTTACCTGAAGAAATTCCAATACCTTTAAAAGTTTTTTCCAAATTTAAATTAGATTTTTTTGCAACAGCCCATGCTTCACCAATTGCAGCTAAATGAACTGATGCTAAATAATTTGTAATTACCTTAAGAACTGAGGCAGAGCCTAAATCACCAGTATGAAGAATTTTTCTTCCCATACATTTTAATACTGGTAAAATTTTTTCAAACGAAGATCTTTGTCCACCTACAAAAATTGCAATATTTCCAGTTGCAGCCCTATGGCATCCTCCACTAACAGGACCATCTAGCGGTATAGCATTTTTTTTCATAACCAAATCACCTAATCTTTTCACTTCAGATTCATCTGTCGTGCTCATTTCCAACCAAATTTTATTGCTTGAAAGTCCTTGTATTACTCCATCTTTAGACTCCATTACATCTGAACATATTTCTGGAGAAGGTAAACAGGTAATAACTAAATCTACTTCCTCAGCTATTTCTCTTGGTGTATTTGAAACTTTTGCACCTTTTTTTTCAAAATTATTAGTTAATTCTTGGTCTAAGTCTCTTACAGTTAGATCAAAATTGTTCCTAAGTAGACTGCCCGCTAATTTACCCCCAACATTTCCTAAACCTATAAATCCTATTTTCATTAATTCCTTTCCACAAGAATATTTAATTTAAATAATTGATATTAAATTATATATTCTTTTTTTATTCAATAATGTAAGATATTAAATGAATTCAATAAAGATAAGCCCAAAATTCAACTCAGGAATTAATTCTAAGGTAGGTTTAATAGCATTATCTACTGATTTTATGATTGAGAAAGATTTCAAAAAAATTATTGAAAATATGAAGATAGATTTATTTGTAAATCGTATTAGAAGCTACCATCCATTAACTAAAGAAAATTTGATTAAAATGTCTGAAAATGTAACAGAAGTTTCCAAAGATATACTTCCCGACGAAAAACTGGATTGTGTTGTATACGGGTGTACATCAGGAACAATTGCTTCAGGATACGATTCAATTAAAAATAAAATCAATCTGGCAAAACCAGGGGCAAGAGTTGTAACACCAAGTTCCGCAGCAGTTAATGCTCTTAGAAAAATGAAAGTTAAAAAAGTATCTATTTTTACACCTTATTCAGAAAAATTAAATAATGAGATAGTTGATTATTTTAAAAAGGAAAATTTTATTATTACGTCAAATTCCTATTTTGATATTTTATATGACAATGATATTGCAAAAATTGACCCCGACTATTTATATGAAGTAATTACAAAAATGGATTTAGCTGAAGCTGAAGCAATTTTTCTTTCTTGTACAAATTTACCAGCGTTGAATATTGTTGATAAATTAGAGAAAAAATTAAACAAAATAGTCTTATCTAGCAATCAAGTTTTAATTTGGGATACTTTGCAAAATATAAGAAAAACTGAACCAGTTAATGGTTACGGAAAATTATTTTTGAATAATTAAAAATGTTATTTACAAAAGAAGAATACAAAAATAGGTTAAAAAAAGTCCAACAATCAATGCAGGAACAAGGTATTGATTTATTAATTTCCCAGGATACAAATAATATGAACTATCTTACAGGATATGATGCTTGGTCATTTTATTATGCTCAATGCGTAATAGTTCATGTTAATGCAGAGGAACCTTTGTGTTTTGTGAGAGCACAAGACGCAGGAGGAGCATACATAAAAACTTATTTAAAAAATGAAAATATTATTGTTTATGACGAAAAATACATTCATGTATGGCCAATTCATCCATACGATAGGCTAATAGAAATAATAAAAGAAAGAGAATGGGATAAATTAAGCATTGGTGTGGAAATGGATAGCCACTACTACACAGCTTTCTCTCATGAAAAATTAAAGAGTGGCTTGCCAAATGCCAATATTAAAGATTCTGAAAGATTAGTTAACTGGGTTAGGTTGGTTAAATCAGATCAGGAAATTAAGTTTATGAAAATAGCATCTCAAATTACTCAACTGGGAATGAAAACTGCATTTGAAGCTATTAATCCTGGAGTAAGACAGTGTGATGCTGTTGCAAAAATATATTCTACTTTAATCAGTGGAACCAAAGAATTTGGTGGAGACTATTCATCAATTGTACCTTTAATACCTACTGGTAAAGGAACATCAGCTTCACACTTATCGTGGACAGATGATAAGTTTGTAGATGGGGAAGCATCAATTATCGAAATATCTGGAGTATATAAAAAATATCATTGTCCTATGGCAAGAACCGTTTTGCTTGGAAAACCTGATCAAAAAAAAATAGATACAATGAAAAGAACAAGAGAAGCTATTCAAGCAGGTATTGAGGCAACGAAACCAGGAAATACAGCAGATGATGTAGCCCAAGCTTTTTGGAAAGTTTTAGATAAATATGGAATAGAAAAAAAATCTAGAACAGGCTATTCCATAGGCATAGGTTATCCACCAGATTGGGGTGAGCATACACTTAACATTCAAAAGGGTGATAAAACTATTTTACAAAAAAACGTATGTTTTCACATGATCGCAGTAATGCAGTTTGGAGAATGGGGAGTTGAAAGCAGTGAGTCAGTTAGAGTTACAGAAAATGGAGCTGAAAATTTCTACGAATTTCCTAGCGACCTACATATTAAAGGGTAATGCAGAAAATTTTATGGTTTGTATTTTTGGTTTTGTTAACAAGCACAAATGCTTACACAGATAATATTAAAGATTTTAAGATTGAAAATATAAGTATTGGTGACAGTGCTTTAGACTATTTTACTGAATCCCAATTAGACAATAGTGAATTAGATTGGTTTAATTATAGTTATAAAGAATACTCAACTTCACTTTTACCAGGTAGAGGAATTTATGATTGGTTTAAAATAACCTACAAAAATGAAGATTATAATTATATAATTGAAGGATTAGCTGGAATAGTAGTAAAAAAAAACTATGAAGAAGATAAATGTAATAAGCAACTAGATAGTACGACTTTAAATTTGTCAAAATTGTTTAAAAACACCAAATCAGAAGAAAAAAAAACTTACAGAGTTGTTTATGACCCTAGTAAAATTTTTCAGGAAACAAATTTATCTGGAAAAAGCAAATTAACTAGTATTTTTTTTGATTTTAAGCAAGAAGGAAAAATAATTTTATCATGTTATGATATGGATAAAGAAACTAATGAAATTGATTCTCCAATAAAAGACATTAATCAATTTGATACTTTTAGAATTGATGTTAGAAGTAAAAATCTTTTGAATCACTTAAAAAAAAACTAATAAGAGTATGAAAAAAATTGCTAAAATCATTATTTTAAGCTTTCTAATATTTAATAATGTTATTGCTGAAGAAAGAGATAACGAACTAAATAATCTTTTCAAACAACTTAAAAATAGTGAAAACACAAAAGCAATAGAAATAGAAAATAAAATATGGAAAATTTGGATAACTCATCCATCTGAAGATAGGCGTGGTTATAGGCTAACTGAACTATTATCACAGGGTTCATTGTTAATTAATCAGAGAAAATTAAATAAAGCTTACATACTTTTTTCACAAATAATTTTAGAAGATCCCAAATGGCCTGAAGCTTGGAATAAGCGTGCTACAGTACTTTATATGATGGGTAAGTTTGAAGAGTCACAAAATGATATAAAAAAAGTGCTTAAGCTTGAAAAAAGACATTTTGGAGCTTTATCTGGTCAAGGTTTAGTACAAACTAAACTAAAAAATTACAATAAAGCAATTGAAAGCTATAAAGAAGTACTAAAAATATACCCTTCGATGCAAGCACCAAAGGTTATGATTCCACGACTTAAAAAATTAATTAAAGAACAAACAATATAAAAAGTGTGTAAATATTGCAGAAACTAACTTATAAAATTATATCTAATTAATCCTTGAATTAATCTTTATCTAATGTTTTAAATATGCATGTCTCAAAAAGATAGTTTCGTAAAATTCGAGAAAGTAGATAAAAGTTACGATGGAGAAATACTTGTCGTAAAAGATTTAAATCTTGATGTTCCAAAAGGAGAGTTTTTAACAATGTTAGGGCCGTCTGGATCAGGAAAGACAACTGTTTTAATGATGTTAGCTGGGTTTGAAACTCCAACAAATGGAGAAATATATTTGGATGGAAATCCAATAAGTAGTATTCCACCAAATAAAAGAGGAATAGGTATGGTATTTCAGAATTATGCATTATTTCCTCATATGACTGTAAAAGAAAATTTAGCTTTTCCGCTAGAGGTTAGAAAAATGGAACAGTCTGAAATAGATAAAAAAGTTTCAAATGCACTTGCAATGGTTGAACTACAAGACTTTGGAAATCGAATGCCTTTACAATTATCTGGAGGTCAGCAGCAACGTGTTGCATTAGCTAGATCTTTAGTTTTTGAACCAAGACTAGTTTTAATGGATGAGCCACTTGGTGCGCTTGATAAAAACTTAAGAGAACAAATGCAATATGAAATTAAACATATTCATGAAAAAATTGGTATTACAGTTGTTTATGTAACACATGATCAAAGTGAAGCTTTAACAATGTCAAATCGAATTGCAGTTTTTAATGACGGAAAGATACAACAAATTTCTTCTCCAGATGTTTTATACGAAAAACCAAATAGTTCATTTGTTGCACAGTTCATAGGAGAAAATAATCAATTGAGAGGTAAAGTGAAATCAATTAGTGGAGAAAATTGTATTATCACAACAGATTCTGGAGACGATGTTCATGCATTAAAAATTAATATAAATAATAATGGTGATGGTTCGCTAGTTTCTTTAAGACCAGAAAGAGTTGCAATTAATTCATCAGAGAATTTTGAAAATAACTTTGAAGCAAAAGTGAAAGAATTAATATATTTAGGAGATCATATAAGATCACGTGTTGAAGTTTGTGGAAATGATCAATTTATAGTGAAAATCCCAAATTCTTATAAAGGAGCAAACCTTAAAGAAGGCGCCACAGTAAAACTATCTTGGAAAGCTTCAGATTCTAGAGCTTTAGACCTAAATTAACCTAATTAACTTAGGTAAAATCAATCAAAAAAACGTTTTGCAGTCTCTAGATAATTATGTTTTAATTTAGCATTAAAAACTTAAGTAATTTAATTTAAAGGGGAAAATAATGAAAAGAGCAATCAAAGCAGCTTTTTTTGGTTTAATCTCGATAGCGTTTGTTGGATCTGCAATTGCAGATATAACTTTCGTTTCTTGGGGAGGGGCTTATACAGCCAGCCAACAAAAAGCTTACATAGATACTTATAGCAAAGGTTCTTCGATTACTGTTGAAAACTATAATGGTGGTCTTGGAGAAATCAAAGCACAAGTAGAAGCAGGAAATGTAACTTGGGACGTAGTAGACGTACTTCCAGACCAAGCAATTACAGGATGCGATGAAGGTTTATTTGCAAAAGTAGATCAAAGTTCATTTATTAATGACATGGTAGTACCACCAGTATCTGAGTGTGTTGTGCCACAAATTTTTTGGGCTTACACAGCATTTTATAGTAAAAGTGCATTTCCAGGCAAGAAACCAAAAAATATCAAAGACTTTTTTGATGTTAAAAAGTTTCCTGGAAAAAGAGGAATACATACATGGGCAAACGCTTTAATCGAAATGGCACTAGTTGCTGATGGAGTTAAAGCTAAAAATGTGTACAAAGTAATGAGCACTCCTGAAGGAATAGATAGAGCATTTGCAAAATTAGATACAATTAAAGATCACGTTGTATTCTGGTCTGCTGGTTCTAAACCACTAGAATTAGTATCAAGTGGTGAAGTTGTTATGTCATTAGCATACAATGGTAGAATTGGTGCTGCTATCCTTTCAGAAGGTAAAGATTTTGAATATATTTGGGATGCTACAGTTCTTGAACAAGAATATCTTGTAGCAATTAAAGGTGGAAATGAGAAAGAAGCTCTTGAGTTTATGGCTCACGCTTCAACTGCTCAAGCTTTAGCTGATCAAGCTAAATACATTCCATACGGCCCAATGAGAAAATCAAGTATTGGTATTATCAAAAAAGGTGAACCATGGTTCATTAAAGAAGGTGGAAATATCGATATCTTACCTCACATGCCAACTGCTCCGAAAGTACTTAAGAGAGCTGTTATAGCTGACCCAGTTTGGTGGGCTGATAATGGTGCTGAAGTAAGTGAAAGATTCGGTGCTTGGAAAGGTAACTAATAATTACTTGTAATATAACTTTAAAAAGGCGAGATTTTTATCTCGCCTTTTTTTTATTGTATAATAATTTTATTTTTATTTAAATTTTATGAGCCAAGTCCAAACATCAACAGGGCCAATACTAACAACTGATGGAATTCCATTAAAAGTTAGCCTTAAAAAAGCTGAACGTAAAAATAAAATCAGAGCATTTCTTTTAGTTCTTCCACTTTTGTCATTTATATTAATTACTTTCCTAGTTCCAATTGGCGATATGTTATCTCGAAGTATTGATGATCGACAAATAAACACAGTTTTCCCAAAAACGTTTGAGGTTTATAAAAAATGGGACAGACAGGGATTGCCTTCAGAAGAAGTTTATAAAACAATGTTTTTTGAGGTAAAAAATAGCGAAGGCTACGATATAGGCAAAGCTAGTACCAGAATGAATTATTCTAAATCTGGTTGGAAAAGTTTACTAAAAAAATCAAAAAGAAAATTTAAAAAAATTGAAGAGGGCCCTTACAAAGAGAAAATGATTTCAATTGATAAAAAATGGGGAGATCCTGAATACTGGAAAGCTCTCGGCCAAATGGTAGATCCAACAACCATGGGATACTATTTAAATGCAGTTGATTTAAAATATGACTCTAATAAAAATATAGTTCAGCAAAAAGAAAACAGAAGAATTTATAACAAAACATGGATTAAAACCTTCAAGGTAAGTATTTTAGTTACATTTTTTTGTCTAATTCTAGGATATCCAATTTCATATTTACTTGCAACGTTGCCATTGAAATACAGCAATCTTTTAATGATATGTGTGTTGTTGCCTTTCTGGACCTCTTTGTTAGTCCGAACTGTTGCTTGGATGGTTATGTTGCAACAAAAAGGTGTCCTTAATAACTTATTAGTTATGTCAAATGTGCTAGCAGATGAAAATCGAATGCAGCTTATGTACAATCAAACTGCGGTAGTAATAGTAATGACACAAATCTTACTACCTTTTATGGTTTTACCTTTGTTTAGTGTTATGAAAACAATATCACCAACATATATGAGAGCAGCTTTAAATCTAGGAGCATCTCCTTTACATGCTTTCTATAAAGTTTATATGCCAAATTCAATTCCAGGAGTTAGTGCAGGATGTTTGCTTGTATTTATTATAGCCATTGGTTACTACATCACACCTGAACTAGTAGGGGGTAAAGATGGGCAAATGGTAGGAAATTGGATCGCTTATCATTTAAAAACTACTTTAAACTGGGGACTTTGTGCTTCATTAGGAGCTATACTTTTAGCGATGATGACTGTTCTATATTGGGCTTATAATAAAATAGTAGGAATTGAAAATATTAAATTAGGATAATTATGGCTTTACCTGCATATGCAACAACTGGACAAAAAATAGGATACTATTCTTTTTTAACTTATTGTGGTTTTGTTTTTTTCTTTTTAATTGCACCAATTTTTATAATTCTACCTTTGTCATTTAGCGCATCACCATTTTTTGAATTTACAAAAGAATTTATGAACTTCGAACCTGAGGCTTGGTCTTTAAGATGGTACAGACAAATGGTTGGTATAAGTAGTATAGGAGATACAACTGTAGTATCTGATAAATGGATGTTGGGAACAAGAAATAGTTTTTTTGTTGGAATTATTGCTACACTTCTTGCAACTGCTTTAGGTACTGTTGCTGCTTTAGGTTTAAGCAGACCACATATGCCATTCAAACCTGTTCTTATGGCAATATTAATTTCACCAATGATCGTTCCACTAATTATAACAGCAGCAGGAATGTTTTTTTTCTATTCAAAAATTGGACTAACACACAGCTATCTAGGACTAATTCTTGCACATACTGCTCTTGGAACCCCATTTGTTGTAATTACAGTCACAGCTACCTTAACTGGATTTGATACGAATTTAATTAGAGCATCACAAAGCTTAGGAGCAGACACAATGCGTACATTTTTTAAAATTATTATGCCATTAATTTTGCCAGGTGTTATTTCTGGAGGGTTGTTTGCATTTATTACTTCTTTTGATGAAGTTGTTGTTGTTATGTTCATAGGTAGCGTAGAGCAAATAACTATACCAAAACAAATGTGGGCAGGACTTCGTCAAGAAACTAGCCCTGTTATTTTGTGTATGGCAACATGTTTAGTGGCATTATCAATAGCCTTATTAACAACTGTGGAGATGTTAAGAAGAAGATCTGAAAGATTAAGGGGAATTAAACACAGATAAATTTTATCATTTTCAGATAGACTATTATAAGTTAAAAATCATTTCGTTTATGGAAATAAAAAAAGTCGTAATTATAGGATCAGGAACAATGGGAAGTGGTATTGCCGCTCATTTGTGTAACGCAAATATTCCTGTGACGCTTCTAGACTTAACAACTGAAATTTCACAAAAAGCAAGAGATAGAATTCATAAATCTAAACCACCATTATTAATAGATAAATCAAAAATAAATAATATTAATATTGGTAATATAAATGATGATTTTGATTCAGTAAAAGATGCTGATTGGATAGTGGAGGCAGTTGTTGAAAGAATAGATATTAAACACAATATTTATGAAAAAATTTTTAGCTCAAGGAAAACAGGAGCTATAGTTTCATCTAATACTTCATCTATACCTATAAAAGTTTTATCTGAAAAATTAAATGACGATCAAAAAAAGGATTTTTGTATTACTCATTTTTTTAATCCTGTTCGTTATATGGGTTTATTAGAAATTGTTAAAAATGAAAATAATGATCTTAATAAAATTAATTCACTAAAAAAATTTTGTGAACAAGAATTAGGTAAAGGAGCAATAGTTTGCAATGATACTCCAGGCTTTTTAGGAAATAGAATAGGAGTATTTGCTATGCAAGTAGCAATGACTGAGGCTTTTAAAATGAATTTATCCATTGAGGAAGCAGATGCAGTTTTCGGCCGACCTATGGGAATACCAAAAACAGGAGTGTTTGGTCTTTATGATTTAATTGGGATTGATTTAATGGCAGATGTTTTAAAAAGTTTTATAAAAGAACTTCCAAAAAATGATCCTTTTCAAGCAGTTGCTAAAGAAATTCCATTAATCACAAAATTAATTCAATCTGGATATACTGGAAGAAAAGGCAAGGGTGGCTTTTACAGAATGAATAAGCAAAAAAATCAAAAAATTCTAGAAGCAATTGATCTTAAAACGTCAGAATACTCTACATCAAAAAAAATTGAACTTGGTATTGATACTGTAAATTTAAACTTATTAATTAATAGGAAAGATAAATATGGTGAATACGCATGGTCAGTTATTTCAAAAATAATAAAATATGCATCATCATTAGTTCCTGGCATTACCGATAAATTTAATGATATTGATGAGGCTATGAGACTTGGTTTTAATTGGGCAATGGGCCCATTCGAGATGTTAAAATCAATTGGAGTTAAAAATTTTTTTAGTCGTATTGATAATTTTGAAAATAATAAATTCTTAGAAAACTTATCAAAAACGATAGATGAAAATTTCTATGGTGAAAGACAGCAATATACCGATATAGAAACTTTGGGTAAAATTAAACCAAAAGCAACTAAAATAGATAAAAATAAATCTGCTGAAATTTATAGATTTAAAGATTTTAACATTGTTGAATTCACAACAAAAGCTTGTGCATTAGACTATGACTCTATGGATGCATTAAAAAATGCAACTGACAAACCTTTGATAATTATTAATGAAAGTATGCAATTTTCAGCAGGAGTAAATTTAACATATACAATGAATTTTGCTGACAAAGGTGATTTTAAATCTATAGAAAAATTTATTAAGTATTTTCAAGAAACTTGTAAGCATTTAAAATATTCAGATCACCCTGTGGTATCTGCTCCATCAGGACTAGTTCTAGGTGGAGGAGAAGAAGTTGCAATTCAATCTAATTTTGTTGTAGCACATTCAAATATTGTTATGGGCTTAGTCGAAACTGGAGTTGGTCTAGTTCCAGCTGGTGGAGGGTGTAAAGAAGTTTTGTGGAGATGGATGCAAACAGACGAAGCTAAAGCAGATCCTGATTTTGCTCCTTTAAAAGTATTTAATATTATTGGTTATGGAAAAACTGCAACTTCAACAGTTGAAGCAGAACCATTAAAATTTTTAAGACCAGAAGATAAAAAAGTAATGAATAGAAACAGTTTATTTGAAGTATCAAAAAAGGTATTATTAGAAAATAAAGAATTTACACCTCCTGAAGAATGTAAATTTAAATTATCTGGAAAAACTTTAAAAGAAAAAATGAAAAAAGTTTTAGAAAAGTTATATAATGAAAAGATTATATTAGATCATGGAATGATAGTTGGAACAGAGCTTGCAAATGTCCTTAGTGGTGGTGACACTTCGTTAGAAAAAACTTTATCTGAAGATGATCTTTATAAACTTGAGTTAGATTCTTTTATGAAACTAATTGAAATGACCAAAACCCAAGAAAGAATAAAACACACCTTGGCTACTGGTAAACTTTTAGTAAATTAAATTTGCTAAATATAGAAAATATTTATTACTTCCTTTATTATCTCTCTCTTTAGATATATAATCATAGTTTGAAAAAAAATAAAAAAACTATACAACCAGTTAGTGGAACTAAAGTTCCTAGATTTGCAGGACCTTCAACTTTTGCAAGACTACCAGAATTAAGAGATGTAGATCAATGTGATGTAGCGATTGTTGGTATCCCATTTGATGCAGGAACAAGTTATAGACCTGGCGCAAGATTTGGACCTCAAAGCATTCGTCAAGCCTCTAGACACTTAAGAACTAACTATCATCCAAATTATGATACCGAACCATTTGTAGAGCAGCAAGTTGCAGATGCAGGTGATATTACTTGTAATCCATTTAATATCGATGAGGCAATTAAGCAAATAGAAGTAGGAGCCACAGATTTATTAAATAAAGTTAAAGGGATAATCAGTATGGGTGGAGACCATACGATTGCTTTTCCTTTACTTAAAGCAATAAATAAAATTAATAACGGACCAGTTGCGTTAGTTCATTTTGATGCACATTTGGATACTTGGGATACATACTTTGGAGCTCCCTATACTCACGGAACCCCATTTAGAAGAGCAAGAGAAGAAAATTTATTTTTAGACGATGCTTCAATGCATGTAGGAATTAGAGGACCATTATATAGTCGCGACGATTTAAAAAATGACGAAAGTTTTGGATTTAAAATAATACATTGTGATGAATTTCAAACACAAGGAATAGATAAAATAGTTGATAGAATTAGAAAAAGAGTTGGTAAAAATCCATTATATTTATCAATAGATATAGATGTTCTTGACCCTGCATTTGCACCTGGAACTGGAACACCAGAAATAGCTGGTATGACTACACGAGAAATTGTCAATGTTATAAGAGGATTATCAGGACTAAACTTAATTTCAGCAGATGTTGTTGAAGTTTCTCCAGCATACGATCATGCTGAAGTTACTTCTTTAGCAGCAGCAACAATAGTTTATGAATTAACAAATCTATTTGCAAAAAAAAAACTATAGGTTAGATTTCCCACATGTTAAATAAAAAAGATTTTTATATTAATGGAAATTGGGTCAAACCTGTAGAGCCAAGAAATTACAAGGTGATTGATCCATCAAACGAGGAAACGTGTGCTGAAATATCTCTTGGTGGAAAAAAAGATATAGATAATGCAGTCAGTGCTGCCAAAAAAGCTTTTGAAACTTGGGCTTTTACTAAAAAAGAAGAAAGATTAGAATTATTAGAAAAATTATATGTAGTTTATAAAAAAAGATGGGCTGAAATGGCAAAATTGATCTCTCTTGAAATGGGAGCTCCTATGAAATTTTCAACAGAGATGCAGGCCGCTACAGGAGCTAGTCATATCAAATCTTTTAAAAATATTTTAAAAGACTTTAAATTTGAAAAAGATTTAGGAGAAGAAAAAAATAATCAAAAATTATTGTACGAACCAAAAGGTGTATGTGCTTTGATTACACCTTGGAATTGGCCAATAAACCAAGTTAATTTAAAAGTAATCCCAGCTTTAGCATCTGCATGTACAGTAGTATTGAAACCATCTGAGATAGCTCCACTATCATCAATGTTACTTGCAGAGATGATAGACGAGGTAAAGTTTCCTCCTGGAGTTTTCAATTTAGTTAATGGAGATGGAGCAATCACTGGAGACGCCTTAACAAGCCATCCAGATATTGACATGATATCTTTTACTGGTTCTACTAGAGCAGGGGCTCTAATTTCTCAAAATGCTGCAAAAGATTTTAAAAGAATAAGCTTAGAATTAGGAGGAAAAGGAGCAAATATAATCTTTAAAGATGCAGACTCAGAAGCTGTAGCAAGAGGTGTTCTAAGATGTTTTAGAAATTCTGGTCAATCATGCAACGCTCCTACAAGAATGCTTGTTGAAAAATCAATTTATAATGAAACAGTAGAGAAGGTGAAAGAATTAGCAAATAATACCAAAGTAGATTTACCTCAAAAAGATGGCGATCATATAGGACCAGTAGTTTCAGAGGTTCAATTCAACAAAATTCAAACTTTAATTCAAAAAGGAATTGACGAAGGTGCTAATCTAGTAGCTGGCGGAACTGGAAAACCTAAAGGTTTTGAAAAAGGCTATTATGTAAAACCCACTGTTTTTGCTGATGTTAACAACCAAATGGAGATTGCAAGAACAGAAATTTTTGGTCCTGTATTGTCTATAATTCCATTTGAAAATGAAGAAGAGGCTATTTCAATTGCTAATGACACTCCCTATGGACTAACAAATTATATTCAAACACAAGATAAAGAGAAAGTCAAAAGAGTTGCAAGAAAACTCAGATCAGGAATGGTAGACGTAAATGGTGTTGGTATAGCTGTTGCATCACCATTTGGTGGTTATAAACATTCAGGAATTGGAAGAGAAGCAGGAACAGAGGGTCTTATTGAGTTTCTAGAAGTAAAAACCGTAGGCGGATGGAATTAGGATCTAAAACATCCTAATTAATAGCAGATTTATTTTTAATTCCCTCAAGAAATTTTAAACATTTTTTAATTTCACTTAATTTTATATATTCATCAATTTTATGAGCCTGTTCAATTGAACCTGGTCCACAAACGGCTGTACTTATTCCTATTTCTTGAAATAAACCAGCTTCCGTTCCAAATGAAACAACATCTCTAGAGTTATCACCAGTAATATTAGATACAAATTCACATGCCTCTGAATTTTTTACTCTATCAAATCCAATAATTTCTCCGATTATTTCTTTTTTAATTGATGAGTTTGGAAAAACTTCTTTCATTTCTGGAAGTAGAACTTCATTTGTATATTTATCTAATTCTGCATTTAAAAATACTCCATCTTCTTTAACTACAGGTCTTGTCTCCCAATTTACAAAGCATTTATCAGCAATTACGTTATGTGCTATTCCTCCAAAAATTCCTCCTATTTGAAGAGTAGAATAAGGAGGATCAAAAATTGAATTTTTAGGAGCTCTATCTTTTAGTTTTTGTCTTAATTCTATTAATTTATTTACATACCTTGCTGCATACTCGACAGCACTCACACCTTTGTGAGGCTGAGAACTATGGCCAGCCAAACCTTCAAAATAAGTTGTATATTCATAACAGCCTTTGTGGGCGTCAATTATTTTCATATTTGTTGGTTCACCAACAATACATATTCCTTTTATTATTCCTCTTTTTTTTAATTCTTCAATTAAAATAGGAGCTCCTTTGCATGCAGTTTCTTCGTCAAAAGTAAAAGAAAAATGAATATCTCTATCTAATTTTGCTTTTGAAAAAATTGGTGCATAGGCCAGAGCACATGCAATGAAACCTTTCATATCACAAGAGCCTCTTCCATAAAGTTTGTCATCTTTTATTTTGACTTTAAACGGATCTGTAGACCATCCTTTAGATACAGGAACAACATCTGTATGACCAGAAAGTATAATTGGTGCTTTGCCATTTGGTTTTTTTGCTTTTAGAGTTGCAAAAAGATTGACTCTTTTTTTATCTTTATCAAAAGTTTTAAAAGATGTTGCACCAAATTTTTTTAATATTTCATCACAATAATTAATTAACTGGTTATTGTCTTCACCCGAAATTGTTTTAAATGCTATTAAATCTGATAGTATTTTGATAGAATTTTCATACAAATGTTTCAAATTATTTTCTGTACTCATATATAATATTAATTATATATTAAATTTATGAAAGAACAAATAACCTACGACATATTTGACAAAGTAGATATAAGGCTTGGTACTGTAATATCTGTAAAAAAAAATGAAAAAGCAAGAAAACCTTCATTAGTTGTGGAAGTAGATTTTGGAAAAGAAATTGGAATAAAACAATCATCAGCACAAATAACACATTATTATAATGAAGATAATTTATTAGGAAAACAGGTGATTGGTGTGTGTAATTTTCCTGAAAAAAATATAGCAGGTATAAAATCTCAAGCACTTATACTTGGATCGATAGACAAAGAAGGGAAAGTTACTTTAGTTCATCCATCGCAAAAAGCTGAAAACGGTTTACCTATAGCTTAATTTTATGCATCCTGAACTTTTGTCACTTTCCTTATTTATGTTAGGAACGAGCTGTTCTCCAGGTCCCAATAATATAGTCGCATCATATTCTGGTTTTAATTTTGGAGTAATAAAAACATTTCCACACATGTTGGGAGTAATTTTTGGATTTACTTCAGTAGTTTGTGTATTAAACTTTGGTTTAATAAACATTTTTAAGCTTTATCCATTAATTCAAGAAACCTTGAAAATTTCTGGTTCTATTTTTCTAGTTTATTTAGCTTATAAAATTGCATTCTCTAAAAATATAAAAGAAAATAAAAAAGAAAATCCAGTAAAATTCATAGAAACATTTTTTTTTCAGTTTCTAAATCCCAAAGGGGTAATTGTAGCAATTATTATTGTTTCTACTTATGTAGAAGGTGGAAATAATTTTATAAATTATTCATTCTGGGTTATTCTTGTTTCTTTCGTGTGTGCACTAATTAGTATCACTTTTTGGACTTTTGTTGGCAAATTTTTTAGAAGATTTGCGAGAAATGAGAAATTTATTAAGGTATTTAATTATGTTATGTCGTCTCTCTTATTGGCATGTATTGCAACATTTTATCTATAATTTTAATTCATAATTTAGCCGAAATAAACTATAAGATGTAAATTTATGAAACCAGGAAATAAAAATTCTTTTAAAACTTTAAGTTCTATAAATATAAATGGAAAAAATTACAAATATTATTCTCTTGCAGAAGCTGAAAAAAATGGACTAAAAAATATTTCAAAATTACCCAAATCTTTAAAGGTTCTTTTGGAAAATTTACTCAGATTTGAGGATGATTTATCTGTAACGAAAGATCAAATTGAAGCTATAAGAAACTGGATTAAGGAAAAAAAATCTAATACAGAAATTGCATATAGGCCTGCAAGAGTTTTACTACAAGACTATACAGGTATACCAGCAGTTGCAGATTTGGCAGCGATGCGTGAGGCTGTAAAAGAAAAAAACAAAGATCCAAATACTATAAACCCACTTTCTTCTGTTGATTTAGTTATAGACCATTCAGTCCAAGTAGATCAATCTGCAAAACCTGACTCATTTGAAAAAAATGTAGATATAGAATTTAAAAGAAATGGTGAGAGATACTCTTTTTTAAAGTGGGGGCAACAAGCTTTTAATAATTTTAGAATAGTGCCTCCAGGTACAGGTATATGCCACCAAGTTAATCTAGAATACCTTTCAAAAGTAGTTTGGTCAGAGAGATATAAAGAAGATGAATACTTGTTTCCAGATACTTTAGTTGGAACTGATAGCCATACGACAATGGTCAACGGTTTGTCAGTTCTTGGTTGGGGCGTTGGTGGAATCGAGGCTGAAGCGGGGATGCTTGGACAGCCTATTTCAATGTTAATACCAGAGGTAATTGGTTTCGAGTTAAAGAATAAAATGCCTGAGGGTACCACAGCCACTGATTTAGTTTTAACAGTTGTAAAAATTTTAAGAGATAAAGGTGTTGTTGGGAAATTTGTTGAATTTTATGGAGACGGCTTAAAAAATCTAACACTTGCAGATAGAGCAACTATTGCAAATATGGCACCAGAATATGGAGCTACATGTGGTTTTTTTCCAATTGACGATGAGACTTTAAAATATTTAAGATTTTCTGGAAGAGATGAACATACAGTTAATATTGTAGAAAAATATGCAAAAGAACAAGGACTGTGGGCAAGTGAAAATATTGAATTTACTGATACAGTTTCTCTAGATATGTCTTCACTTGTTCCAACAATATCTGGGCCAAAAAGACCTCAAGATAAAGTATTATTAAATGAAGCATCATCTGGATTCAAAAAGGTATTTACAGAAACTACATCAAGAAAAGAAAAACATATTTCAAAAGTTAATGGAACTGATTATGAAATTAAAGATGGCTCTGTATTAATTGCAGCAATAACATCATGCACAAATACATCTAATCCTAATGTTTTAATTGGTGCAGGTTTGTTAGCAAAAAAAGCTGTGGAGCTAGGTTTAAAAACAAAACCTTGGGTAAAAACTTCATTAGCGCCAGGATCTCAGGTAGTTACCGATTATTTAGAAAAATCAGGTCTTAACAAATATTTAGATGAACTAGGTTTTAATTTAGTTGGCTATGGATGCACAACATGTATTGGAAATTCTGGACCTTTGCCAGATGATATAGTGCAAGCAATTGAAAAAAAAGATATCTATGGGGTATCTGTTTTGTCTGGTAACCGAAATTTCGAGGGCCGAATTTCTCCACATATAAAAGCAAACTATCTTGCATCTCCTCCACTTGTTGTTGCTTATGCTTTAGCTGGTCATATGGAAGTAGATTTATATAAAGATCCTTTAGGCAAAGATAAAAACAATAACGATATTTTTTTAAAAGATCTTTGGCCTTCAAACAAACAAATAGAAGAAACTTTAAGAGAAGCACTGAGTGCTGAAATGTTTGTTAAAAGATATTCAAAAGTTTCTAAAGGACCAATTCAATGGCAAAAAATAAAAACTGAAAAAAGTAGCATTTATAATTGGGATCAAGGATCAACCTACGTAAAAAAACCACCTTTTTTTGATAATCTTTCTGATGAACCGGAAGGGTTTAAAAAAATAAAAGATGCAAGACCATTATTAATTTTGGGAGATATGATTACAACAGATCATATATCTCCAGCAGGCTCTATACCAAAAGAAAGTCCAACTGGAGAATATTTTATGGAACATCAAATTTTGCCAAAAGATTATAATTCCTATGGGTCAAGAAGAGGAAATCACGAAGTTATGATGAGAGGAACTTTTGGAAATATTAGAATTCGGAATGAAATGGCTCCAGGTACGGAAGGTGGATTTACGAAAATTTATCCTGAAGAAAAAATAATACCAATCTATGAAGCAGTTGTTGAATATAAAAAAAGAGGAACAGATTTAGTTGTTATTGGTGGAAAAGAGTATGGAACAGGTTCATCAAGAGACTGGGCAGCAAAAGGAACAAAGCTACTTGGAGTTAAAGCGGTTATAGCAGAAAGCTTTGAGAGAATTCATAGATCAAATTTAATTGGCATGGGAGTGCTACCACTGCAATTTAAAGATGGTATGGATCGATTAAATTTAAACTTTGTAGGATCAGAATTAATTAGCGTCATTGATTTAGAGAAGGGAGTAGGACCTAAAGATATTGTTAAAATTGAAATAAAATATGCAACTGGTGATATTAAAATTATTGAAACCTTGTGTAGAATTGATACTAAAAATGAAATGGAATACTATAAAAACGGTGGAATTCTACAATATGTTTTAAGAAAAATGATTTGATATGGATGAAGATATACCAATAATAAACAGCAGTACACGAGAAGAAAGAGTTAAAAATTTTTTCGTAAAAAACAAAAATAAGATTATCTCAATAATTTCAGCTTTAGTTTTAATTGTGTTTAGTTTCTTTTTCTATCAAGAATACAGAGAAGGGAATAGAGAAAAGTTAGCTAATAAATATAATCTAGCAATAGCTGAATATAATAATGGGGATAAATCTAAAATTACATTATTAATGAAAGAAATAATTGCTGATAAAGATAGTACATATTCACCATTAGCTTTGTATTTTTTAATAGATAATAAAATTTTAATTTCTAAAGAAGAGATAAATAAATATTTTAATCAAATTATTAATGAAGTTAAACTTGATAAAGAGATTAAAAACTTAGTTATTTATAAAAAAGCTTTATTCAATTCTGATTTTGAAACTGAAAATAATTTATTGAAAATTTTGGATCCTGTAATTAAATCAGATAGTGTATGGAAATCTCATTCATTTTACTTATTAGCAGAATTTTATTTAAATAATAATCAAAAACAAAAAGCAAAAGAATTTTATCAACAAATAATAAATCTCAAAACTAGTAATAGAGATATAATTATAGAGGCTAAAAAAAGATTACAAAGTGAATATAGTGAATAAATTTTTTAATTTTTTTTTAGTTTTAATTATATTAACAAATTGTTCATTAAATAATAAATCCAAGTTTTGGAGCAAATCTGAGATTGTAAAAAAAGAAAATCTTGAAGTTAAAGAAGTTTATAAACAGCCGGAGATATACGAAAAAGAATTCAACCTTGATTTAAGGATTAAAGTTAACGAACAAGCTATAAAAAATTCTTTTATAAATAATTTAACAAATAATAATGGAACAGTATCATTTAAAGGTTCATTAGATAATATTTCCAAATATAAATTTTCTAAAATAACTAATTTTGATCAATATCAACCTGATTTATTATTAACACAAAATCAAACATTGATTTTTTTTGATGATAAGGGATCAGTTTTAAATTTTGATCAGGAGTCCAAACTTTTATGGAAAACTAATGTTTACAAAAAAAAAGACCAAAAACTTAAACCTATATTGTATTTTGCAAGTAATGATAATGTTTTGATAATTGTTGATAATATATCTAATTACTATGCCTTAAATATAAATAATGGTAAATTAATATGGATAAAAGGAAACCCATCACCATTTAATTCTCAAGTAAAAATCTTTAAAGATAAATTTTTTGCAGTTGACTTTGAAAACATACTTAGGTGTTTTTCAATAAAAACTGGAGAAGAAATTTGGTCTTATAAGACAGACCAAACTTTAATTAAATCACAACAAAAACTTTCATTAACAATAAATAAAAAAGATAAAAATATATATTTCTTAAATTCTTTAGGAGATCTTACTTCAGTTGATATGGAAACTGGAAACCTAAATTGGCAAACACCAACTAAAAGCACCGATATCTATGAAAGTTCTTTTATGTTAAACAATTCAGAAATTATTAATGCAAATAATTCAATTTATTTTTCTAATAACGAAAATGAATTTTTTTCAATAGATGTTAAAACGGGTGTTGTTAAGTGGAAGCAGAATATAAATTCTAATTTAAGACCTACATTTTCTGATAACTTGCTATTCACTATAACTATAGAGGGATATTTGACAATTCTTGACCCAAGAAATGGAAACATACTAAGAATGACTTATATTTTAGACAAAATTAAAAAAGCTAAAAAAAATAAAGTATATCCAACTGGTTTTGTTGTAAGTACTGAAGAAATTTATGTCAGCTTAAATAATGGAAAATTAATAATTGTAGACATGCTAACTGGAAAATCTAAAGAAATTTTAAAACTTAGTAGTGATAAAATTTCTAGACCATATTTTTTAAATAATAAATTATATATAGTAAGAAATAACGCTATACTTAAAATTAATTAAAATGTTTTTAAAATTTCTAGAAAAAATAGGAAGAAAAAAAATTGTATTAGACAGGGGTCCTTCTCATCCTAAATTTCACAAAGCAAAACCATGGATGAATAGATATTACTTATTGTTTAGAAATAGGCCAAAGTGGTTTCCATTTAATATATTAATTCATGAAATGTTGGATGATGATCATGGAGACGGTGTGCACAATCATTTATTTCCATATATAACAATAATTTTAAGAGGTGGTTATTGGGAAACTTTAGAGTCTGGAAAGTTTTGGAGACCTCCGGGTTATATAGGGTTTAGATCTGCAAACAATTATCATCGTGTCGATCTAGAACCAGGTACAAGACCAATGACTATTTATATCGCTGGACCATATGGTTTAAGAAAAGGCACAAGGTCAACCTATGGAACAAATTTTAAAAGTAAATTAAAGTGATTCAAAAATTTCACGACCTTAAAATTAATACAAATGGTCAAAAACTTTATGAATTTACAAGAGAAACATGTCTATGGATTTCACAAAATAACTTTAAAGATGGAATATTAAATTTGAGTATTATGCATACTAGTGCATCTTTAATTGTTCAAGAAAACGCAGATCCAGATGTTCAAACAGATTTGCTAAATTATTTTAACAATTTAGCTCCCATGAATAATGAACTTTATGTGCATACAACAGAGGGAAAAGATGATATGCCTGCACATATTAAATCAGCATTAACAAATAACCAAATTTCTTTAAGTATTAAAAATCAGAAACTTTTACTAGGAACATGGCAAGGCTTATATCTTTTTGAACATAGAGTCGAAAAACAAACAAGATCAATTGTTCACCACTTTATCGGTAATTAAATTTAAATAAAAGGATTATAGGCCCATTGAAGAATTGCTTGGCGTTGTCTTTTTCTACAACTTAAATCACCTGTTTCACAATTTTTTTCAATTGCAATCACATGTCTTTTAAAATTTTTCCATCTTTTTATTTGAATTTCATCTATATGTGGAATTCTTCTTCCATTACAAAATCTACAGTACCATTGAAACCAACCAAGTGGATCTTCTTTAAAAATCCAACCTTTTTCAATCCAATGTTCTCTTGATAATCCTGATTTAATTTTAAAGCGATTTATATTCACATCAAAAGTTTTACTTAGTTTAGCTTTTTTAAACCATAATGATGGATATTCCTTGATGGCAGATCCAAAATAAGATCCACCAAAGACACCTAGCTCCAACATTTTTTTAGGAGTTAATTGAGGCTTAAATATTTTATAAAAATCAAGATTATTTATTTCTTTTTTTTTTCTCATTAATGTTTATTTTTTAAAAAATAATCAATACTACATAGACCCGGTTCTCTTGAAGCAATTAATAAAAATCCTCCTGCAATTGCTAAATCTTTCAAAAGCATAATTAATTGTATTTGACTATCAAAATCTAGATGGAAAATTAAAGCAACAGTCAATGTAAAAAGGCACATTATTGATCCTAAAATTCTCGTTTTGTAACCAACTATTAATAATATTGGAATAAATACTTCTAAAATCACAGTTGGAAAGAAAAAAATCTCAGAAACTCCATAATCTTCCATATACATTATAGTTTCTTCTTGATTAAAAAATTTATTTACACCTTCTATAATAAACAAACTTGAAAGCAAAACTCTTCCTAAAACTTCAAAAACATGCATATTAATTATTTTTTATTAATTCTTTTAATTCTTCATACTCTTCACAATTACAATTTTTTATTGTTTCAAGTCTTTCTTTAGCTAGTTCAATTCTATTAGTTTGAATATATAGCTCTCCCAAATATTCATTAATCCCTGGATGGTTAGGTTCAATATTTAATCCTTCAAGGTAGTATTTTTCTGCTTCTTCAAATTTTTCCAATTTTCTAAGTGCAAAACCTAAATAATTTAAAGTATCTGGTTTTCCTGGTTTTTTTTCATTGGATTTAATTAAATATTTTAGAGCTTTTTCATATCGTTTTTGGGCCTTTTCAATCTTTCCTTTTTTTTCAAGTTTTTTTGCTCTCTTAATTAAATACGAAGCTTTATCGTAATAATTTTTCACCTTTGAAGAGCCTGCCCCATTACCTGCAGCACTATAGGCAAAGTTTGTTAATATAAAATTTACTAAAATAGCAATTAAAATAATTTTTTTCATAGTTATGAAATATTTAAAGAAAAAAAAATTAATAACAACAATACAACGGTCGCACTCTTTTAAATTTATATTACTCTTTTCATTTATTTAAGAATTTATTAATTTATTATACATAACTTCATCTGTGTCACCTTCACAACCTATAAGCAAAACATTTGAATTCTCGTCTAAGCTTAGATCTTTTTTAGCTTTATCATTTTTACAACATGCCACGAGACTAATTACTCCCGGAACAGCATTTTCCCCTGCAATAATTTTGTTTTCACTAAAATTCCCATTTCCCAGAAATTTCATTGCATGTCCTATATTATCATCTGGCAGACTTACACAATATTTAATTGAATTTTTAAGTATTTTCCAAGGTACTAAAGATACTTCACCACATGACATTCCACCCATTAGACTTTCTTTTTCAATATTAATTTTTTTAATTCTTTCTGCTTTTATGCTCGCCATTACACATGCTGCACTATCTGGTTCTACAATTATAACAGTTGGTATATTTTGCAAGTATCTTGCAATACCAGCAATCATTCCGCCGGCCATTCCACCAACTCCAGCCTGAAGAAAAACGTGAGTAATTTTATTATTGTCTATTTGATCTACAATTTCTTTCATCATAACAGCATATCCAGCCATTGTATACTTTGGTACTTGCATATAATTTTCCCAAGCAACATCTTGGACAATTTGCCAATTATTTTTATTTGATTGTTTTATACATTCATTTAATGAATTTTCATAATTTCCCTTTACTTTAATAACTTCAGCACCAAGTTTTTCCATAGCTTTTCCTCTTGCATCACTTACGTTTTCACTTATAAAAATTTTACATTTAAGTCCTAGTCTTTTTGATCCCCAGGCTACAGATCTGCCATGATTACCAGCTGTAGCAGTAGAGATAACTATATCCTTTTTACCATTAGATATTTTTTCAACAGCATATGCTCCACCCAAAGCTTTAAAAGATTTTAAATCAAATCTTTTTGATTCATCTTTATAAAAAATATTTTTTAAATTTAAATCATTTGATAGCTTATTTAATAAAATTAAAGGTGTGGGATTATAATTTTTCCAACCAGATATAACTTTATAAGCTTCATCAATTTCACTTTTATTTAATGTGCTTAAAATTTCGTTTTTATTAAATTTATGATTTTTATTTATTAAATAATTAGAACACTTCCATTCAAGATCTTTCAGTAATGATGACATTTACTAACAGTCCAAAGTATTGATTTTTTCCCATTCAGTTATGGAGCTTCTTTTATCAAAACTTTCTTCTTTATCAAAACTATCTAGTTCCTGGTTTTTTAATTTTATATAGCTATTAATAACATCATCACCAAAAGCTTCTTTCAAATTTTTGTTATTTCCAAATTCTTCCAAAGAGTCTTCCAAATGATCAGGTAGTTTAGATAAATTAGGATAATTCCTATAATCAGTATACATATTACAAGACAATGGCTCTCCTGGATCAGTTTTATTATTAATTCCATATAAACCAGCTGCCATTACACCAGCTTGTAACAAGTAGGGATTAGACGAACCATCCATTAATCTTAATTCAAATCTTCCTGGATCTGGAATTCTAATCATATGAGTTCTGTTATTACCTGTATATGAAATGCTACTTGGCGACCAAGATGCTCCTGATTTTGTTGGTGGAGCATTAATTCTTCTATAACTGTTAATGGTAGGATTAAAAAAAGCCGATAATGAAGAAGCGTTATGCATCACACCCCCAAGGAAATTATATGCCAATCTACTTAGTCCAAATCTATCACCATTATCTAAAAATTTATTAATTTTCCCATTCCATAAAGAAATGTGTGCATGACATCCATTCCCAGTTAAATTTTCGAAAGGTTTAGGCATAAATGTTGCCCTTAAACCATGTTTTTCAGATAAACTTTTTACCATGAACTTAAAAAACGTATGTCTATCTGCGGTTACTAAACTTTCTGAGTAATCCCAGTTCATTTCAAATTGACCATTAGCATCTTCATGATCATTTTGATAAGGTCCCCATTCCAATTCAATCATGCAATCACATATTTCTTTAATTAAATCATATCTTCTCATTAATGCTGATTGATCATAGCAAGGTTTAGATTGAATATCTTTAGGATCAGCTATGCTTGAACCATCGGGAGAAATTAAGAAATATTCACATTCTACACCAGATTTCATAGTAAGATTTTTTTTAGATAGTTTATCAATTTGTTTCTTTAACATTACTCTAGGAGATGCATCTACAGGCTTACCATTCATCCAAAGATCTGAAGCTAACCATCCGACTTCTTTATTCCATGGTAATTGAATTAAACTATCAGGATCAGGAATTGCAAACATATCTGCGTCCGCTGGAGTCATATCTAGCCAGGTTGCAAATCCAGCAAAGCCTGCTCCATTTTTTTGCATTTCAGCTATTGCTCGTGTTGGAACTAATTTTGATCTTAAAACTCCAAACAAATCAACAAAACTTATTAAAAAATATTTTATTTTTTTTGATTTTGCAATTTGTGCTAAGTTTTTTGCCATAAAATATTCTAGCACATTTTTTTTATTTAAAAAAAGATAAAAAGTGATCTTTGTAATAAATTAAATTAACAATAATAATTATAATTATTGCTATTATTACCCCATATTTTGCTTTTGGCCATGCAAGTCTTGCCATTTTATGTGGGGTTTTGTTTAAATTATTTTCTGATTTATTTTCTTTCATAAAAAAAAGGGCGCATATTTCTATGCGCCCTCAATTTTTATTTAATTAACCATCTGTTACATTGCTTTTCCAGTCATTAGCACCATGTCTTTTTCTTGCAAGTTTTTCAAGTTTATCATTCTCTTGTTTTGCAGAAATTACATGCCAACCAATCCAAAGAACAAATGCTATTAGAACTAAGATTCCCTCAGATCCAACACCTGGATATACAGCACCTGCAACTTCTTTAGCGCTTAGGTGATCAATCCAATTTGATACTGTCGCCATATTGTCCTCCTTTATCTACTGGCCGAGGCAACTGATTTTTCATCTTCTTTAGCAGCCTCCATTATATCGTAGTCTAGACCCGCCAATTCAACTTCTCTAGGAATTCTAAGTTTACCCATTCCATGAAGTACTTTAGCTAAAATCCACCCTGGTAAAAAACCAAGGACTACAAACATTATTAATGCACCAATGAACATTCCCAAAGGATTGATAGGAGCGTAATCTGTACCTACCCACATTGATCCAACACTATAACCAGATGATGGATATCCATTAAGAACAAATCCACAAATTACTAAACCTGCGAATCCAGCATAACCATGCACTGCTACAGCACCAACTGCATCATCGATTTTGAACTTACGCTCAACCCAGTAATGCAATTTGTATGCAATAACAACACCGATCATACCAATGATCATTGATTGAATTGGATGATATAAATCATTTCCTGCAGAAGCACATATGATACCCGCTAGTCCTGAAGAATATGTCCAAAAAGGATCTCCTCTAGAGACTACATATCCAGCTAATAATCCGCCAGATAATGACATTAAGAAGTTCATAGTAATTCCACTTAATGTAGTAGGGGTTACATAAATATTAGTTGCAGTAAAGTAAGTTACACCTTCCATACCGTATTCAGGTCCAAGATTAAATATTGGTATATTACAAGCAGCATAAAATCCCCAGAAACCTGTATAAATTAGAAACAGTCCAATTGTAACTAACCAAGGATTTCTCGGTCCTATATTTCTTGGTTCACCGCTAGATGAAAATTTACCAATTCTTGGTCCTAAAACAGCTAAGACACCTAAAGCAAATCCTCCAGCTACAGCATGAATTACACCAGAAGCGTAAGCATCATGATAGCCAAGTAATTTAAGCATCCAACCGTCAAAGTGCCATCCCCACGCAGCATCTATAGTCCAGAAAACTGAACCAATTGCAATTGCCAGGATTCCAAATGCAAAAGTTGTAATTCTTTCGATTACCGCACCTGAAACAATTGAAGCAGCTGTCCATGAGAATAATAAAAACGCTGCCCAAAATACTCCACTGATATGGTCCCCTAAGTTTACTGCCATTAGTTCACTATTTGGTACATACCACTTAGCACTAAAAGCTGACTCATCAGTTATTAAAGCTGCGCTTTCGTTCATTATTGATGGTGCTAGACCCGGTCCTGTTGGAAAAGCCCAATATATCCACCAACCAAATAAAAACCACGTTACTGTAACCAAAGGTATTAGCATCGTATTTTTCATTAATGTGTGTTGATGATGTTTGTATCGGGAAGCTCCAACTTCATACATACAGAAACCCACGTGAATTAAAAACATGAGTACTACTGTGACCCAGTAGTAAAATTCTGTAAATATGGTCGTCAATGCACCTAGTTCGTCAGTCATTTCAAACCTCCATTTGTTATAACAAATCTTATATGACTCTATAAAATGGAGTTATTTGCACAATGATAAAAATTATAGAAAAACCTAGATAGAACAGCTAGTTTAACAACCTCAGGTAGTTAGTTTTACTATTGATTCTTAAAATTTTCTGTAAGCCTTTTTAAGATCAACCAAAGGATGATTTGGAGACATTTGGAATTTAACTAACAGCTCTCTTGCTATCATATCTCTATCTTGCTGGTTGTTAGGAAGTTTTATTTTTTTTGGAATTGTAACCCAACCATTAGCATTTCTGTCAAATACAGCCGGTCTATCTTCTTCATAACCCATATGAACATCTTCTAACCAATTTAGGTCGTCCCACCCCATTGCTTCTACATATTTCTTTAAAAATGGAGTTATTCTACTGTAATCAGGTAAAAGATTTACGTCATATCTATAACCGATTGTTTGACCAATCATTTTTTCTCTAGCAGTTTCTTTTTTTTTACCTAATTGACCTTTTGTTTCTTTTTTATTTTTTTTTTTATTTTTTTTCTTTGGCATATTTTTTTATTTAAATTTTATGAAAATCATCAACACCTACAGTATGATTTGTTCCAGACAATGGAACTTTTGCTAAAGCTGACGCTTCCATTGTTAATGCAGCTAGATCTTCAGGTTCTAATGAATGAATATTTGTTTTTCCACACGCTCTAGCAAGCAATTGGGCTTCTAATGTCATTGTATGTAAATAATTGTAAACTCTTAATGCAGCATCGTCAGGATTTAATCTTTTTCTTAATTTTGGATCTTGAGTAGCAACACCAACTGGACAACGACCTGTATGACAATGGTAGCAATGACCTGCTGGTACACCCATTTCTTTTTCAAAGTTAGACTCTGGTATTTCTTTATTGCAATTAAGTGCAATCATTGCGCCAGTACCTATTGCAATAGCATCTGCTCCTAGAGCCAAAGCTTTAGCCATATCAGCACCATCTCTGACTCCACCTGCGTAAATTAATGTTACTTTGCCTGTTTTACCTACATCATCAATTGCTCTTCTTGCTTCTCTTATTGCTGCTATTCCAGGAATACCAGTATTAGCTGCAGCTATATGAGGACCTGCTCCTGTTGATCCTTCCATACCATCTAAATAAATTGAATCTGGATCACATTTTGCAGCCATACGAACATCATCATATACTTTAGCCGCTCCCAGTTTTAATTGAATTGGTACTTTATTTTTAGTTAATTCTCTAAGTTCTTGTACCTTTAATGCTAAATCATCTGGACCTAACCAGTCAGGATGTCTTGCAGGAGACCTTTGATCAATTCCTGCGGGCAATGATCTCATCTCTGCAACTTGGTCAGTAACTTTTTGTCCCATTAGGTGACCACCCATTCCAACTTTTTGTCCTTGACCAATAAATACCTCTATACCATCAGCAAGTTGAGCATGATGAGGATTAAATCCATATCTAGATTGAATACATTGATAATACCATTTTTCAGAATATCTTCTTTCATCTGGTATCATTCCACCTTCACCAGAACACGTAGCGCTTCCAGCCATTGTTGCTCCTCTTGCTAAAGCAGTTTTTGCTTCATAAGAGAGTGCACCAAAACTCATACCTGTAATATAAACTGGAATATCTAATTCGATTGGATTTTCACACCTTGGACCTATTACAGTTTTTGTTTCACATTTTTCTCTATAACCTTCAATCACAAATCTTGTTAATGTTCCTGGTAAAAAGACTAAATCGTCGAATGTTGGAATTTTTTTCATTAATGCCATTCCACGCATTCTATATCTTCCTAATTGAGCTTTAATATGAATATCGTCAATTACTTCTGGAGTAAAAATTGAATTATAACCTAGTAAACTTTTATTTCTTTTTGCAAACTCACTTTTTTCGTTTGTGTGACCGTTATTTTTTCCATTTTTCTTTTTTGTCATTATATAGCTCCTTTTTTCTCAGTTGGTTCTAATGCATCATAGTTCCAAAGTTTTTTACCAGCTACTACTTTAGTCATTTTAGAAACATCAAAATTTTCACTGATCTCAGCTACTTTAAGTTTTCTTTTTAGCCATTCTATGTCATTATTTGTCATGGGAGCTTCTATCGCATCACTACCGAATGAGCCTATTTTTCCACCTACATAAATTGTACCATCATACATAGAGTCCCCTAGATTTATTCCAACATCTCCCAATATAACAATTCTTCCTCTTTGCATCATAAATCCAGTAAATGCACCTGCATCTCCACCTACAATAATTGTACCACCTTTTTGATCTATTCCTGTTCTTGCTCCAACACTTCCTTTACAAATTAAGTCTCCACCTCTTATAGCTGCACCAAAACAAGATCCTGCATTTTTTTCTATCACAACTTTTCCAGCCATCATATTTTCTGCACAAGACCATCCAACTCTACCATTTACTCTCACCATTGGACCATCTATTGATCCAACTCCAAAATATCCTAAACTTCCTTCAAAAATTAAGTTAAGCTTGTTTAAAATTCCTACTCCTAAACTATGTTTACCTTGAGGATTCTTTATTACAATTGTTCCAAATCCTTCACTCATTAATTCATCAATTTTCTTATTAGCATTTACACAATCCATATCTTTAACATCAAGCTCAGTTCTTTTATTAAAATCCACATCATAATTTCCCCAGTAAAAAAAATTTTCTGCTTCATCTGGATTAAAAAATTTTTGCTGGGTTTTACCAGTTAAAGTCTCGGTGTGCATACCCATTGACTGGGCTTTTGTTTTTTTTTCTGCTGATTTTAAGTTTGCCATACCTTTACCTCTCCATCAAAGGGATCATAAGTGTCTATTTCTTGTGGAAGAATTGATCTTATTGCTATTTCTTCTGATCCCATAGCAACTAAATCATCTGACTCATAAAGCACCAAAGGTTTTGCAGCCATAGTATCTTTTGCCATACCTAAAGAGTCTTTAGTTGCAACAAAATATGTAAAAACCCCATCTAGTCCTGTAAGACTTTCTTTCATTCCCTCTTCTAATGAAGCTCCATTTCTCATTCTTTCAGCAAGGAAAACTGCAATTAATTCAGAATCGCACTCTGACATAAATCTCATACCTTTGTTTTCAAGAACTCTTCTATTATTCCAGTAATTAGTTAGTTGTCCGTTATGAACAACAGAAACATCTGCAAAAGGATAACCCCAGAATGGATGAGCTGATTTAATGTCAACACCTGACTCTGTAGCCATTCTTGCATGACCTATTCCATGAGTACCTTGTACTTTATTTAATCCATATCTCTCAGATACAGTAGTAGCATCTCCTAGATCTTTTATTAATTCTAAAGATTTTCCTATAGAAAGAATTTCAACACTTTCAATACTCTCAATTGCTTTTGAAAATTCCATTAAATCTTTGTCATATTTAATTTCGTATCTATATGAATATGGAGTTAACTTTTCTTCTTTAACTATAGGGGCCCCTAGTTCTGAAAGTTTTTTATCTACAGATTTTTTTCTCTCATTATAAACACTCTCGTCTTCATTAACTGAGGTACTTCCTTCTCCTACGTTTTCTCCAACCTTAAATCTTAATATGAAATTTTGGCCATCATTATTAGCATACAGAGCGTATCCTGTTGAGTCTGGACCTCTATGTTTTAATGCTTGCAGCATATTCTGCAGCTCATTACCTACATTAGATGATTTTCCCCTATGAATAAGTCCAGCTATTCCGCACATAATATTTTTCCTATTATATTAAGGTAAGCAATCCAGATATGTGTCAAGATCCCATTGTGTTGTAGCACCTAAGAATTTTTCCCACTCATCATTCTTATACCAATGGAATACTTTATACATTTCATCTGGCATTGCAGATTTTATTATTTCATCTTCCGCTAATCTATCTAAAGCTTCACCCAGACTTAATGGAAGTTTCTTAACATCTTTACCAGCTTTTTTAGCTTCATACATACTTCTAGATTCAGGTTTAGATGGTTTTAGATTTTTTGAAATACCGTGGTCACAGGCTTTTAATAAAGCTGCACCCAATAAATAAGGATTGTGCATAGAGTCCACAGATCTATACTCAAATCTTCCGGGAGCAGAAACTCTTAAGCCACAAGTCCTATTTTGATATCCCCAATCAGCATAAACTGGAGCCCAGAAACCTTGATCCCAAAGTCTTCTGTAAGAATTAACTGTTGAAGATCCTAAAGCAGTTAAAGCAGGCAAGTGTTCCATTATTCCAGCAATAGATTGTAGACCAATTTTACCTGGCATTTGCATATCTTTAGTATCAGGCATAAAAGTATTTGTACCTCCCTGTACATAGCCAAACACTTCCTCTACTCCAGGTAATTTCTTATTACCTAATTTGTTTGTTACAACTTTTCCACCTTTCCATAAAGACATGTTCGTATGGCAACCACTTGCAGATACACCCATAAAAGGTTTGGTCATAAAGCATGCAATTAAATTATGTTCCCTTGCTACTTGGGCACAAATTTGTCTGTAAGTAGAAAGCCTATCAGCGTTTCTTAAAACATTATCGTATGTCCAGTTTAATTCTAATTGTCCAGGAGCATCTTCATGGTCACCTTGGATCATATCTAAACCCATGGCTGAAGCGTATTCAATTACCTTCATAAACACAGGCCTTAATGACTCAAATTGATCTATATGATAACAGTATGGCTTGGAAAAACCTTCTCCAGTAGGAGTTCCATCAGGATTTTTTGTCAACCACATCATTTCAGGTTCTGTTCCAACTCTTAACTCTAACCCATGTTTTTTTTGAAATTCATCCATAAAAATTTTCAAATTACCTCTGCAATCAGAAGTCAAGTGACCACCTGGATTCTGCCTTTCTTCTCTATTTCTAAAACATGTAACAAAAACTCTTCCAATTCTTTTGTCCCAAGGTAATTGGCAAAAAGTTTCAGGGTCTGGTATACCAACAAGCTCCATAGCTTCAGGGCCGTAACCAATATAATTTTTGTGTCTGTCTACAAATAAGTTAGCTGTGGATCCATAAACCAACTGAAAACCTTTTTCTGCAGTTCTCTCCCAATGATCTGCAGGAATTCCTTTACCAACTACACGTCCTGTCACAGAAATGAATTGATAATAAATATAAGTTATTCCTAACTCATTAATTTTTTCTCTAACTCTTTTAACAAGTTTGGCTCTACCGGGTTGATTTACGTGTTTTTCTAGATCAGTCATTTTTTCCCTCCACAGAATTTTTTATAATATAAAAGTTAGCTGATATTTTAATTTGTGTCCACAACGTAAGTCTAACTCCAAGGAAAAGGACTGTTCGAAGTAGGGTGAAGTTCACCCTTCGCGTATCGGTTGAATCTAAAAGGTTTCAACAATTCACTTTCTGTGCCTAAAATTTCTTGCGCAACCAAATGTCCGACACCAATCATTTTATAACCATGATTAGCATCAGCTATCATATAAACATTTTCAAAAAATCTATCAAAGATTGGAAATGAGTCAGGTGTTAAACATCCTAATCCACCAGATGGTCCTTTACGATATAAATTAGATTTACCCATAAATCTTTTTTGGCAATGAGCTAATGCTGATGACCACATCTCTGAAAATGCATCTGTAGTCTGGTATTCATTTGAATCCAATCCATAGGGATCAACATTTACCTGATCGAAATGTTTTTGAACTATATAAGGAGATGTACCACCTTGAACACCCAGTCCTTCAATATCTGGTTTATAATAAATTCCCCAAAGTTTATCAGTAATTAATTTTCCATCTATATCTGAATGTAATGGAGCATCTGTATCAACATGCATTACAGGTGGTTGTTTTCCATCATTTGTTCTTAAATAATCAGCCTCAACTCCTAAAACTCCTTCTTGTAGAAACCAATATTTCCACATTTCAACTTCGTGTTTTTTTCCATCTTTACCTTTGACTTCTGTTGTTTTTGGTAGTTCCAGCATATTCCAAAAATCTCTGACCCAAGGACCTGCTCCTATAACAACCTGATCGCAGTCTATTGTTCCTTGATCAGTAACTACACCTGTAATTGCATTGCTGTTACTACCTCTTTTAAATCCTGTTACCTTAACTCCTTTATGAACATTTACTCCATTTGAATTTGCTTTTCTTTCTAAAGCTTTTATCGAATCTTTATTAAATGCGTAACCACCTTTTTTTTCATGTAAGACAGATGTAATTC
>CACISU010000004.1 GCA_902589345.1 uncultured Pelagibacteraceae bacterium | reverse complement strand
TTAAAATTTTTTGCTTTTAAATATAACAAACAATTTAATTGATTAAATAATTTTCTATAATTTTTCTTTAACTGATAATTTACATATTTTCTCCATATTAAATTTTGATCATTTAATTTTTCAACTGAGTTTATATGTTTTTTAAGCTGATAGTTTTTTTGTGGTCTTGCACCAATACACCATCCTTCAAAAATTATTACATCGGGTCTTTTATTAATTGAATACCACAATTCTTTTTTAAATCTATCATCAGTAGCTTTATTAAATTTAGGAAGTTTTAATGGTTTAAAATTTTTATGTTTTACCTTGTTAAGAAAATCTAAGATAATACTTGTATCGTGCGTACCTGGAACACCTCTGGTCTTTAATAAATTGTGAATTTTTTTTGATAATAGAAATCTTTCTTTTCTTGTTTTATAAAAATCATCAATTGAAATTTTGAAAATATTTAATTTAAAATATTTTTTTAGGATAATTGACATAATTGAACTTATGGTAGTTTTGCCTGTGCCTTGACCACCAGATAATCCAACTATAAAAGGTTTTCTATTTTTTGCCTTTTTTGCTATCCAAAAACAAATAGGAATCAGAAAATATTTAACCATCTTTGCTTTATTTATAAACTTATCTTTTTTTATTTCTTGAGATCTTATAAATTTAAAACAATCTTTGTGAACTTTTTTGTAACACTCAGCAACTGTCTGCATTTAAAATATTATTTTTTTTGATCTAAGGGATGGTTCTCTCCATCATTTATCGGAACATCTTTTATTTCAAAAGGTTTAACGCCTTCAACGCAAGCAATATTTACACCGTATATTTTTGGATTAATTCTAGGTCTATTATGAGTGTGTATGCCACATAATTTACAAAAATAATGTCGAGCAGTTTTAGTTTTGAATTGATAAAGTGTTAAAAAATCTTCACCCTTAACTATTTTAAAATCTTCTGATCCAACTACTCCTATTATGTACCCTTTTCTTTTACAGATTGAACAATTACAACGCATAACTTTTTTAAATCCTTCTACAGGAACATTAACTTCTGCTTCAACTTCTCCACAATGGCAAGTTAATTTTTTCATATTTCAATCTCCTTAAAGTTATTATTAAGAATTATCTTTCAAATATTCGCTATATCTTTTTAAACTGTCTTCTGGCCATACTTTTTTTGGATCATACATTTCTTCAAAACAAATAACATCTTTTGATAAATTTAACCATGGATCTTTATTTTTTATAAATATATGCACTTGAGGTGGAAACTTATGTGAATTATCTAAAGTTTTAGTTCTTAATGTAAATCTTTTAACAGCTGAGTCATAATCAGCGTATACATAGGTACCACATTTAACACAGAAATATGTTTTACACGGAGCTCCACTACCTGCTTTAAGTTCAGTTGATGAAACTTCACCTTCTACAGTTAAAGTATTTTCTAAAACACTAGAATTTACAACATATGAAGATCCTGTTAAAACTTTGCAATCTTTGCAGTGACAAGCTTGGGTAAATAAAGGTTTTTCTTTGAGTTGATACCTCACCTGCCCACAAATACACCCTCCTTTTAATTTTTCATCTCCCATATCTTTAATTATATTATGTCCAAACTACCTTATTATATTATGTCCAAACTACCTTTGGTTAAAGTTATCCACAAGGCTACAAAATGTGGTTTAAGTGTTCTCGTTTTGATTCACTTTTGATTCACTTCTAGACTCAAAATACAACCTGGTTGACACTATTGAATATCTGCTATATTAATGAGAACAAAATAAGAACATTTATGAAACTAACAGTACCATATTACTTACATAAAGCTGGAGCTGGATTTCCTTCTCCTGCCACAGACTATATTGAAGAAGATATAGATCTAAATGTACATTTAATAAAAAATGTTCCAGCTACATTTGTAATCCGAGTTCAAGGCAAATCAATGATTGATGTTGGTATTTATGATGGAGATATATTGGTTGTTGATAAAAGCTTAAAACCAAAAAATTTTTCAATAGTCATTGCAAACGTTCATGATGAACTCGTTGTCAAAACTTTTGTTCAAGAAAATGGTAGGCAATTTTTAACATCAGGTTCAAAAAGAATTGAAGATAAAATTTTAATTAATGAAGAAGAGGATATTTTTATTTGGGGAATTGTAACTTATGTCATTCACTCAGTATACTAAAAAAATAGCACTAGTTGATTGTAATTCTTTCTACGTTTCCTGTGAAAGATTGTTCAATCCTAAAATAAGAAAAAAACCTGTTGTAGTTTTATCCAATAACGATGGCTGTATTATTTCTAGGTCTACTGAAGCAAAAGCTTTGGGTATTAAAATGGGAGAACCTTATTTTAAAGAGAAAGATATAATTGTTAAAAATAACGTTCAAGTTTTTTCATCAAACTATTCTTTATATGGCGATATGTCGAGAAGAGTGATGAGAACACTCAAACGTTTTAATTCTGGTATAGAAGTTTATTCTATCGATGAAGCATTTTTAGATTTATCGAATTTTTCTGATGATGAAATTGAAGAAGTAGGCAAAGAAATTAGGACAACCGTCTTGCAATGGACTGGCATCCCAACTAGTATAGGTATCGCTAAAACAAAAACTTTAAGTAAAGTAGCAAATCATATTGCTAAAAAAAAACAGTCTGGTGTTGTTAGTTTAATAGGAATTCAAAATATTGATCCAATATTAGAAAAAGTAGAAATTAACGATGTTTGGGGTGTAGGTAGACAACTTACAAAATTTTATCATAAAAACGGGATTTATAATGCTAAGCAATTAAAAAACAAATCTAATACATGGGTTAAAAAAAGTTCAAATGTCCTAAGTTCTAGAACTGCCATGGAATTAAGAGGTATTTCATGTATTGATTTAGAAACAACAAGCTCAAAAAGAAAAAGTTGTGTTGTATCACGATCGTTTGGAAAAAGAGTGGAAAGTTTTCAAGAATTAAAAGAAGCGGTTGTAGGTTATGCTCTAAATGCTTCAGAAAAGATTAGATCAGAATCCTTGGCTACAAAAACAATAACTATTTTTATTAGAACAAGTCCTTTCCAAAATAGATTTGGGTACTACTCGAATTCAAAAACAATAGATCTTCCAATTTCTACAAATAATAGTATTGAAATAGTTAAAGCGGTTATTTGTGGATTAAAGGTTATTTTTAAAAATGGTTATAGATATCAAAAAGCAGGGGTAATGTTATCCCATTTGTCTGACTCAACAAATAGTAAAAATCTATTCTCTTCAGAAAAAGATGAAAAAATAAATAATTTAATGAAATCTATAGATGATACCAATTATAGATACGGTAGATCAACTTTAAGCCTTGCGAGTGCCGGGGTTCATAAAAAATATAATTTAAAAAGAGAATATTCTTCGAAAATAGATACAGCTGATTTTCATTCTCTACCAACGATAAAAACGATTTAAAATTAAATTATTTTTTTTTTGCTAATTGTTGTAATAAATAAATTTCTTTTTCAGTTAACTGGTGCTTTTCGTCATGTATTTTTTTAACTAGTCCCCTTGAAGAAATGAGGTTTATTAATGAAGCTATGCCCGTTAAAGCAATAAAATAGTAAGAGTTGGGTGTAACAATTATTAAAACAATACAAATACTAATCCAACCAATAAAAATGCCTGTGAGAATAGTTTTTTGACTTTTTAAATCTTTAATTCTTATAAAAAATAAAAATAAAAAAGTTAAAAAGATTAGCATTCCTGCTAAGCCCCATCTTGATGCAACCAAAGAATCTATGCCACCTCCATAAAGTTCTTTCTGGATAACGTAGGCTATAAATCCTTTATAAATAAAAAAAATTGACAATGTGATTGTAGCTAGGGCAGAGATAATAAATGCTATTTTAGAAGAAATTTTTAAATTTCTCATTATCTACTCCTAAAATCCCATGGATATTTAAATTTCATTGCCCACATTCCATTTTTATTTGCTTTTGCAAAATCTTCATCATCAATAAATTTCTTTGAATATTTTCTATAGGCAAAAGCATAACCACTTCGGACTAAAAATTTTGATAAACTTTTTCCATTTATAAAGCATTCTGCTAAAGTTCTATTATACACATCTTTACCTTCGCTTATACATTCAGGAGTTTTATTGCCTATTTTTTTAATTAATAGAATTTTAGCTGACATTCCACAATCTACTATTTCGTTATTGTGTAAGCAAGTCTGTTTTAGCTCGGGAGTATCTATACCTGAAAAGCGTATTTTTTCACCATTTAAAACAATTGTATCTCCATCAACAATTTTGAGATTATTTGCTAAAGAAATATTACAACACAACAAACTTACTATTATTATTAAAAATTTTTTCATTTATTTAATATTTATAATATTGCCAATGTTCGAAAGAGAATTTTTGAACTCTTCCATATTTTCTCTTTTGGAAATTAATAAAGTTAAAACAACAAGAATAATTACTAAAACTATAGGTAGCATTGTTATAATTGAAATGTTTTCAGAAATTAAAAAAAAATAAACTAAAGAAAATAATATTGATCTTAAGATTAAAGAAATTTTAAATACCCCAATTATTGATAAAGAATGAATAACTAGGCTTTTAAAATTCATTTTGGTTGGTCCAAAATATCTTGATCCCCTTATTGATGGAACGGTTGCTCTATCTTTCTCTGTTTTTGCTAATGATCCTGAAAAACTACTCCATGTAGCTTTTTCATCTACCATTTTTTCAACTGTTAATTTTGGAAGAAAAGTATAATTGCCAAACTTAATTGATTGTCCAGTAAAAACAAATGTAATTATTTTATGAACTAAATAACAAATTCTAAAAAATATACCTTCTGATCTCTTTATTCTTTCACCAACAATCACTTTATTTGGATGATAATTTAAATTATCTATAAATTGTTTTATTTCATCTGGTCTATCTTCTCCATCTCCATCCATTGGAATTATATAGTCAAACTCTTCATTCTCTAAAATATATTTTAAGCCAGTTGCGTTGCACCTTGCATGACCTCTGTTCTCTTTCATGTTTATTAATTTGACAGATTGTAAGCTATCCAAACTTAATGGGACATCTATTCTATCTTGTGTGGAAGCATCGTTAACAATCAAAACCGAAAAATTATGTTCAGATCCCTCTAAAAGAAAATTAATTTCTTCCAAAAGCTTATTTAGAGACTCCCAGTCATTAAAAACAGGTATTAGAATTTTAATATTCATTAACTCGCTGAATTTAAAAGCCTAAATAATGATGCAAAAATTCCATAACCAGATAATTCAATTGCAATAACTATGATTGCAAAAAATATTATCTTCTTCCATTTTTCATTAATTTGAAAGTTCATTTAACCATCTCCATATACTCCACGTTATTTGTACCATCTGAAATTACACAACATTTAACTCCTCCATTCCATTTTGGTCTTGATTTTAAATGGTATGATAAATTACCTGCTATCCATTCATCTCCATAAACTAATTTTATTTCAGTATTATATTTTTTATCCCACACTTTTTGAACCTTTTCAGCAATTAACTTTCCCTGATAATCAGTTCTCTTATCTTTTTTAACAATTGATACAAGCGCATAAGCAAATGGGGACAAAATAAACAAAATAATAAATGTTATAGTAAATCCTCTTAACTTATTTAAATCAATTTGAGATTGAAAAATATAAATTACCAAAACTCCAAAAAATAAATAAAATGGTGACATCCACATTGTTCTAATTTTTACACCCATAAAAATAGAAGTTAAAAAAACTAATAATATTGGAAAAGCGGTAATTGAAATTAAAAATACTAATTTATCATCACGAAACTCTAAATTTGATCTTAAGTTATTAGTTAAAAATAAAAACATTAAAATGAAAGGTATAAGTATTCCTATTTGCTTTATCAAAAATATTAAGGGATGTTTGATATGATTTAATAAACTTGGATCCTCTGTGCCAGTTCTATGTAGTCCATATGTAATTGTGACATAATCATTTTCAGTTAACCAAATTAAATGTGGCAGTAAAACAATCAAAAAAGGTATCAAAGATATTATGCATTTAAAATTGATTTTCTTCTTATAAAGTATGTAGATCAAAAAAATATCTACAGCTAATCCCAAATATATAAATAAATATTTTGATAAAAATCCAAATCCAGCAAATAAACCAAATAATAACCAGTCTGTAATTTTATCATTTTTAATACCTCTCCATAGATACAAAACTGTTAAAGCCCAAAAGGGCATTAAACAAACATTTACATTAAACTCTGGTGTGGTGAAATTATAAAAGTAAATACCTTCTAGTAACAAAACAGAAAATAAACTAAATATATTATTTTCAAAAAAGTCTTCTGCTAATTTAAAAACAGCAATAAATGAAATTATTATACAAATTTGACTTAAAAAATAGTACGCCCAATCTTGAGCTCCAAATATCTTAAAAAAAACTTCTACAAAAAATGCACTCATTGGTGGATGTTTATTAAAACCCCAATCTAAATTACTTCCCCAGGCAAGCGCTTCTATTGTATCGAGAGGTAAATTATTATTTGTTAAAGATGGAATCAATATCCATAAAAATAAGTGAGTAGAAAGAAATATATAAAATAAATTTAATATATTCTTTTTATTTAAGGCCATTTTACTCAATTTATACAATTAATGCTTTCTTGACACCCATTAATTCATGAATATATTCACCACGATTAAAATTAGACAATGGTCAAAATCTCAAAAACATATATTCCAAAAGATAAAGAAAAATACATGTGTGCCAAACATCTAGCTTTCTTTAAAAAAAAACTTCTCGATTGGAAAAATGATTTGAAAAGAAGTAGCAATGATGCATTATTTAACAGTTCATTGGATGATAATAGTACCTCGGCAGATATTGTTGACCAGGCAAGTTCATATACGGAAAAAAATGTAGAACTTAGAGCGATAAATAGACAAATTAAATTAATATCAAAAATAGACTCTGCTTTAAAAAAAATAAATGATGGAACTTATGGATTTTGTGAAGAAACTGGAGAGCCAATTGGTCTAAAAAGATTAATGGCTAGACCAGTTGCAACTTTATGTATAGCTGCACAAGAAAAACACGAAAAAAATGAAAAAGTATATGCCGATGACTAAGGCAAAGGAATAGATTCTCCATTCTGCATAAAATTATATCCTTTTATTACAGCTTCTCTTTTGGCAATATCTGAATACCATTCACTTAAATTTTGAAAATTTTTCAACCCTATATCATGCCACTCATGTCTCGCTATCCATGGCCAGGTTGCAATATCTGCTATGGAATACTTATCTCCAGCCAAATATTTTGATTGAGAAAGTCTTTCATCCAAATCAGCATATATTGACTTTGTTATTTTGAAATATCTATCTTCTCCAAATTTACTTTTTCCTGGATTGTAATGATGAAATTGATGATGTTGTCCAATGATAGGACCTACATATCCCATTTGTGCCATTAACCACTGATTGATTTTAATTCTATTATCCTTATCATAAAATTTATTACTCCTGTCACCTAGATACATAAGAATGGCTCCAGATTCAAAAATAGCCTCTTTGTTATTTTCATGATCCACAATTACAGGAATTTTACTAAACGGACTTATCTTTCTAAACTTCGGTTCAAATTGTTCTCCTTTACCTAGGTCAACTTTTATAACCTTATACTTAAATCCAATTTCTTCCAGCATGATACCTATTTTTTTCCCATTTGGAGTATCAGCAGAAAATAATTCGATCACTCTTTTACGCCTAGTCTACTTTTTAAATTTGACGATGTGGTTGTAAATTCAAATCTATATTTTTCATTTGGTCTAGCTAATCTAAAACATGCTCTGGCAGCAAGCGCACCTTCATGAAATCCTGATAAAATTAATTTTAATTTTCCTGGATAACTACATATATCTCCAATTGCATAGATCCCCTTTTGATTTGTTTCAAATTTTTCCGTATCAACTTTAATTGTTTTTTTATTTAAATTTAATCCCCAATTAGCTATTGGACCAAGCTGCATTATTAATCCAAAAAAACCTAGTACATAATCAGATTTTAGATTTTGTATACTTTTATCATCATGCATAATATCTATACTTTCCAATCTTTCTGATCCGACAGCATTTTTTAGTTGATATTTTGTTAACAGTTTAATTTTTCCCTGTTTTGCTAACTCTTTAACTTTTTCTACACTTGATTGTGCAGCTCTAAATTCATCTCTTCTATGTATTAGGTTTATACTTGAGTTATTTGCTAACTCTATTGCCCAATCTAGTGCACTGTCTCCTCCTCCAAATATTGATATCGTTTTTCCCTTAAATATAGACTTGTCTTTTACAGAGTAAAAGATTGATTTATTTTCAAATTTTTCACATTCTTTTAAAGAAAATTTTCTTGGCTCAAATGCACCAACTCCTCCAGCTATTATTATATTTGGAGTAAGAAATTTTGTTCCTCTGTTAGTTGTTACTTCCCAATTTCCATTGTTTTTTTTTAGTTCCTCTACTCTTTCACTAAGATGAAATTTTATATTAAAAGGCTTGAGTTGATTGATTAAATTTTTCGTCAATTCTTCACCGGTACATTCAGGGATTGCTGGAATATCATAAATTGGTTTATCGGGATACAATTCAATACATTGACCACCGATTTTATCTAGATTGTCAACAATTTCACATTTTAAACCAATTAAATTTATTTGGTGCGCTGCAAATAAACCTGTGGGTCCTGCACCTATGATTAATACATCTGTAGTTATCATTATATTTGTTTCTCGGGAAGATATACTTTTAATCCATCAAGATTATCGGATACTTGTATCTGACAACTTAAGCGGCTACTTGTATTTGGTTCAAATGCCTGGTCTATCATGTCATCTTCTCCTTCATTTTTTTTAGGTAATTTATTAAACCAATCATCTTTGACATAAACATGGCAAGTGGCGCAAGCCATGCTACCACCACAATCAGCATCTATTCCTGGAATATCGTTTTGTACAGCACCCTCCATTACTGTTAAACCATTTGAAACATCAACAGTATGAGATGTTCCATTATGCTCTATGTAAGTTATTTTGGTCATACAGTTTTATATAGTCACAAAAAAAAATAGGGCAAGTAATTAAACTCGCCCTATTTTAAATTAGCTAAAATTATCTAGATCTAGCTGATGTACTTTGCATCGCAGCAGCCCAAATAACTAGACCGAAAGCGATCTTGTTAATAAAGTCTGCTAAGTTGTAAATCACGTTAAGTGAATTAGCATCTATTCCACCTGTTAGGTAACCAAAAATGTAACCTAATGGATAAATTGCCCAACCAATTGTTACGATCATTCTCATAGCACTGAAAGCTGTAACTAATGCTTTGTTACCACTTTTAGCAGCTGCTTTACCAGCTTCACCTGAGAATATTTCATATAAGATGTAAATCCATCCAGCGATACCAATTATGAAACCAAGTGTAGCATTTATATAACCTGCTTCACCTAAGTATCCACCAATTAGCATTACCAATGAACCAATTAAAAGTCTCCAGAATATTCCTGCGTCAACTTTTCTAACAGCTGCTAGAATTAAGTAGAATTCTATCATCTGTAATGGAACAGTAATTAACCAATCAATGTATCTATATACTGTTGGAGAATCACCAGTTTGAACCCAAACACCTCTCATATACATGTAGTGAATGAATGCAATACCAGTTACAAGTCCCGCTACTGTTACTGACGTTTTCCAGCCTGCTGCAACAGAGCTTCTTTCCATAAAGAAAAAAGCTGTAGCTGCTAACATTCCCATTGAAATTACCCAAAAGGAAATCCCAACAAAGTCATCCGTAGCTAAAAGGACAGTTTCTGCATTTGCTGCACCTGATAGACCCATTAGGGCTACAGTTGCAAGAGCAAACAATTTAAGTTTTTTCATAAAAAACTCCCTCTTTAGTTAGTTTTTTTTAGTTTAAATTTAAACTAAGGCCCTATTTCATTAATAGAACCACAGTTAGGGGTTTAGATACCAAATTAAAATAGTTTATTGAAGGGTTTTTAGTGCTTAATTTGTATTGATTTTACTTACTTTTTCAAATTAAATACAACCCATTAGGTAAAATCCATGAAAATACGAGTTAAAAACAAATCAGTATGAAAAAAAACTTTAATGCCGTTTATGAAGATTCTATAAAAAATCCTGAGGAATTTTGGAAAAATGTGTCTGAAGATATATTTTGGTTTAAAAAGCCAACTAAAATTTTAAATAAATCTAACCCTCCATTTTATAAATGGTTTGAAGATGGAACAACCAATACATGTTATAATGCTATTGACTTACATATAGACCGAGGAAGAGGAGATAAATTAGCTTTAATCTATGACAGTCCTATAACAGGTAACAAAGCAAAATTCACTTACAAACAATTAAAAGACAAAGTTTCAAAATTTGCAGGTGCTTTGGTCAATCAAGGAGTAAAAAAAGGCGATAGAGTTATCATCTATATGCCGATGATACCAGAGTCTGTTGTAGCAATGCTTGCATGTGCAAGGATTGGCGCGATTCATTCTGTTGTTTTTGGAGGTTTTGCTTCTAATGAACTTGCAAGCAGAATAGATGATAGTAAAGCTAAATTATTAATTACAGCATCTTGTGGATTTGAACCAGGAAGAACTGTTGAATATCGTCCACTTGTAGACGGAGCTTTAAAGCTTGCTAAACATAAAGTTGAAAAAGTTATTTTTTATCAACGTAAAAATAGTGAAGTAAAATTAAACTCACCTTTAGAAATAAGCTGGGAAGATTCTTTATCACATGCAAAAGATATAGATTGTGTTGAAATGGGTGCAAATGAATACGCATATATACTTTATACCTCAGGTACTACAGGAGTACCAAAAGGTATTGTTCGAGATATAGGGGGTCATATAGTTGCTCTCAAGTGGACTATGAAAAATATTTATAATGTTGATGAAAATGATATTTGGTGGTCTGCTAGTGATATTGGTTGGATTGTTGGTCACTCCTACATTGTATATGCACCATTGTTCAAGGGATGTACAACAATTCTTTTTGAAGGTAAGCCTGTTGGTACGCCTGACGCTGGAGCTTTTTGGAAAATCATATCTGATTATAAAGTTAAATCTTTATTTACTGCTCCAACAGCCTTCAGAGCAATAAAAAAAGAAGATCCTGAAGGTAAATTTTTTTCTAAGTATGATTTAAGTTCATTTGAATCACTTTTTTTAGCTGGAGAAAGGGCTGATCCAGATACAATTAAATGGGCTGAAAATTTATTAAATGTTCCAGTAATTGATCATTGGTGGCAAACTGAAACAAGTTGGGCAATCAGCTCAAATTGTACTGGAATTGAAATGATGGAAACAAAATATGGTTCAGCATGCAAAGCTGTTCCTGGTTATGATGTAAAAATAATAAAACCAGATCAAACATTAGCTAATGCAAATGAAATGGGTGATATTGTTGTTAAGCTTCCTTTGCCACCAGGAACATTTCCAACTCTATGGAATGCAGATCAAAGATATAAAGAAAATTATATGTCAAACTATGAAGGCTATTATCAAACATACGATGCCGGACACATCGATGAAGATGGTTACATCTGGATCATGTCTAGAACAGATGATATTATTAATGTTGCAGGTCACAGACTATCAACAGGTGCTATAGAAGAAGTTTTATCTGAACATCAATCTGTTGCGGAATGTGCAGTTCTTGGCATTGCTGATAAATTAAAAGGTCAATTACCTATTGGTTTAGTCGTTCTTAAGTCTGGGGTAGATAAAAACAACGAAACAATTAGCAAAGAATGTATACAAATGGTAAGGGATAAAATTGGACCCGTTGCGGCATTTAAGGTCGCAATAGTTATTAAAAGACTTCCAAAAACGAGATCAGGAAAAATATTAAGAGGAACAATAAGAAAAATTGCAGATAAAGTTGATTATAAAATACCCCCTACTATTGATGACCCTGCGATTTTAAATGAAATAAAAGAAGATCTTATTAAGAATAATATTTTAAAAGACTAAAGGTTTTCCTTCTGGGTCTCCTATAATCTCTCCATCTTTCATTTTTATATTTCCTCCAACAATTGTAGCTACTGGCGTTCCCTTAAATTTAAATCCATGAAAAGGTGACCATCCACATTTACTCTCAATATTTTCATTTTTGATTTCAATTGTTTTATTCATATCAACAATTGTAAAATCAGCATCAAATCCTTCTTTTATAAATCCCTTGTTTTTAATTCCAAAAATTTTAACTGGATTTTCACATACAAGATTTATTAATTGATTGAGAGATAGTTTGCCATCATTTACGTGATTCAACATTACTGTCATAAGAGTTTGAACTCCTGGCATACCTGATGGTGAATTTGGATATTCTTTTTCTTTATTTTTTTTCAAATGGGGAGCGTGATCAGATCCTATTGTATCATTAAAATTATTTTTAACTGCATACCATAGTTTATCGTAATGAGATTTATCTCTTATTGGTGGATTCATTTGAGCATAGGTTCCAATCTTATCATAACAATCTGGCGCAAAGATCGTTAGGTGTTGAGGAGTTATTTCAAAAGTAATATTTCCTTTGTGTTGTGATAGAAAATCTATTTCTTGTTTTGTTGTAATATGAAGAATGTGAGCCTTTTTATTATATCTTTCAGCAATTTTAACAATTCTTCTTGTTGATGAAATTGCACATTCATCGCTTCTCCAAATAGGGTGCGAATGAACATCTCCATTTTTAATTAATTTCTTGTTATTATTTAATATTTCCTCATCCTCTGAATGAACTGCAACAACTTTAGAACTACTCTGAAAGACCTTTTCAATATCTTTTTCATCAGCAACTAATAGATTGCCAGTTGATGATCCTGCAAAGAGTTTAATCCCACAGCATCCCTCTAAATTTTTTAAGTCGGATAATTCAATTGCATTATTAGCTGTCGCACCAAAATAAAAAGCATAATTGCAGTACATTCTATTTTTGGCTAGATCTAATTTTCTCTGAAACTCTGTCTTAGTTGATGTTGGTGGATTTGTGTTTGGCATCTCAAATACACCAGTTATGCCCCCAGCTATTGCGGCCCTACTTCCAGAGTAAAGATCTTCAGTATCTGTTGAGCCAGGTTCTCTAAAATGTACCTGAGTATCAATACAACCTGGTAGAACAATAAGACCCTCACCATCAAAAATATTACGAGATTCTTCCTCTATGTTATTTTCTATTCTTTCTATCTTACCTTTTGATATTCCAATCGATAATTTTTGGAGATTACCATCAATAAAACATGATCCATTTTTTATTATTAAGTCTAACATTTGATTAAAAAATAATTATATTATAATTATACTAAATTCAATTATGAATAAAAATAATGTTTATATTTTAGAGGATAGAGGTATAATTTATGCAAACGGTAATGATATTAAAGATTTTTTACAAAACATTGTTTCAAATGATATAAGCAAAGTTACAACTAGAAATAGCTGTTTTGCTTCATTATTAACTCCTCAAGGAAAATACTTATTTGATTTTATAATTGTCGAACATAAAAATGGATTTTTTTTAGATTGTGAAAAAAAAAATATAGAATTATTACTAAAACAACTCCATCTTTATAAACTAAGATCAAATGTTGAATTTTTAAATTTAAGTAATGAATTTGTTGTTGCTTCTATTTCAAAAGAAAAATTCCTAACACTCGATGGATCAGAAGATAAATTGGGACATACTATAAAAATTTTTGAAGATCCAATTTTATTAGATCCTAGAACTTCCGAATTAGGAGCTAGATTAATTATTAACCTTGAAAAATTGCATTTATCATTAAAAAAATTAGAACTTAAATCTTCAAATATTGATGAGTATTATCAACATAGTCATAACTTGGGTATTCCCCCAACAGAGACACTACAACTTCAAAATAAAATTTTTGGAATTGAATGTAACTTTGATAAACTAAACGCAATAGACTTTAAAAAGGGTTGTTATGTCGGCCAAGAAAATACTGCTCGAATAAACTTAAAAGATAAATTAAATAAAAGATTATTTGCCATAAATATAATTGAAGGGTCTATAAGTAATGATAATACCATAAAATTTGAAAATAAAGAGATGGGGAAAATACTTATTAACGATAAATATTCTTATGCTATTTTAAAATATAAAGAGCAAAAATTTGACTACAACTCTGAATTTATATGTGGAAATGCAAAAATAAAAATAATAAAACCAATTTGGTTATAAAAATTATTTAATAAACTTTAATAAATCAGGCTTAAAGTAATTTGGACCTTTCATTACTTTTCCAGACTCATTATAAATTGGTTTGCCGTCATCACCTAATTTACTCATATTAGAATTTTGAACTTCTTCAAAACATTTATCCAAGTCTACGCCAAATGCATGTCCTGCCCCATAAGTTACATATAAAATATCAGTCAAAGCATCTATAGTCTCTTTAAGATCATTATTTTTAATTGCGTCTTTGAGCTCCTCTAATTCTTCACTAATTAAATTAATTCTTAAATTATTTATTTTCTCAGAACTTAAACTTGGCTTTGTTTTAATTTCTTGGCCAAAGGTTTTCATGAATAATCCAACTTTTTGAAAATTTGTCATAATGCTCCTATATGATTCTTGATGAAAGTATTGTATAAGATTTATAAGATTGTATCCAAATTAAAATTATGAAATTTAGAAAAGAATTCGATAGTATTGGTTCTATTAAGGTTCCTTCAGATAAATATTGGGGTGCATCGACACAAAGGTCAAAAAAATATTTCGATATCGGAGATTTCCTAATAAGACCAGTTTTGATTAAATCTATCGCAATAATTAAAAAAGCAGCCGCAATAACAAATTTTAAAAATAAAGATTTAGATAAAAAAATATCTAATGCAATAATTAAAGCTTCAAATGAGGTTATTAATGGAAAGTTAAAAGATAATTTTCCTTTAAAAGTATGGCAAACAGGTTCTGGAACTCAAACAAACATGAATGTTAATGAGGTAATTTCAAATAGAGCAATTGAAATATTAGGAGGGAAAAAAGGTACAAAAAAACCTGTACATCCAAATGATCATGTAAATAAAAGCCAATCTACTAATGATGTTTTTCCTACCGCAATGCATATAGCGATAGCTTTAAAAACAAAAGAAATACTAATACCTTCACTAAATCTACTGAATCATGAGTTAAAGAGAAAAGTTACAAAATTTAAAAGTATTATAAAAATCGGTAGAACACATCTTCAAGACGCTACACCATTATCATTAGGTCAAGAATTTTCTGGATATCAATCTCAATTGGAAAAATGTATTGAAAGAATAGATACCTCATTAAATGAAATATATTTTCTAGCTCAAGGTGGGACAGCTGTTGGAACTGGAATAAATACAAGAAAAAATTTTGACAAAAAAATCGTCAATGAAATTAGAAAAATTTCTAAATTACCATTTAAACCCGCAAAAAATAAGTTTGCAGCACTTGCGGCCCACGATGCAATTGTAAACTTTTCTGGAACTTTAAATACTACAGCAGTTTGTTTAATGAAAATTGCAAATGATATTAGATTCTTAGGATCTGGTCCGAGAGCTGGTTACGGAGAATTAATTTTACCTGAAAATGAACCAGGATCTTCAATAATGCCTGGAAAAGTAAATCCTACACAATGCGAAGCTCTTACAATGGTTTGTGTAAAAGTAATTGGAAACCATAATGGAATTACAATGGCTGGATCACATGGTCATTTTGAACTAAATGTTTTTAAACCTTTAATTATTCATAATATACTTCAGTCAATTCAAATTTTATCAGATAGTATAAATAGTTTTGCAAAATATTGTGTAAAAGATTTAAAAGCAGACAAAAATAAGATTAAGGAACATTTAGATAATTCATTAATGTTAGTAACTGCACTTTCACCAAAAATTGGATACGATAATGCAGCCAAAATTGCAAAGAAAGCATTAAAAAACAAAACAACATTAAAGCACGAAACTTTAAAAACTGGTCTAATAGGTGAAAAAGAATACGATAGAATTGTAAATCCAAAAAAAATGATTAACCCAGGTTAATCATTTTTAAAAGTATCTCTAATTACTTTAGTTAGCTGTTGTAAATTTTCAATTTCGTAATTTAATATGTTATCATTCAATACATTTTCATTATCCAAATCTTTTTTTGAATTAATACCCATATTAAACAAGTAAAAGACTCCATCATCAACGTTAACTTCAATATCAAAATAAATTTTATTTAAATTAATTCTATCTTCTCTAGGAATCTGAAATCGTCTATAAAATTGCTTTTCGTCATAAATAAAAAGCTCTGATCTTGATTTAAAATAAAGTTTATCAACTCTTTCTAAATATTCAAAATTAGAAAATTTAATTTTACCTATTTTTTTTAAATTTACTGTTGAGCTAACCAAGTTAATTTTTCCTTCTTCGATTAAAAAATCAAAGTTTAATTTTTCTAATAATTTATTGTTTTTATTATTAATTTTTAAAAAAAAATTTCCATTTAAATTTTTATGAACCATATTTTCTATTGAATATAAATATGAAAACATAGTTTTTATTAATGAAATCGTATCAAATTTTTTTAAAACTAAATTTACATTAAAATAGAAAGGATCAATTTCTATCTCACCATATAAATCTGATTTAATTGATTTATCAAATTTTTCAGTTTCAAATTTTAATAAATTATTTTCTTTATTAAAAAGTAAATTCAATTTATTATCTAAAAAATTTATTTTGGATTTTCCGGTAATAATATTTTGTTTATTCGTTTTAAATTGGTTAAAAATATTAATATTTGGATTCTGAAATTTAATTGAAGTCTCTACAATATTAGGTTTTTGATAATTTTTGCTCCAATTGAAATTATAATCAACATCAAATAATTTTCCTTTTAGTTTTAACTTTTTTTCTTTATTTTGAAGATCGATATAATAATTAAAATTTTTTATTGGTGAGATTGTAGAAACTTCATTTTCTGTGTTTACATAAAAAAAATTACTATTTTTTATTTTTATCGGCTTATTTATATTTTTGTGTAAATGTTTATTAAATAATATAAAATCAGTATCTTTAAAGTAAAAATTTGCTTTATTAATAAGTATTTTTTTTATTTTAATATTTTTATTTTTATAAAGATCTATTATTGATAAAAATATTTTTATATCTTCTAATTTAGCAATTTGCGATTCACCGCTTTTTGATAATTTTAGCTCACCTGTTTCTATTATTATATGTGGGGCAGGTATAAAACGATATTTAATATTTGATAAATTATTCAAATATACTTTAAAATCTTGTTCTATTTTAGTTTCAATTTCTTCTATTTTTTTTTCGTAATTAAATAATCCTGGAATTGAAAGAAATAAAAAAATAGAAAAAATTATTGCGTATGCGGCAAAAATAATTTGAAAATTAGTTAATTTTATTTCTTTTATCGTATTAAAAAGTAAAATAAGCTTTTGATATAAATATAGTTTTTTTAAATTTTTGAAGTATTTTTTCATTAAATTTAGTAGAGACTTATACTATAAAAATATAAATGTTGAATTTGGAATATTTAAATGATCTTAATGAGGCCCAAAATGAGGCAGTTTCCCATATAGACGGGCCTTTGCTCATAGTAGCGGGTGCTGGTTCGGGCAAAACAAAAGTTTTAACTTCTAGAATTGCTCATATGATTAAGCAAAAAAAAGCATTTCCCAACCAAATTCTAGCAGTAACATTTACAAATAAAGCAGCTAGAGAGATGCAAAATAGAGTATCAAAAATTTTGGGTAGAGAAGCAATAGGAATGACTTGGCTTGGAACTTTTCATTCTATTAGTGCGAAAATTTTGCGTAAGCATGCACAAGCAGTAGGTCTAAAGTCAAACTTTTCTATAATTGATCAAGATGATCAATTAAGACTAATAAAAAATATTTCTAAAGCTGAAAACATTGATACAAAAAAAATTTCCCCAAATGTAATTCAATCAATAATAGATAGATGGAAAAATAAAGGGTGGTATCCCGACGACGTTATTCTAAGAAAAAGAGATCCGCTGGAAAAAAGTTTTTTAGAAATTTATAAAATTTATCAAAGTAAATTAATAGATTTAAATTCTACTGATTTTGGAGACTTGATATTACATTGTGTAAAAATATTTGAAAGGAATAAAGACATAAGTGAAATTTATTCTAGGAATTTTAAATATATTCTTGTCGATGAATATCAAGATACGAACCATATCCAAAGTAAATGGTTACTTCATTTAGCAAAATATCATAAAAACATAAGTTGTGTAGGTGATGATGATCAATCAATTTATAGCTGGAGAGGTGCAGAAATAAAAAATTTTTTAGAATTTGATAAAACATACGAAAATACAAAAATTATTAGATTAGAAAAAAACTATAGGTCAACACAAAATATATTATCAGTTGCTTCTAAGCTTATTGAAAACAACCAAAGTAGAGTTGGAAAGAAATTATTCACTAATGGAGAAAGCGGCGATCTAGTCTCATTAAATTGCTATAGAAGTGTGAAAGATGAGGCAACAGATATATCGGATAAAATTGAGGAATATAAAAAAGATTTTTCACTAAATAATATGGCAATCTTGGTTAGAGCAATATTTCAAACAAGAGAGTTTGAAGAAAGATTTTTGAAAATTGGTATACCTTATAGAATAATTGGTGGAATTAAATTTTATGAGAGGGCTGAAATTAAAGATTGCATAGCATATTTAAGAGTAACATACCAAGATCAAGATGATCTTTCTTTTGAAAGAATAATTAATGTCCCTAAAAGATCAATAGGTGAAACATCATTAAAACAAATTATCGAATTCGCAAAAAAAAATAAAGTAACATTAGAAGTCTCCGCAAGAAGACTTATAGAAAAGAATGAAATTAAACCAAAAACGAAATTGGGTTTAGTCTCCCTACTAAATCAATTTGAAAAATGGAGAGATGATCTTAAAAATAAAAAAATAGGTCATGTAAAATTGTTACAAATAATATTAGATGAGTCAGGTTATAGTAATATGTTAAAAAATAAAAAAGATTTAGAAAATGAAAATAGAATAGAAAATATCAAAGAGCTGCTTAGCGCCATGAAGGAATTCGACAATTTAGAAAGTTTTTTAGAGCATGTTTCTCTTGCAACCTCAATTGATAAAAATTGGGAGGGAGAAAAAATTAATTTAATGAGCATGCATGCATCAAAAGGATTGGAATTTGATGTTGTATTTTTGCCTGGATGGGAAGAAGGTCTTTTTCCACATCAAAAATCTATAGAAGAAAAAGGTGAGAAAGGGTTAGAGGAAGAAAGAAGATTAGCATATGTTGGAATTACACGAGCAAAAAAAATTGCAAATATATCTTTTGCAATGAATAGATTTTATCAAGGTGATTGGATAGATTGTATAGCTTCAAGATTTATTGATGAACTGCCAGAAGAAAATCTTAAAAAAAATAATTATTTTAAAGAAGATCAGATTGACGATTTTGAGTTTAATCAAGATGTAGAATTTGAAAGTGAAATACAAAGTCCTGGATGGAAAAGATATCAAAAAAAATTAAAATCAAATCAATGAATAAATATATAAATAAGCTAAAAGATCTGATTTTTTCCTACAATCTAGATGGTTATATTGTTCCCAAAAATGATGAATATTTTTCAGAATATGCAAATCCAGATAGACTTCAAAAAATATCAAATTTTAATGGATCTGCAGGATTAGCTATAATTTTAATTAATAAAAACTATTTATTTGTAGACGGCAGATATACGATTCAAGCAAAAAAACAGGCAGGAACCAAATTTAAAATAATACAAATTCCTAACTCAAGTCCCAAGGAAGAATTAAAAAAATCTAAAAAAAAAATGAATTTAGGTTTTGATCCCAAATTATTCACAAATATTTCATTGGCTAGAAACTTTGGAGATAGCGCTAACTTGTTGCCTATTAGTGTAAATTTAATTGACAAAATTGGAATTTCCAAAATAAAAGAATTTAAAAATAATTATTTTTATACATTGCCTGAAAAAATTGTCGGTGAAACAGTAAATTCTAAAATTAACAGATTGATAAATGAATTAAAAAATAAAAAAATAGATAATATATTTATATCTGCCCCTGAAAATGTTGCATGGTTATTAAATATTAGAGGAAAAGATAATCCATATAGCCCAATTCCAAACTCAAATTTAATATTAACTAAAAATCGAGAGATATACGTGTTCTGTAATAAAAAAAAAATAAATAAAATCATTAATAAATATATTTATAAAAAATTTAAATTCTTTGATCCTAATGATTTTTTTAAAGTTATAAATAATTTGTCAGGAAATAATTTTTGTATAGATTATTTAACTTGCTCTACATATCATCAATTTTTAATGAGTTCAAAATTTAAAATTAAATCGTATATCGATCCATGCTATACAATGAAGGCAATTAAAAATAATATTGAAATCAATAATATGATTAAAGCCCATGAATACGATGGTGCTGCTTTAACTAAGTTTTTATATTGGATAAAAAAAAATAAAGCAAAAAATATAACAGAGTTATCTGCAGAAAAAAAATTAGAAATATTTAGAAGAAAGAATAAATATTATATTTCACCAAGTTTTAATACAATAGCTGGAGCGGGACCTAATAGTGCTATAATACATTATAAAGCAAATAAAAAAACAAATCGAAAAATATTTAAGAGAGATATTTTTCTTTGTGATTCAGGTGGCCAATATAAATATGGAACTACCGATGTTACAAGAACTTTATGCTTTGATAGCCCATCAAAAAAAATAAAAGATAGATTTACTAGAGTTCTCAAAGGTCATATTGCTGTGATAAATACAAATTTAAACAAAATAAAAACAGGGAAAGAAATTGATATTCAAGCAAGAAAATTTCTTAAAAAAATAAATTTAGATTATTCCCATGGAACAGGTCATGGTGTTGGATTTTATTTAAATGTTCATGAAGGTCCTCAATCAATATCTAAATTTAATCAGGTAGCATTAAAGCCAGGAATGATCCTGAGTAATGAACCAGGATATTATGAAGAGAATAAATTTGGTATAAGAATAGAGAATTTAATTTATATTAAAAAATTAAAAAAAAATATATTTTTTGAAAACCTTACTTTTGCACCAATTGATGTAGATTTAATTGATTTTAAATTGTTAAGCAAAAATGAAAAAAATTATCTTAATAATTATCACTCTCAAACTTATAATAAATTAGCTAAATATCTTAATGAGAAAGAAAAAAAATGGTTATTAAATCTAATTTAACAGTTCTTGCCATTTTTTTTGATCAATAATATTTATATTTAACTCTTTTGCTCTATTAACTTTCTTTGATGTGGGATTTTCACCAACAATTAAATAATTCAATTTTTTGCTTACATTGCTTACAAATCTACCTGCATTTTTTTCAATTAAAGATTTTGCTTCTGCTCTACTTATACCATCAAGCTTTCCTGTTATCATGAAAGTTTTATTTTGAAATTTACCAGTCTGTAAAATTTCTTGATTTGATACATTTAGATTTTGATACAACTTATTTACTACTAAAATATTTTTTTTATCTGAAAAAAATCTTTTTAATGAGTTAACTTGGGTTTCTCCCATGCCATCAATATTAAGCAGTGTATTGAAATTAAATTTTGTATCTATATCAATAAATTTCTTTACTGTTTTAAAATGTTTAGACAATAGTTTTGCATTTTCCTGTCCGATATGTCTTATCCCTAAAGAAAATATGAATTTTTCTAAAGTTATTTTTTTTGACTCTTCAATTGCGTATTTCAAATTTGAAACTGAAAGTTTGCCCCATCCATCTAGGGATTCTATTTTTTTATAATCTAAATTAAATATATCTTGAGGAAGTTTTATCAATTTTATTTCCCAAAAATTTTCAACCACTTTTTTACCAAGTCCCTCAATATTTAAAGCTTCTTTTGATACAAAGTGTTTAATTTTTTCAATTGCTATTTTTTCACATTTAAAACCTTCGCTTGGGCATCTTTTTACAGCATCATATTTTTTAGTTGTTAAATTAAATTCTTTAACTACTTTGGAACCACATGACGGACACTTTTCAGGGAAACTATATTTTTTTGAATTATCGGATCTTTTAGTGAGATCAACAGATAGCACATGTGGTATTACATCTCCTGCTCTTTCCACTTTTACTGTATCACCTATTCGTATATCTTTTCTAATTATTTCATCCTCATTGTGCAATGTCGCATTGGAAACAACTACTCCTCCAATATTAACAGGTTTAATTTTCGCAACTGGAGTTAAAGCACCTGTCCTGCCCACTTGCACATCTATATCCATAATTTCAGAAAATGAACTGTCAGAAGAAAACTTATGGGCAATTGCCCATCTTGGGGCATTTGCAACAAATCCTAATCTTTCCTGTAATTTAAAATTATTAATTTTATAAACTAGTCCATCGACATCATAATCAAGATCGTGTCTTTTTTTTTCAAATTCTGAATGATTTTTTTGTAAATTATCTATTCCACTTATAACTTTATTAAATTGACTTGTTTTAAAACCCCATTGCTTTAAAAATTCTAAAAAATCTGATTGTTTGCTAAACTTAAAATTTTTTATAAAACCAAAAGTATAGGCTATAAATTTAAGAGGTATTTTTTTTGTTTGCTGAGGATCTTTTTGTCTAAGTGACCCTGAAGCAGCATTTCTGGGATTGGCAAATTTTTCTTTGATTATTTTAAAATCTTTATTTTCTATGAAAACTTCTCCTCTAATATCTATATCATCTGGACAACTCTTACTCCTTAAAATTTTTGGAATATCAGAAATCGTTTTTAAATTTTCTGTAATTAATTCACCCTCAAAACCATTTCCTCTTGATAATCCTTTAACTAACTTGCCACTTTTATATGTTAATGATGCTGAAATACCATCTATTTTAGGCTCGACGCTATATTCTAAATTTATATTTTTATCTAAATTTAAAAAATTAAATATTTTTTTTTCAAAATTAACTAAACCTTCCTTATCAAATGCATTTGCTAAAGATAGCATCGGCACTCTGTGTCTAGACTTTAAAAAGTTCTTAGAAGGTCTAAAACCTACCGAATTAGAGGGCGAATCCTTGCTAATTAAAAATGGGTACTCTTTTTCAAGATCTAAAATTTCCTTTTTAAGATCATCATATTCTTTATCAGAAATTTTTGGAGTATTTTTTTCAAAATAAAATTGATTATGTTTTTTTATTTCACTAATTTTTAAAGAATATTTTTTTTTTATATTTGAACTACTCATTTGAAACTAAGTAGTGATTTAATTTTTTCTAAAGTAGTTTTTTTAATTTTTTTATTTTTTTCGATAGTCTCTTTTACATAATTTTTATTAAAAATTTTATAAGATTTTTCATACCATTCACTTGATTGATAGTTATATCCCAGCATACTTGCATATTTTTTTGACTCATCTTTTAAGCCAAGTTTATAATGTATTTCCACAAGTCTATGTAAGGCTTCTTCTACAAATATTGTTGTACTATAATTTTTTAATACCTCTTTATATCTATTAATTGCAGGTATCCACTTTTCTTTATCACTATAGTATTTAGCTAGGTACATTTCTTTTGAAGCTAACATTTCTTCTATCAAATTTAATTTATACTCTGCATCTAACGCAAAGTCGCTATCTGGAAAATTTTCTTTAACTATAATAAAATTATTTTTTGCATCTAAGATGGGTCCTAAATCTTTTTTTTCATTAATAATTTGTTCATAATAATTTATCGCCAACAAATACCTTGCGTAATCTGTTCTAATATTATTCGGATAAGTTTTTAAAAATCTAATCAATTCATTAATTGAATCTTCGTAATAGTCCATGGAGTAATATGAATAAGCAGCCATAAGTGAAGACCTTGGGGCCCAAATTGACTGTGGAAATAAAATTTCTGCTTCGTTAAATTTTTTTGCAGCTAATATTGCATATCCATTCTCTAGTTCGTTTAATCCCTCTTGATAAGCTTCTATCATAAGAATATTTAAATCTTCGTTTTTAATCTCAGGCTTAGAAACTTCTTTATTATTTTTACAACTAAATAATAGAATTAAAGATAAAATTAAAAAAGTTCTAATAAAAATAATCATTAACTATAAAATGAGTATATAAAAAATTATTGCTTTTATGCAATAGATTTTAATTCAGGTTTATTAATGAATGTGTGTGGTAGAGTTTTCTCTTTAAGTTCAAATATTGAAAAATTCGCTTTATTCTCAAAAACTTTTCTTAACAATTTATTAGTTAAACTATGGCCACCTTGAGAACACACCAAGTGCCCAATTATTTTATATCCCGCCAAATATAAGTCACCCATACAATCTAATATTTTATGATTTACGAATTCTAATTCGTTTCTAAGTCCGCCCTTATTTAAAACTTTATTATTATCAACTACAATTGCATTATCTAGGCTTCCACCTTTTCCAAATCCATTCTTTTTTAAATTTTCAATATCCTCATATAGACAAAATGTTCTTGAATTATATATTTCGTTAAGATCATCTTGATATACGCTTACAACATTTCTTTGATTTGATATTATTTGATTGCTATATTTTATTTCGAAATCTATGTCTAAACTTACTTTAGATCTATTTATAGAAATTATTTTTTGCCCTTCTTTAATGCTTATTTCTTTTTCTATTTTAATAATCTTTATTGGTACATCGCAAGTTTTAAAACCTGTACTTAAAAATAATTCAACAAATTTTTTAGCTGATCCATCTAAAATAGGAACTTCTTCAGAATTTATTTCTATTGTAGCATTATCTATTCCAAGTCCATACATCGCTCCCATTAAATGTTCAATTGTAGAAACTTTTACACCATGATTATTTGATATAGTGGTACAAAGTGTTGCTTTGGATACATTAAATATATTTGGTATTACAATGTTGTTTGTTTTTAAATCAACTCTTTTGAAAACTATTCCTGAGTTTGGCTCTGATGGTAATATTTTCATTTCAACCTCTTTACCCGTATGAAGACCTATACCTGTAAAGCTTATTGGTTTTAAAATTGTTTTTTGATTTAAAATAGACATGAATATTTTATACTAAAATGCCCTTATCTAAAAAATACAACAAATGTTACAAGAAAATACGTAAATCTATTTGAATAAATTGAATAATTTCTCAAAAAAACCAATTTTCTTGGGTTTTTTTGAAACAAGATTAACTTCATTATTATAATTATTATGTGAAATATTATGTGCTGATCTACATATTAATTCTACATTTTCTTCGTAAAAATTCATCTCATTAATGAAATGATACTTGTTTTCTAAATAGATTGCATTTTTATTCAATATTTTAGATCCCTCTCCTATAAAAACTAAAATATAATTATTATCTTTAATTGATTGATCAAAATTAATTTTTTTAAAAGATAAATTAATTATTTCTTCTATTCTTGCATAAATAACTTTTTTCAATAAATCCTCTGATATGTCCTTATTGATTAATTCTAATTTATTAACTATTTCGTCTTTCTCTATTTCATCGTTATCAGAGAATATAGTTTCAGTTTTATTTAAACTTTTCTTTAATATCTCAGAGTCTTCTCTGCTTAACTTAAGTATTTGGGATATATCAGAAGTTATATGATTTCCTCCTACAGGTATTGAGTTCAAATGAATTAGGACATCCTTTTCATAAACAGCTAAACATGTTTTTTTAAATCCAATATCTAAAAAAATTTTTTTTTCATGGTTTTGAAAAAGTTTATTATAATTAAGTGATTTAACATATGTGGAGCAAGAAAAGTTATTTATCACAACATCATTATAATTAAAAATATTTTGTATTTTGTCTAAAATATTATTGGGGTAACATATAAATTTTATTTCTAAGGTTAAATTATTACATTTTAAATTATTTTCTGGGATTTCTAGAAATACCTTTTCATCAAAAATAAATTTTTTTACTATCATGTGAATAATTTTATTATTTTTATTATTTTCTTGAAACATTTGTCTAGATTCTTGAAGTAGAATTTGAATATCTTCTAAGCTAATATTTTTTCCCTCATAATTTTTTTTTAAAGATAAATCTATTGAGCTAAAGTTAGATAAATCTAACATCACATTTAGATCTTTTATATGGTAATTAATTTTTTTTTCAGTTGCTTGGATAAGTTCCTTAATTTTTTTCTCAAAGTCATGTAAATTTATGTCTTCAATATTTACATTGGATTGTGTTTTTTTTTCAATAAAATAGTCCTTTGAAGATGAACTTGTATTAAAAACACCTAATCTAGTTTTGTATGTTCCAAAATCAATAAAAGTTTCTAACATTTTTTATTTATTTAATATAATAAGTTGACCAGGTAATCTTAAATCTATAATTCTGGCATTACTAAATTTGCTATCTTTAATTATTTTATTTATTTTATTTAATGAAGACTCTAAGTTATTTCTTGGAAGTTTAATCAATAAATTATTTTTCATTTCAATATCCCATCTAAGGTTCGGAAAATAATAAAAATTATTAATTTCACTATAGTCAAATTTTGCATAGTTAATTTTTTCAATGAGTTTGATAAAGCTTTTGGAAGAAAAATTGCCAAATATATTTGGTAATTCACTTTCATCTCTAATATGCTTAATATCGATCAATTTACCATTTGATCCAACGATATATTTTTTATTATTTAAAATCGTTTTTGCCAAGTATTCAGTTTCTATTAATTCGATAATTAATTTAGATGGATAAACTTTAGAAACTTTATAATTCTCAATAAATGCATATTCTTGTAAATTATTTATCATTTTATTTTCATCAATTTTATAAATACTTCTGTCTTTAAGATATGCCATTTTATTTTTAATTTTATCATTAAGATCTTTGTGTAGACCAAAAACTTCAATAACTTTTATTTTTGGATTTAAATTAAAACTATTTTGTAACTCAGTATTATTTACTGTGCTTAGTAATATGAATAAAAATCCAAAAAAATAATATTTATATTTTTTACCTATGGACTGAAGCATCTTTAATTATCCATTCAATTAATTTAATAAAACTTATATTTTTATATTTGGCAATTTCTGGAACTAAAGATAACGAGGTCATTCCCGGTTGGGTATTAATTTCTAATAGATAAAATTTATTTTTGTAAAATTTGAAATCAGATCGAGTAACTCCTCTACATCCAATTGCTCTGTGTGCTTTTAGTGAAATATTTAGTACTTTATCTAAATTTTTTTTTTCTATTTTTACAGGAATTAAATGTTTTGTTTTTGCATTCTTATTATATTTTGCTTTATAATCATAAAATTTTCTTTTAGGTTTTAATTCAATAGCTCCAAGTTTTCTATTTCCCATAATTGCAACTTGTATTTCCCTTCCGGGAATATATTTTTCAATTAAAATTTCTTTATAATTTTTAAGTTTAAAAATTTTTTTAGCAAAATCATTAGCATTGCAAATGTATACTTCTACACTAGATCCTTCATTTAAAGGTTTAATTACCACTGGAAATCCTAATTTGCCTTTAATTTTTTTTTTAAAATTATTTACTTTATAATTATTTTTAAATTTAAATTTTATATATTTTGGTGTTAATAAATTGTTCTTTATGAATATTTTTTTTGATAAATCTTTATTAATTGCAATAGAAGATGCCAAGGGTCCAGAATGTGTATATTTAACTTTTTCTGTCTCTAGCAATGATTGAACATATCCATCTTCTCCATATCTTCCATGTAGAGCGTTAAAAACTACACTAGGTTTAAAATTTTTAATATTTTTAATTAAATTTCCATCAGGTTCACAAATTTTAGTTATATATTTTTTTTTTTTTAATTCTTTATTAACAGCTTTAGCGGTTATGATACTTATCTCCCTCTCTTTTGAAAAACCACCTGCTAGAATTAAAATTTTCTTTTTCATTTATTCAACCATAACTATCTCTAGTTCTATTTTAATACCTGTTTCATTTTCTACCTCATTTTTTATATGTTGTATTAATTTTTTCATATCATTAAATGATGCGTTTTTTTTATTAACAAGAAAATTACAATGTTTTTTAGAAATCGATGCATCACCAAATTCAGTACTTAAGGAAACTGAAGATTTTATAAGTTCCCATACTTTTTTATTAGTTTTTGCTTTAGGATTTTTAAAGGTGCTACCCCCAGTTTTAATTTTCGTAGGTTGAGCAATTTCTTTTTTATCTTTCAACTTTTTAATTTCTTTTTGAATTAGATTTTTATTTTTCTTTTCTCCTTTAAGTGTTGCGCTTAAAAAAATTAAATCTTTTGGTAAATTGCATTCTCTATATTTAAATTTTATGTCTTTCTTTAATATTGAAAATACTTCTCCATTAAAATTTGTAGCCTGTACCGAAATTAAAGAATCCTTGATTTCAGAATCAAAGCATCCTGTATTCATCCTTATTCCACCACCTATAGACCCTGGGATGCAAGATAAAAACTCAAATCCACCTATGCTATTTTCTTTTGCAAATTCTGATACTTGCTTATCCAATGCGCTACTTCCAGCTATTATTGTTGTATCATTCAAAAGAGATAATTTAGAAAAATTTCTACCTAATTTAATTATTGTTCCATCAAACAATTTATCTGTAATAAGAACATTTGAGCCCGCTCCTATAACAAAAATCTTTCCTCTAGAATTATATATTTTTAAAAAACTAATCAACTCTTCTAGTTTTTCTGGCTTAAAAAAAATTTTAGATTTGCCTCCGATATTAAACCAATTAGTCTTTTTAAGATCGTACTCAAAATATATTTTTCCATCAATTTTCTTTGAAAAAGTTTCAATATCTTTGATGTTCATTTTTATAATAATTTTGGTAAATTTCTAATCCACGAAGATACAGATCCTGCGCCCATGCTAACAACCAATTGATCACCATATATATTTTGTTTAGTAAATTTAGCTAGATCTATTTCGTTTTTAATTAAAATAATTTTAACTTTAGAATTTTTAATAATTTCTTTTGCAAAATTAATATATTTAAAACCTAGTTTTAAATTTTCTCCAGCTTTATAAATCGGACACAAAATAACTGTGTTTACTTTGCTAAAAGCATAGGAAAATTCTTTCCTTAATGCTCTTAATCTAGATATTCTATGAGGTTGAAATATACATATGATTTTCTTTTTCTTATAAACTTCACTTATTCCATTTATAACTTCTTTTATTTCAGTCGGATGATGCGCATAGTCATCGTAAAAACTCACGTTGTTATAAGTAAAAACTTTAGTAAATCTTCTTTGAACACCTTCAAATTCACTCAATGCTCTTTTAATAATATTTTCTGATATTCCAACAGAAGATGAGACAGCAACTGAAGCTGCTGCATTTCTAACGTTGTGCATACCTATAATTGGAACTTTTATATTTTTTATTAATTTTTTTGATGTACCAGGAAGTTCAATTTTTAAATCAAACTTTGAAAATTTTACATTTTGAGAAATATTTACAATTTGGAAGTTTGAACCTTTTCTTGTACCATAAGAATAGTAATTATTATTTTTAATTTTTTTTAAAATTTTTCTATTATTTTTATCATCCACACAAATAAAAGCTTTTCCAAAAGATGGGGTTTTTTCAATAAAAGAAATAAATTTATTTTCTAAATTATCCATAGACTTATAAAAATCTAAATGTTCTTTATCTATATTTGTAATTACAGAGTATGTCTGGGGCACTTTTACAAAACTACCATCAGACTCATCTGATTCTAGTATGCACCAATTACTTTTTCCTAATTTAGCTGAATTGCCGAAAGAGTTTAAAACTCCTCCATTAATTATAGTGGGATCAATTTTAGCTTTTGAAAATATTTTAGAAATTAAAGAAGTGGTTGTGGTTTTTCCATGAGATCCTGCGATTACTATATTTCTCATTAAAGAAACAATATGTGCAAGCATTTCTCCACGAATGTAAATTGGTAATTTTTTTTTTTTAGCAAACATTAGCTCTTTATTATTATTTTTTATAGCTGATGAAATTACTAAAATAGATGCATTTTTAATATTTTGTTTTTTATGTCCTATCCAGACTCTAATTTTCTTTTGTCTTAGTCTCTCAATATTTTTATTATTTGATATATCACTCCCCTGAACTTTAAAACCTAACTCATTCATGATCAAAGCTAATCCGCTCATGCCTATTCCTCCTATTCCTAAAAAGTGTATTAGTTCATTTTTTGCTAGTTTAATTTTCATTTATAAGATCTGTCAGCTTTTGATTTATATCATTCCAAGTGTTTTGATAAGAAAATTTAGATAAATTTTCTTTTTTCTCATTGTAACTTTTTTCATCTTTTGTGATTTTGCTAAATAAATTTAGAATTTTTGTAGATTTAAATTCTTTTTGCTCGATGATCCAACAACAATTTTTATCAAAATAATATTTCGCATTAAAAAATTGATGATTATCCTTCGCAAATGGAAAAGGAACTGCAATAAAGGGAATATTAAAATATGCCAATTCAGAAATTGTTGATGCTCCAGATCTTGTAAAAGCTAAATCGTACAAATTAAACTTGTTGTATAAATCTTTATCAAAACTAAAAACATAACTTTCAATTTTATTATCCTTATAAATTTGGCTTATTTCTAGTTGTTTTTTTTTATCATGTATTTGTTGGCTTACTTTAAGCTTATAAACATGTGATAAACTGATAATTAATTTTTGCATCGTATTGTCAAAAAATTTAGCTCCCTGACTACCTCCTAAAATTAGAATATTCAAAGGCTCTATTATTTTCAAATTTTCATTTTTTTTTATATTGTAAATATCTTTTCTTAAAATAGGTTTTGATACATATATTTTATTATAGTATCCTAAGGGCAATCCCTTAATTTCTTTTTGGTAACAAATGATTTTATGAGAAAATTTAAGAATAAACTTATTTGATCTGCCAATTACCATGTTGGGTTCAAATAAAAACAATTTTATATTTAAAATTTTTGCAGTTAAACATAAAGGGATTGACATATAGCCACCTGTACTTAATAAAATATCAATTTTATTTTTTTTTAAATAAAAAAATGATTTTATAAAAGATACAAAGAATTTAATTAAATTTAATGGTAAATAAAATATATTTGAAAATATATTAGGAACATCTATTACCTCATATTTATAAATTTTTTTATCTATAAATCTTGAACCTCTTTTGTCGGTAGATAAAAATACTTCAAATTTGCCAATAAAATGTTCATAGAATGAAATAGCAGGAATTACATGTCCACCTGATCCACCAGTTGAAATTAATATTTTTTTCATAATTATTTAACTCTTCTTTTCGTAAAATTTAAAATGATACCAGATAGTATTGCTGTACTAATAATTGACGATCCTCCATAACTTAAAAATGGTAAAGTCATCCCTGTTGTTGGTAAAATTCTAATATTTACACCTATATGAATAAAAGTTTGAAGCAAGATTAAGGAGATAGACCCTATTAATATAAGTTTTATTTTTACATCATTTTCGTTTCCGATTTTTTTTATTACTTGAAAACATAAAATTAAATAAATAAGCATAATGAAAATAACAATCAGAACTCCAAATTCCTCAGATATGACTGAAACAATATAATCTGTATGTGCCTCAGGTATTTTGGAATTTAAAGTACCTTCTCCAATGCCCTGTCCAAAAAAACCACCGTTAATTATAGCCTCAGAAGCTTTTTCAGACTGGTAGCTATTGCCACTTGATGCATCCAAAAAAGATAAGAGTCTGTTTTTTATATATTCAAATTTAGGTACAAAAATAACTAAGTATAACAAAGTTGATCCAAAAAGAATAATGAATGTGAAAAATATTATAAGATTTACTCCTGAAACAAAAATTATAGCTAACCAAGTCAAAATGATTAACATTGTTTGGCCTATGTCTGGTTGTAAAATAAGTAGTAATATAATCGGTATTAGAATTAATGAACTTAGAAAATAATTTAAATACAAGTTTTTTTCCTTATTGAATGACAATGCAGAAGATACCAGTATTATAAAAAAAGGTTTTAATAATTCAATTGGTTGGTATCTGGGAAATGGACCACCTAAATCCATCCATCTTTTAGAGCCCTTAACTTCTACGCCAATAAAAGGTACTAAAAGTAAACTAGTGAAAAATATTAAAAATAATAGCAGACTTAAATTTATCAAATTTTTGCTTTCAACAAATGAAAGGAATAATAGAACTAGAAAGCCTAATAAAACGAAAGCCGAATGCTTAATGAAAAAATAATAAGAATTTGTGTTAAGTTTATCTGATGCAATCAAAGATGTAGAGACCAGTGAAAAGAATAGTCCTAAAAAAAATAAAGATAATATTAATGAAAAAATAAATTTATCAATATTTTTCCACCATTTATAATATGAGTTATATATTAAATTATTTTCTATCATTTATTTTTTTTATAAATTTTAAAATTTTAATTTGATTATTAAAATATTTTCCTCTTTCCTCAAAATTTCTAAAGTTATCAAAAGATGCTGCTGCTGGGCTAAATAATATAATTATTTTTTTTGAATTATCATTTTTTGAATCCTCAACAATTTTTATAAGTGCTTTTTTTATATTATATAGGATTTTGTATTTAACTTTATTTTTAAATTGTTTTTTGAAAGAGTTTATTTTTGAACCGTAAATATATACCTTTATATTTTTATAATATTTCTTATCTAATATAAATTTATCTCCCTTTTTAAATTTACCGCCTACTAACCAATAAATATTTTTGTAAGATTGAAGAAGATTTTTGCTCGATGAAAAACTTGTTGATTTAGAATCGTTAATTATTAATAATTTTTTATTATTAAATATAATTTGTTGCCTATATTTTAGGCCTTTAAATAAATTTACAGTTTTTAAAATTATTTTTTTATTTAGTTTAATTTTTTTGGATATTTCTAAGATAAATTTCAAATTATTCAAATTATTAAGATTGTTGAAATAACTATTTGTAATTTTATTTTTAAAAGCATTTGGAAATGAATTATTAACTTTAATAATTTTGGATTTAACCTTATTTTTTTTTATTTCAGAGTATAAATACTTCGATTGTTTTTCTATAAAACTTAAAGAGCCTTTTTTCTGATTTTTAATTAATTTAAACTTTGATTGAACATAATTTTTTATTGTTCCATGACGTTCTAAATGATCAGGACTTATATTTAATATTGCGGCAATGTCAGTTTTAAAATATTTGCTATACTCGATCTGATAAGATGATGCTTCGATCACAAAAATAGTCTTAGGATTAATCTTTTTTTCAGATAAAATAGGATTTCCAATATTTCCAACTATTCTAACATCTTTTTTATGATTTTTAATTATCTCATAAAGTAGCTTAGAGGTAGTCGATTTTCCATTTGTGCCCGTTATGGTAATTTTTAAATTATTTTTATTTTCAAGATAAAATATATCTAATTCAGAAATAATTTTTTCTTTGTTTTTTTTAAGGTATTTTTCTAATGAACATTTATTTAAATCTATTCCAGGACTTATAACGATATGATTAAAATTATATTTAGATATTTTTTTTATATTTAAAAATTGCTTTTTGTACTTATTGGGTATTAATTTTGAATTATCATCATAAATAAATGTATTATTATTTCTCTTCAAATATTTAAAACAAGCTTTTCCGCTGATTCCAAATCCATAAATAAGAATTACTTTATTTTTAAATTGAAATTCTTCCTTATTCATTATCTAAGTTTGAGAGTTGCCAAACCTATCATTGCCAGAATAATTGATATTATCCAAAATCTAATCACAACTGTTGATTCTGGCCATCCTTTTTTTTCAAAATGATGGTGTATGGGTGCCATCTTAAAAATTCTTTTACCAGTTAATTTATATGAGACAACCTGAACTATTACTGAAACAGCCTCTAAAACAAATAAACCTCCAGTAATTGCTAAAACTATTTCATGTTTGGTAATTATTCCAATTCCCCCTAGGGATCCTCCTAAAGCGAGCGATCCAGTATCACCCATAAATATTTTTGCTGGAGGAGCGTTAAACCATAAAAAACCTATACACGCTCCAATCATTGAGCCGCAAAATACACTTACTTCTCCAACGCCTTTTATGTACGGTATTAATAAATATTCAGAAAAAACTATATTACCTGTAACATAACTAATAAATGCAAAAACACCTGCTACTAAAATAACTGGAACTGTTGCTAAACCATCAAGTCCATCTGTAAGATTAACTGCATTGGAAGATCCAACAATAACAAAAATATAGAAAGGTATAAAAAACCAACCTAAATTAATTATCAAATTTTTAAAAAATGGAAAATATAGTTTTTGCAAATCTGGCGTATCAACAAAATAAATTAAAATTAGTACTCCAATTATTGCTAAAATAATTTGCCACAAAAACTTAAATTTTGAAGATATCCCAGAGGAGTTTTTTTTTTTAATTTTTTTATAATCATCATAAGCTCCCAACAACCCAAAAGATCCTACTATAAAAATTAAGAACCAAATATATGGATTAAACAAATCACCCCAAAGTAAAATTCCTGAAAATAATCCAATTAATATAAGAACACCTCCCATTGTTGGGGTTCCTATTTTTTTAACAATATGATCAGCGGGGCCATCTTCTCTAATTGGATCATGTATATGATGAGAAGAAAAATAATCAATGAAAGGTGTACCAATTAAAAATACCACCAGCATTGATGTAAACATTGCCAAACCAGTCCGGACAGTCAAAAATTTAAATACGTTTAATATTGAGTAAGTATCTGAGAGATGCAAAAAAAGGCTATAAAGCATTTGAACTATCTTTCTTTATAATAGAAATTATTTTATTTAAACCACTGGCATTAGATCCTTTTACCATAATATAATCTTTGTTTTTTAAAACATTTTTGAATAAGTCAAAAATTTCTTTATTATTTTTCAATACTTTTCCTTGTTTTTGTGTTTTAATTTTGTTGAAAGTATCTTTTATATGCTTTCCTACTACATACAATTTATTAAAATTTGAATTATTTATAAATTTGGCTGCTTTTACATGAAGTTGTTTTGAAAATTTACCTAACTCGAGCATGTCACCCAATAATAGGTATTTATTTTTTGGATTAACTTTAATTTCCTCAAAATTTTTAATTGCAAATTCTAAGGATAGTGGATTTGAGTTATAACTTTCATCTATTAACTTTATTTTTTTATTTTTATATTTTAAATTATATACATCACCTCTTCCTTCAGGTATTTGATATTTAAAAAAAATATTATCTTTAATTTCATTGATAGAAAAATAAAGTGATAATACTGCGCATGTTGCTAAAATATTTGATGAATATTTTTTTAAATTTTCATTAACTTTAAATTTTTTAATCTGATTATGTATTTTAATATTAAAAATATAATATTTTTTTTTTCTTTTTATATTTAATAATTTTATATCAGAATTTTTTTTAATACTGAATGAGATTATTTTTAATTTTCTAGCAACAGCTTTTTTCAAAAAGAAGTCATAAAAAATATCATCTTTATTTAATATTATATACCCTTTGTTTGTAATATTATTCATAATTTCTGATTTTGCTTTAGCAATATCTTTTATACTTTTAAAATTTTTTATATGAGCATATGAAATATTTGTTATTATCCCTACATCAGGATTAATAATTTTTGTTAATCTATCGATTTCTCCTTTTTTATCCATCCCCACCTCAAAAACACCAAACAAATTTTTTTTTTTAATATTAAATAAACTTAAAGGGACACCATATTTATTATTGAATGATTTTTTAGAAAAAGTAGTTGAAGAGATTTGATTTAATGTGTATCCCAATAATTCTTTTAATGAGGTTTTTCCAGAACTTCCAGTAATTGATATAGCATTAATTAATGATATTTCTCTTATTGATTTTGAACACTTTGTCAAAAAGTTTAGACTGTTTTTTACTTTAATCTTTCTCTTATTTTTAGTCTTAAAATCTTTATCTATGATGGATAAGGATGCACCTTTTTTTATAGCTTCATTTGCATATTTGTTACCGTCAAATCTTTTTCCTTTTACTGCAAAAAAAATATCATTTTTTTTAATTTCCCTAGAATTGATTGAAGCTGAGTTAATCTTTAAATTTTTATTTAATTTTATATTTTTAAGCTTTTTATCTATTATAGATAATTTCCAATTATCTAATAAAGATTTATTTTTTAAATTTTTGTTTTGTAAAATATGTTTTTTATCTGAAAAAGGTTTTTTAATATTATACTCCTGATAATTTTCATGACCTTTCCCTGTAATTAATAGGATATGCCCAGCTTCTAAATCATTTATAGACTGTGAAATTGCAACTTTTCTTGAAGGAATTTCTATTAGTTTATATTTTTTAATTTTTTTTTTTATTTGTGATCTTATTTTATTTGGATCCTCAGTTCGTGGATTATCATCTGTAAGGTAAATTCTTTCACAATATTTGTTTGCTATTTGGCCCATTATTTTTCTTTTCTGCTTATCCCGATCTCCTCCACACCCAAAAACAATTGAAATTTTACTAAATTTAAATTGTTCATTTAAGCTTTCTAAGCATGTTTCTAGAGCATCTGGAGTATGGGCGTAGTCCAGGATAACACGAGAATTATCTCTAAATTTTATAATTTCCTCTAGCCTTCCATTTACGCTCTTTATTTTATTAATTGATTTAACTATTTTTTCCAATGGAATATTTGAATTTTTAGCAGCTATCATTGCCATGATTAAATTCTTAATCTGAATTTTACCTAAAAGACTTGTTTTAAAGAAATATTTTTTATTTTTAAATACAAATTCTACATGCTGCTTATCAGCTATATAATTATGTTTCGTAATTTTAACATCAGAAAAACTTTTTCCTATACAAATTGAATTATAATTTTTATTGCTTACAATTTTATTTATTGATTTAGATACTTTTATTTCTTTATCAAAAATAATGCACGATTTTTTATGCATTAAATTTTTAAATAATATCATTTTAGAGTTAAAATAGTCCAAATAAGAATTATGATAATCTAAATGGTCTCTACTTAAGTTTGTAAAAATACCAGTTTTAAATTTTATTCCATCTAAACGGTTTTGTTTTAATCCATGACTTGAGGCTTCCATGATTACATTATTTATCCCGTTCTTTTTAATTTTTTGCAGAAGTTTGTTTAATGTAATAGGATCAGTAGTGGTATTATGTGTTTTTATAAATTTATTTTTATAATAAACACCTAAGGTACCAATAGAAGCAACTTGAACTTTGTTTAATTTTAAAATCTGATAATAGAAATTTGTGATTGAAGATTTTCCATTAGTTCCAGTTACTGCTATTAAATTATTAGGCTTTTGTTTAAATATTTTTGCAGCAGACTCAGAGAGTAATTTTCTTGGATTGTTGCTGTGTAAGTATAAAATATTTTTAACAAATCCTTGATATTTTTTTTCTGATACTATTGTGCGAGCTCCGTTATTTAATGCATCTTTAATAAATTGACTTCCATTTTTTTTTGTTCCTTTTATTGAAAAAAATATATCTCCCTTTTTGCATTTTCTACTATCAAAATTTAAATTAGTAAAATTATGCGATTTATATTTATTATTAATTTGATTAAAAATATTTCCTATTCTCATAATTCAAATTTAAACTCTTAGTATTTTGTGGCTAAAATTGGCCCAATTTTTTCAATAATCTTTCCGGCAATTTCTACAGAAGTCCAACCTGCAGTGTTGTAGGGAGTTCCTTTTAGCTTCCATCCACTTCCATCCTTGAAGTGATAAACATACTCCTTACTTAACTTTGGCTCATCTAATAAAACTACTAAGACAAATTTTGGCTTAACTGTTGGAAAAATTGCTACAAAAGTATTTATTTTTTTTTTTGTATAAACTCCATTCTCAGATTTTTGAGCTGTACCAGTTTTTCCACCAACTTCGTAACCATCAATATTTGCAAAATTTGCAGTGCCCTCTTTCGTAGAAACAATTTTTCTTAAAATTAAATTAATTTTTTCAGAAACTCCTTCGTTTAAAATTTTATTTTTTTTATCTTTTTCTTTAAAGTATTTCTTAATAATTGTTGGTTTAATATTGTATCCACCATTAGCTATAATTGAATATCCTTTTGCTAGCTGTAAAGGCGTTGTGGTTATTCCATGTCCAAATGAAGATGTTGCAAGTTTGCATTTGCCCCATTTGAAAGGAATTGGTTCTCCTACTTCCTCGATGTCAAAATCAATTTTATTTAAAATTCCAATATTTTCTAAAAATGATTTAAATTTTTCAATACCAATTTTTTCAGCAATTCTTAAGGAACCTATATTTCCAGATCTTATCAAAATTTGTTCAGCTGTTAAATTAGATGGGATTTCCATATCATATTCTCTAATAGGTCTTCCGGCACAAGTAGTACTTTTTGGTAAATTTTTAAATTCAGTTTCTGGTTCTATTATTTCTTCATTTAGTGCTGCAGCTATAGTAAATGTCTTAAAAACTGAACCAAGCTCGTATACGCCTTTTGAAGCTCTATTAATATAATTTACGTCTTTTATCTTCTCACGTTTATTTAGATTAAAATCTGGAAGAGAAACCATTGAAAGAATCTCTCCATTATTTATATTCATTAATATTGCGGCACTACCTATATTTTTAAAAATATGAGTAAAATAATTTAGCTCTTCTCTGATTATGTATTGTAGTTCGGTATCAAGGGTCAGTTTTAACTGTTCTTCCAATGTCTTAAGTTCATAGTCAAAACTTTTTTCTATTCCAGATATTCCATTATTATCATTATCTATCTGTCCAATTATATGACTGAATAAATTTTTGTGAGGATAAATTCTTGATATTTTTTGCTCAGTAATGATTGATTTATCTCCAAGAAGGATAAGCTCATCATATTTTTCTTGGGAAATTTTTTTTTGAAAATAAAAAAATTTTTCTCCATTAATTTTTTTTTTAATTTTTTCATAATTTTTATTGGGAAAAATTAATTGTAAATTGATAAGTAATCTTTTTTTATCAATTACTAATTTTGGATTAATGCCTATATTTTTTGTTATAACACTTTTTGCAATAATGACTCCTTCTCTATCAATAATAGTAGATCTGTTATCTGAATTAATAATTTTTTTATCGTATATGTTATTATCTAAAGATCCTAAATAGATTGCTTTAAATGAAAAAATAAACGCCAAGGCCAAAAATACAAAAAAAATAAAAGCAATTCTATTAAATGAGATATTAAGATTGGATTTATTTTTTTCATAATTAAAATGATTAGAATTTTCAAAAATAAATAAATTTTGTTTTTTTTTATTCATTTAAATTATTATCTAAGATTTTAATAGAAGGAGTTTCATCAAGTGATATTTCGTTTATTTGATCAATTTTTCTAGGAATTAGATAATTTTCAAAATATTGACTCTGAAAATCCATTAATTTTTTTGGTGAACTTAAATAATTATAATCAAGAAGAACTAGTTCATATTTATTTTTTAATAAAATTATATTTTCTCTTTTTTCAAATATTTTTTGATCTATTTTTTTTGTAGAATTTTTTGTTAAAGTAGTTGCTATTATAAGAAAAAAAATTAAAAAAATGAGTATTCCTTTTTTCATAAATTTAAATATAAATTTTCTATATTAATTAAATTTTCAAATTTTTTTAAAAAAACTTCAAAATTATGATTATCATTTATCTTTAATGCGTATCTTAATTTTGCAGATCTAGAAGGAGGATTTAAAGCTATTTCCTTATCTGATGGTATAATTGGTTTTTTATTTAATAACTTGAATAATTTCTTTTCATGCTTTTTTTCTGGTAAATATCTTGAAATTTTTGAAACCTCTGAATAATTTTTGAAAAAAAATTTTACAATTTTATCTTCTAATGAATGAAAAGTTACAACAATTAGATATCCTCCAATTGGCAAAATTTTAAAGCTGTTTATAAGACCATAAATTAATTGACTAATTTCTTGATTGACAAATATTCTTAATGCTTGAAATACTTTTGTAGACTTGTGGGATTTTGTGTACTTCTTTTTGTAGGAGCTTTCTATTATCCTCACTAAATCTTCAGTATTCAGTGCTTTTTTTTTTCTTTCAGAAACAATTTTTTTTGCAATTAAATTTGAATTTTTTTCATCTCCAAAATTTTTAAATATTCTTCTTAAATTATTCTGTTCCAATTTATGCACTACTTCATGTGCTGAAAATTTATTAATCCCCATTTTCATGTTTAACTTACCTGTTGATTTGAAAGATAATCCTTTTGAATAATCTGAAATTTGGTTTGTTGAATATCCCAAGTCAAAAATTATTGCTTTAATATTTTTATTTTTTTGAATAAGGTTTATTTCTTTAAATGTAGAATTAACAAATTCAAATCTTTTGTTAAATTTTTTTTTTAAGAGTTCTGACTGAGTTTTGACATCATAATCACGATCAATAGCGATTACATTATTATTTTTATTTTCTAATATTTTTTCAGAATATCCACCTTCTCCAAAGGTGCAGTCAATAAATGTGCCACCATAAAGAGGGGAAATAATGCTAATTAATTCTTTTAGCAGTACCGGAAAATGTTTTTTTTCCGATTTTATGGTGGCATTCATTTATTTTATCGAAGACCATTAATTTTTTTGTCTTCTCAAAAATGCTGGAATTTCAAGATCATCATCTTCATCTTTTGATTCTGATTTGGTAAATGACTCAAATTCATTTTCTGTACTAGTAGATGATTCATCAGAATTAAATAAATGAGGGGTTTCTTCTTCTATATGAAAGTTTTCTAAACCATTCGAATCATCTGAACTTTCTATTTCTGAATTAGTTTCTGCCTCCTCTTTAAGATGCAAAACTTCATCTTTTGACTCATTATCTACTAAATTCTCATTAATTTGATTAGAAATAATATTTTGTTCACTTATATTTAACTGCTCTTCTTCAGCTTCATTTTCCAATTTTAAAGCAGTAGCACCTTCTGAAATTGGTGTATTAGAAGTAGATGAAAAATTAGAATGTTGAGCATTAGTAATATGTGAAAAATCTGAATATCCTGGATTCCTATTATTTATTCTATGAACCATATTAATAACAGATTTTGCCTCTGGTTGTTGTCCATCTAATGAGGTTGCAACTATAGATACTCTCATTTTACCCTCAAGATTAGGATCGGTAATTGCGCCAATGATTAATTCTGCTTCAGGGTCAACTTCTGCTCTTACCTTATGAACTGCTTCATCAACTTCAAAAAGTTTAAGATCTTTGCCGCCTGTAATATTAACTAGTAATCCTTTTGCACCTTTTAAAGTATAATCATCAATTAATGGATTGTTGATTGCTAGCTCTGCAGCTTTTGTTGCCCTACCTTCTCCTTCAGATTCTCCAGTTCCCATCATGGCCTTACCCATGGAACTCATAATAGTTTCTACATCTGCGAAATCTAAATTTATTAACCCTGGTCTTACCATTAAATCAGTAATACTTTGAACACCATGTAATAAAACATCATTAGATAGCTCAAAAGATTCTTCAAAAGTTGTTTGTTCACTTGCGATTTTAAATAGGTTCTGATTTGGGACAACAATTATAGTATCCACATGTTTTCTTAATTCTTCTAAACCTTGTTGTGCTCTTCTCATTCTAGATGGCCCTTCATACAAGAAAGGTAAAGTAACTACACCAACAGTGAGTATATTAAGTTCTTTTGCCGCTCTAGCAATAACGTGTGCCGAACCAGTTCCAGTACCACCGCCCATTCCAGCAGTTATGAAAACCATGTTTGCGCCTTGTAAAATATTAACAATATCATTTAAAGATTCATCTGCTGCAGCTTGACCTATATCTAATTTTGCTCCTGCACCTAATCCTTTGGTTAGATTTATACCCATCTGAACTTTGGTCATAGCTTTACTAAGTTTAAGATCTTGCGCATCAGTATTAACTGCAATAAATTCAACTCCTTGTAAGCCAGCATCTATCATTCCGTTTATAGCGTTTCCTCCTGCTCCACCTACTCCAAGAACTAAAATTCTTGGCTTTAATTCTTTTATATCTGGTGTCTTAAAATTAATTGTCATTTTTCCCCCTCAGGTTTAATTATTAAATTGTTTTTCCCATTTAAGACTAGCTCGATAAATGTTTGATTTTTTTCTTGCAGTTGTCCTAAATTTCTCAAATGTTGTTGGTTCCCATATCTGGAAGGTTTTACCTTGACCAACAAATAACATGCTATTTTTAATTTTTGCATGTTTTAATAATTTTGACGTTAATGAAATTCTTCCTTCAGTATCAAATTGTAAATTAGTACTTTCTGAGAGTATAGATGTAGCAAAATAATCTTTTTTATCCTCAAATGGATTTAATGAATCTATTGCGTTTGAAATTTTCTCAATTCTATCTTGGGGCCATGCTTCTATGCACTGATTATTAAATGAAGGAAAGCAAACTACCCCGTTGTATCCTATATTTGATAAATATGATCTATAACTTGCTGGCACTGACACCCTTCCTTTTTTGTCCAATTTGTTCTCGTAAGTTGATAAAAACATATCTATATAATTTTAATAATTCCATAATTGGGAATATATGGGATAATATGGGTTTTTTAACTATGCGTCAATATTTATATTCTTTCTAAATCTTAAAATTTCAGAACAAATCTGAAACATTCTTTAGTTAAATTTGATTAATTTTAAACTGATTTTGCCAGGTAGAATGTAAGCCGGGTTCTGTCTTTTAAACTTACCATTTATCTAGACCTTAAATCACTTTAAGGCTCAAGCAACTAACCCTGATGACTAGCCAAAGACTGCTTTTAGTTAATAAATAACAATGTCATCTCTACTCAGTTTTGCTCTCGGTGGGGTTTTCCATGCGCTGTCTGTTACCAAATCAGCCGGTGTGCTCTTACCACACCTTTTCACCCTTGCCTTGATTAGGCGGTTTATTTTCTGTGGCACTATCCCTAGGGTCGCCCCTGCCAGCCATTAACTGGCACCGTGTCTTTGTAGAGCCCGGACTTTCCTCTTTAAATTAAATTAAAGCGATAAGTCATCTACCTGGCAATTACAAAATAATGTTTATTAATTATATTTCAAGAGAAATTATCTTAGTTTTTACTAAGTTTTTTTGCTATTAAAAAACATTCTTCATCAATTTTCCCATCTACAAGTTCTGGTCTAAATCTTCTTTGAAATGCTTTAATTAAATTAATTTTCTCAACATTTGATTTAAAATTAGATAAATAACCAATTTTTTTCAAAAAAAATATAAATTTTAATTTATTTTTTTCTCTAATTTTTGACTTTCTATATTTTTTTAAATTGCCACCAATATTGTGCCAATAACCTATGCCTTTGGTTGCTAAGTATTGCCAAGGAAATTTTTCACCAGGATCTTTTTTTCTATTAAATGCTATATCGGAATGTCCTAAAATATTTGTTTTACTTATTCTGTATTTTTTAATTATATATTTTGATAATCTTATTAAAGATAAAATCTGATTTTTTGAATACTTTTGATATCCAAACTGATGGCCTTTATTCGTAATTTCAATTCCAATTGAATTTTTGTTTAGGTTTTTTTGGTTTTTCCAAAAAGATATGCCAGCGTGCCATGCAACGTATGTTTCTGGTGCCATTAAAATAATACTGCCATTTCTTTTAATTAAGTAGTGACAGCTTACTTTTGAACTTTCATCAATTAGTCTATTTATTGCCCTAGTTTCACTTTTCATTCCTGTATAATGAAAAATTAGATATTTAATATTTTTACCGATTCTTTTTTTGGTTGAAATATTAGGAGAGTAATTTAATGAGATTTTGTAGTGCATTTTTAGGCTTTTATCACATAAAATTGTCATTTACATTGGTTAAAGATATAAATATAAAATTATTAAATGATTAAAATTTTAGGCATAATAATTATTTCTTTGTTTTTATCAATAAGCTCATATGCTGATACGGATGGGAGTATCGATCTATCAAAAAAAAATAATGTTGAAACTAAAGATTGTTTTGAAAAAATTAATAGAGGTGTATTTGCCTTTAACCAAGCAATAAATGATGTAGTGTTTGAGCCTCTTGCAAAAGGATACAGAAAACTACCATCGCCCGTTAGAACAGGTACAAGTAATGCTCTAAGTAATTTATCAATATTGTTAACTTTGCCAAATAATGTTCTACAAGGAGATTTATTACTTGCAGGGAAAAACTCTTTAAGATTTATAATTAATACAACGTTAGGTGTGGTAGGAATTTTTGATCCAGCATCTAAAGTAGGTCTTAATGAATATGAAAATGAAGATTTTGGACAAACACTTGGTAGATGGGGCTTCGGGGAAGGATGTTATATTGTTTTGCCTGTTCTTGGACCTTCAACTTTAAGAGATGCAACTGGATCTATAGGGAATTATATAGGTGGTGATGCTTGGTACAACGTAACTGTAAGAAATGATACTCGATACTTTTCTAATTTTGATTATTATGCATCGAAAGGAATGGGAGGTGTTGACTTCATTGCTAAAAACTTAGGTGCACTTGATAACTTAGAGGAAAATTCAATTGATTTTTATGCGTCAGTTAGAAGTCTATATTTACAAGATAGAAGAAAAAGAATTTTAAATGCTGACGAAGTAATTGAAACTTTCGATGATAGTGACTGGGAAGAAATAGAAACTCAATAAACATTTTTAATGAATAAGAAAATTTTCAAATTTTTTTTGGTTTTTTTTTTAATTTTTCAAACTGAGTCATTTGCAACCAATCCTAGTGATTTTGTTCAATCAGCAGTAAATAGAGCATCTGAAATACTTAAGCAGAATATTTCTAAAGAAGAAAAAATGGAAAAAATTGAGTTAATCGCAGAGGAAGTTGTTGATATTAAAGGTATAGCTTATTATTCACTAGGCTCTCATAGAAAAACTTTATCTTCTGAAAAAAAAGAGGAGTATTTTAAAGTTTTTAAAAAATATTTCTTAAAAAGTTTTTCTAGTAGACTTGCTCAATATTCGGACCCAAAAATTCAAGTAAGTTCAGAAAAGAAATTAAACGAAAAATATACGATAGTATCCAGCATACTTTTAGCAACAGAAAAAACTCCACAAGTAAAATTAGATTGGAGAATCATTACTAAAGATATACACAAGCCACTTATAATAGATGTTGTTATTGAAGGTGTGAGTTTGGCCAGAGTACAAAGAGAAGAATTTAATTCAATTATTCAGAATAATAACATCGATGGACTTATCAATAATTTGAATGAGTTCGCGAACAAGTAAAATAATTTTTTATTTTTTTGTTTTATTAAATTTGGTGGGCCCGCCAGGACTCGAACCTGGGACCAATACATTATGAGTGTACTGCTCTAACCAACTGAGCTACAGGCCCTAAATTATGACTTTCTACTTTTTTTTTAATTTTCATTCAAGAAGAGTTTTTAATAAATTTTAGCTTATTTATTAAAAATGAATGAATTAGAATATAATAGGTAAATAATAACTCTTGTAATTCAGACAATTTAATAAAATTAAAGGTCATTAAGTTCATGATCTCAAAACTTTCAATGTATTCTACTGGATAGGGATAAAAATAACAGTCGATTGGACATGTGGTGGTAGGGTATTCAATATATAAGTTAAGTTTTTTAAGTAATAAATTTGGGACAACAAATAATATAATTAATAAAGATATTTTTTTTAACAAAATATTTGGGAATATGAATAAACTAAAATTTTGTAAATTTTTATAATGGTGTAAATATTTAAAAATAATAAAGGATAACGAACACCAAATTATTAATAGACTCCTTGGGAATTGATTTAGAAGATTAGAAATATTATGAAAATTTGTTTCTTGTTGTTTGTTTACAGTTTTAAAAAAATTTGAACTTTCCCAATGAAAAATTTGTTGACCCCACGAGATTTCTTCCAAGAAAAAATAAATAATTCCAATAAAATATAAATAAACGAAATAAAGAAAATAATTTGAAACATTATAGATTTCTTTTTTTTTTAATAAAATGATAAAATTTAATATTGCAAATAATAGAAAAATTACTTGTAAATACTCAACTATACCATTTTCGTTCCAAATCAATGGTGAAATATTTGAAGAATATGAATATTTAATAAATTCAAGGTAAAAACTTATCTTATACTTATAAAATGAATAAACACCTTGTAATAGTAAAAAAAGTATTAAAAATATGAAAAAATAATTAAGACTATTTAATTTTAAATATTTCATATAATTTTATGTTTTTGGTGGGCCGTGTTGGTTACGCTCCAACTACCCCTGCAATGTCAATGCAGTACTCTACTATTGAGCTAACGGCCCAATTAACTTTCTAAAAAACTTTTTAATTGTTTTGATCTACTTGGATGTTTTAATTTTCTAAGTGCTTTTGCCTCTATTTGCCTAATTCTTTCTCTAGTGACAGAAAATTGTAAACCAACTTCCTCAAGAGTGTGATCTGTGTTCATTCCAACACCAAATCTCATCCTTAAAACTCTTTCTTCTCGAGGTGTTAACGTTGATAGTATTTTAGTAGTTGCCTCACTCAAATTAGATTTTATAGCTTGTTCTAAAGGTGCTAATGCTTTTGTATCTTCTATAAAATCCCCTAAGCTACTGTCTTCTTCGTCTCCTACTGGCTTTTCTAAAGAAACTGGTTCTTTAGAAATTTTTAATACTTTTCTAACTTTCTCAAGAGGCATCCTTAATTTTTTAGAAAGTTCTTCTGGTGTAGCTTCTCGCCCAAACTCAGTTAATATTAATCTTTGGGTTCTTACAATCTTATTTATAGTTTCAATCATGTGCACAGGTATTCTTATAGTCCTTGCTTGGTCAGCAATTGATCTAGTAATGGCCTGCCTAATCCACCATGTTGCATACGTTGAGAATTTGTAACCTCTTCTATATTCAAATTTATCTACAGCTTTCATCAAACCTATATTACCTTCTTGAATTAAATCCAAGAATTGCAAACCTCTGTTTGTATATTTTTTAGCAATTGAAATAACCAATCTAAGATTGGCTTCAACCATTTCTTTTTTAGCAATTCTTGATTCTTTTTCACCTTTTTGAACTCGACTAACTAATTTTTTAAAATCTGTTACTGAAATACCTAATTTATTACTAATTTCAATTAATCTTTCCCTAATATTCTTAAATTCATTTTTATTTTTTTGAAAAAACTTTTTCCAATTTTCATTCGTATTTAAAAAATCCTTAAGTTTAGGATTAATTTCATTTCCAACATAGAATTTGATAAATTCATCTCTAGAAATGTTATTATTTAATGAAAGTCTTAATAAATTTCCCTCTAATGATATTATCTTTTTATTTTCAATATAATGTTTTTGTACAAGTTCTTCTAAAACTGATGGCGAAAGTTGTAAAGATTTAATATTTTCAAGGATATCATTAACTATTTTATTATAATTTTTTTCTTTTGAATTTGAAAAAGTTTTAGAATTTAAAAGACATTCTAGTTTTTCTTTTTGATACTTTATTAATTTATTATATTCTTTTGTAAGATTATGTACAGTTTGAAGAACTTTTGGTTTGATCTCTGTCTCCATTGCGGCAAGAGTTGGGTTGAACTCATCATCAGATACTTCAGAACTTTCTTCATTTGTATTGTTAGTATTATTTGTCTCTGTTTCATTTTCATTTTTTTTTCTTTTTGCATTCTGGCTATTTTCATCATCTTCCATATAGTTAGTATCAATATCAATTATTTCTCTAACCAAAATTTCATCATTGTTTAACTGTGTATTCCAATCGGAAAATTGCTGGGCTGTAATAGGACTTTGTGATAGCGCGTTCAACATCACGTCCTTTCCTGCCTCTATTCTTTTTGCAATTGCTATCTCTCCTTCTCTTGATAGAAGTTCAACGCCACCCATTTCTCGTAAATACATTCTTATAGGATCGTCACTTTTTTCAGCAGTTTTACCTTCTTCTTTAGATGAGGAGTCTTTTTTTCTTAAAACTTTATAGTCAGATTTTTTTTCTACTAATGAAACTTTTTCATCTAATATATGGATAAATGCTTGTTCTAGATTCTGAAGCGATAAGTTTCTTTTTCCTAATGACTTATTAAGCTCCTCATAAGTTATAAAACCTCTATGGGTTCCTCTACCCATAAGTCTAGCAAATGATTTTGTAATTATTCTTTCCACAATTATTATAAAGTCCGGAAGATCTATATAATGCTTAATCTAAAAAAATCTACGATAATTTTTTTTGATTTAGTTGATTTTTTGCAATTTTTTAAGCTCTCTTATTTCATTAAATGTACTTTCACTTAAATCTTGCGAAAATTTCGATTCTAATTCTTCAATTCTAAACTCGAGCTCATAATTTTTTAGATCCCTTACTATTTCATCTAATAATTCTATTTTTTTGTAATTTTCGTGAATTTTATTCTGTAATATATTTTTGATCGAGGCAAACTTAAATATTTTATCAACTAATTGACTATCTACCTCCAAACTATCAATACTTAAATTTTCTTCGCTTTGGAGTTTGTCAATTATTTTATTAAAAACTAATTTATTTTCTTTTGAAAATAATTTTACTTCCTTTATTAAATGCAGATTTTCTCTAATTAAATTAAGATCATTGATAATTAAATATAAAAAAGAATACTCTTTTAATTCCACTCCAGTGAGAGACTTGGTCTCATTAAAATGTTTCTGTGTTGAGGATAAAGATTTTTGGCTTTTATTTTTAAATTTTGTTTTGTTGTAATTTGAGAATGGGGTTAATTTTGATATTTTTTCCAAAAAATATTCTAATATATATTTTTTGATATATTCGTCCTTTACAGTTTTACATATCAATCTAAGTTTTTTTTCAAAGATAGCTAATGAAGAAGGGCTATTGTCTGTTTCTTTTTTAAAATGTTCAAATAAAAATTTATGAATTTCAATTATGTTTTTATCTGAATATTTCAAAAAGTATTCTTTTCCATTTTTATTTATAAAACTATCGGGATCTTCTTTTTCAGGTAAAAATAAAAAAGATATTTTTTTTTCTGGTTTTAGTTCTTTAATAGAATTTTCTGCAGCTCTAACTGCAGCCTTGTATCCGCTTTCATCTCCATCAAAACAAATTACTATATGATTGAAAAATTGGTTTAAAACTAAAATCTGTCTTTCGGTTAGTGAAGTTCCAAGATTGGCTACTGAATTTTCTATACCTTTGGAATTAAGACCAATTACATCCATATATCCTTCAACTAAATATATTTTTTCGTAAATGTTGGAAAATTTTCTAGCTTTATCAAGATTATATAAATTGGATCCCTTTTTAAAAAATTCCGTTTCTGGTGAATTGATATATTTTGCTAAATAATTTTTTTCTGAGATTATTCTTCCTCCTAATGCTATTGGTTCACCAGATAAATTATTTATCGGAAAAATTAACCTATCTCTAAATCTTTCTACAAACTTTTTATTTTTTTCATCAAAATAAAATAACCCTGAGTCATCGACAACTTTTTTGTCAAATTTATTAATTAATTCATTATATAGATTTGATTCTTTGTCGACGAATCCAATTTTAAAATTGTTAACATCATTAATATTTAAATTTCTTTTTTTTAAATATTCCTTTGCATTAGTATTATTTTTAATAAATTTTTCGTGATAAAAATTAATATACTTTTTATATATTGAAATATATGTTTGTTTTTTTTTTTCTCTTTCTTCATCTTTTTTTGAAAATGTATAAGGTCTCATTCCAGCTAGATTTGCTAAAGTTCGCACTGCTTCTCCAAATTTTAAGTTTTGAGTTTTCATAAGAAAATCAAAAATATTTCCATGCTCGCTGGTACTAAAACAATGATAAAATCCTTTTTCATCATTAACTGTAAATGACGGAGTTTTTTCATTTTTAAATGGTGAAAGGCCAATAAATTCTTTTCCTCTTTTTTTTAAACTCACAGTTTTAGAGACAACTGCTGAAACTTTAAGTCTAGTTCTTATCTCGTCTAAATATTCTTTAGGGTACTTCATTTATTATTAAGTATATTTTTGATTAATGATCCAGCTTTTGAAAAATCTATGCTATCTGAATAGTTTTTTTTTAACTCACCCATAACTTTTCCCATGTCCTTTACAGATGAGGCTCCAACTTGGTTAATTATACTTTCGCATATTTTTTGAGTTTCTTCCTCGCTTAATTGTTTTGGCAAATAAGCTGATAATATTTTAACTTCATTTAGCTCAGAATCTGCCAGGTCCTTTCTGTTATTTTTTTCATATGCTTCAATAGATTCGTTTCTCTGCTTAATCATTTTCTTAATTAGCTTTTTTACATCATCATCATTAGTTTCTTTTTTTGAAGGACCCGACCTATTTGCAATATCTAGATCCTTAATACCAGATAGAATTAACCTATAAGTTGATATCTTATTTTTCTCTTTCGATTTTACTGCGTTTTTGTAGTCTTCTTCAATTTTGTCCCTAAGATGCATTTTTTTAATTTACTCTATAGACAATTTTGTTCAAAAGAAAAAATTGTTTTTTTCAAATTTATATTACAGGTGTTGCGAAATTTTAGGTTTTATTGTATTAACCTTTAACTCATGAGTTGTAATTGAACAAAAAACAAAAACTAAACTCAAAAAAATTTTCCAATTTTTACCCAGGCGTTTTAGTTCTTGATAATAAATCTATTTTTAAAGGTATAGGCATCGGCTACCAAGGAACTGCTACAGGTGAAGTTTGTTTCAACACTTCTATTACTGGATATCAAGAAATTATTTCAGATCCATCTTATGCAGGACAAATAATAAATTTTACTTTTCCACATATAGGTAATGTTGGAACAAATAATGAAGACTATGAGTCAAATAAAGTTTGGACAAGGGGTGTAATATTTAATTCTGAAATTACTAATCCCTCAAATTACAGGTCTTTAAAACATTTAGACTTATGGTTAAAAAAGCACAAAATTGTTGGAATAACTGGTCTCGATACAAGAAGTTTAACAAATTATATTAGAGATAAGGGTGCGCCCAAAGGAACTATTTCAAATAATAAAAAGGGCATTTTCAATATAAAAAAATTAACTAGTAGCACAATAAAATGGCCTGGCCTAAATGGAATGGATTTGGCCAAAGAAGTAAGTACTCCAAAAAAATATATATGGAATGGATTCAGAACTTGGACAAAAGACTCTGGATATAAAAAAAATAAAAAAAAATCTTATAAAATTGTAGCCATAGATTATGGCATTAAAAAAAATATTTTAAGGTACTTTTCAAACTTTAATTGCAACGTTCAAGTTGTACCGTGTGACATAGACGCCAAAAAAATTATTGAACTTAAACCACATGGAATATTTTTATCGAATGGTCCTGGCGATCCAGCAGCTACTGGAAAATATGCAATTAATATCATTCAAAACTTAATCAAAGCAAATATTCCAATTTTTGGAATATGTCTTGGGCATCAATTGTTAGCTTTAGCACTAAAAGCAAAAACAAAGAAAATGAAATTGGGTCACAGAGGCGCAAATCATCCAGTAAAAAATTTAATAAATAGTAAAGTTGAAATAACAAGTCAAAATCATGGATTTGAAGTTATTAAAGAAAGCCTACCAAGAAATGTTGAGATGACTCATAAATCTTTGTTTGATAATTCTGTTGAAGGAATAAAGTTAAAAAATAAACCTATTTTTTCAGTTCAATATCATCCTGAATCAAATCCAGGTCCTCAAGATAGTCATTATTTATTTAATCAGTTTATTAAAGATGTAAAAGAAAATGCCAAAAAGAAAAGATATTAAAAGAATTTTAGTTGTAGGAGCAGGTCCTATAATTATAGGCCAAGCCTGTGAATTTGATTACTCGGGCACTCAAGCATGTAAAGCATTAAAAGAAGAAGGTTATAAAGTAATATTAATAAATTCTAATCCTGCAACCATTATGACTGATCCTGGTGTTGCAGACAAAACTTATATCGAACCAATAACTATTGATATTTTAGAAAAAATTTTAGCAAAAGAAAAACCAGATGCAATATTGCCAACTATGGGGGGACAAACTGCATTAAATTTGGCAATAAAAGCTGAAAAAATAGGACTGCTAAAAAAATATAAAATCGATCTAATTGGAGCAAATTCAAAAGCTATTTCAAACGCAGAAGATAGAAAAAAATTTAGAAAAAATATGAGTGACATTGGGTTAAATCTTCCAAAATCAGAAATTGTTAACAACATAAATCAAATTAAGAAATGCTTAAACAAAGTTGGTTTGCCAGCAATAATAAGACCAGCATTTACACTTGGTGGACTTGGAAGTGGTATAGCTAAAAATAAAAAAGATTTCTTTAAAAGACTTAAAGAAGGTCTTGATGCTTCACCAGTAAATCAAGTACTAGTAGAAGAATGCTTGGAAGGCTGGAAAGAATTTGAAATGGAAGTTGTTAGAGACAGAAAAGATAATTGCATCATCATATGTTCAATCGAGAATTTAGACCCAATGGGAATTCATACTGGCGACTCTGTAACTATTGCGCCTGCTTTAACTCTTACAGACAAAGAATATCAAGTTATGAGAAATGCTTCTATTGCGTGTTTAAGAAAAATTGGAGTAGAGACAGGAGGTTCTAATGTGCAATTTGCAATTAATCCAAAAAATGGGCGAATGGTAATTATAGAAATGAATCCAAGAGTTTCTAGGTCCTCAGCGCTTGCTTCTAAGGCAACTGGTTTCCCAATAGCTAAGGTTGCAGCAAAACTGGCAGTTGGGTATACGCTTGATGAATTAAAAAATGAAATAACAAAAGTAACTCCTGCTTCTTTTGAGCCAACCATAGATTATGTAGTTACTAAAATACCAAGATTTACTTTTGAAAAATTTTCTAGCTCACCTGCGTTATTAGGTACCTCAATGAAATCTGTTGGTGAGGCCATGGCTATTGGTAGAAACTTTAAGGAATCTCTTCAAAAGGCACTGATATCTTTAGAGGTTGGTTTTTCAGGTTTAGATAGAATTTTTGATTTAAATAAAAATGCTATTGAAAAAAAACTAAAGACTAATATTCCAAATAAAATTTTGTTAATTGCAGAAGCAATACGAAAGAAAATTAGCTTAAAAAAAATATATAAATTATCTAGAGTGGATCCCTGGTTCTTGGAGCAAATTAAAGAAATTGTGGATGAAGAAAGTAAAATTTACAAGAAAGGTCTGCCGAAAACATTTAATGAATTTAATAGAATTAAATCAATAGGATTCTCTGATAAAAAATTATCTCAACTGACGAATTTGAAAGAAAAAGTTGTTAGACAAAAAAGATTAGCTTTAAAAGTTTTACCTGTATTTAAAAAAGTAGATACTTGTGCTGCTGAGTTTAAATCTTTTACTCCTTATATGTATTCAACATATCAGAGGAATTTTTCAATAACAGCGGAGTGCGAAGCAAACCCTTCTTCAAATAACAAGGTAATTATTTTAGGTGGTGGACCAAACAGGATAGGGCAAGGAATTGAATTTGATTACTGCTGTTGTCAGGCTAGCTACTCTTTAAAAGAAGCGGGATATGAAACAATTATGATAAATTGTAATCCAGAAACTGTTTCTACAGATTATGATACAAGTGACAGATTGTATTTTGAACCGTTGATTGAAGAGTACGTACATAACATAATTTTGAAAGAAAAGTTAAAAGGTAATTTGATAGGGATAATTGCACAATTTGGTGGACAAACACCCATTAAATTAGCAAAATTTCTTAATGATAATTCTTTACCAATTATAGGAACTCAATATTCATCAATTGATTTGGCAGAAGATAGAGATAGGTTTAGAAAACTTTTAATTAAATTGAAATTAAAACAGGCTGATAGTGGAATAGCTAAAACATACGATGAAGCCATAAAAATAGCATCTGATATTGGTTTGCCTCTTGTAGTTCGACCATCCTATGTACTGGGAGGAAGAGCAATGGAAATAGTCTATGAAAAGAATCAATTAAAAGATTTTGTTCAAGAAGCATTTAAGGCAGCAGACAACAATCCAATCTTAATAGATAGATTTATTAATAATGCAATGGAAATAGATGTTGATGCTATTTCAGATGGTAAAGATGTTTTTGTAGCAGGAATTATGCAGCATATTGAAGAGGCAGGAATACATTCTGGGGATTCAGCCTGTTGTATACCACCTGTTGCTATTAAGAAAGAATTAATAAACGAAATCAATGTCCAAACTAAAAAACTAGCATTAGCATTGAAAGTAAAAGGTTTTATGAATGTACAGTTTGCAATTAAAAATGATGAGATTTATATCATAGAAGTAAACCCAAGAGCCAGCAGAACAGTACCATTTGTTTCTAAGGCTAAAGGAATTCCACTTGCAAAAATAGCATCAAGAATAATGGTAGGAGAAAAATTAAAAAAATTTAATTTAAAAAATAAAAATAAAAATATGTTTGCTGTTAAAGAAGCAGTTTTTCCTTTTAATAAATTTCCAAATGTTGATGTTTTACTAGGCCCAGAAATGAAATCAACGGGTGAGGTAATGGGAATGGATAAGGACTTTGGGTTAGCATATGCAAAAAGTCAAATAGCATCACAAAATTCTCTACCAACCAAGGGACTAGCATTTATTTCTTTAAAAGATAGGCACAAAAATGAGGGAATAGATTTAGCAAAACAATTAGTAAAATTAGGTTTCACACTATGTGGAACCGAAGGTACTGCAAATCGAATTAATAAAAATGGTATTAAATGTAAAAAAATAAATAAAGTCAGCGGAGGCTCGCCTCATGTTATTGATGTATTAAATGCAAAAAAAATTGCACTAGTAATTAATACTGGAGGTGGAAAGCGTGCACACAGAATTCAAGATTCTACCTCTCTAAGAAGATCAACCTTAATTAATAAGGTTCCTTACTGTACCAACATGTCAACTGCTTATGCTTGTTTAGAAGCTATTAAATCATTAAAAACAAAAAAAATAGAAGTCAAACCTCTGCAGGAAATTTAATCTTCGACTTTCCAATCAGTCTTAAATGTAACATAATTTACCTGAAGGCATCTTCTTTCTTTAATAATCTCTTTTTTCTCCATTCCATGCCAAGTATTAGGACCACTTGAAAAAAAATACCCATAATTATCTCTATATGGAAGAGTTTTAATTTTTTTTAATTCATTATCATAAAAATCAGTACCTAAATCTTCACTTTCATTAAACTTATTTACAAAAAGCAAGCACGAAATAAGTTTTTCTTTAATATCACAATGCGGTTTTAACCAAAAACCTTTACGATCACATATAACTTCAACTCTAACATAAGAATTAGACAAATCTTTCCCAATTAGATTTGAAATTTTTTCATAAGTTTTTTTATTTTGAAGCTCTTTAATAAAATCAGTTAAATTTGGAAATCTATTTGCGTTGTCTTTTGTTATAAAACATCTGAATTTTAAAGCTTTACCGCCATCAGAAATTCCTTCCCTAAACTTTCCTTCTCCCCCATCAATTGCTCTGGTCCCATCGTAGTTTAGATTATGCTCAATCGGATTAGCAATATCTGCGTTGACAATCTCATTTACCTGTCCTTCGGTTAACGGTTCATTTAATTCCCAGTGAATAAAAGGACTTTCAAACTTTTTAGATTTTTTTTCAATTGAATTTAAAAATGACATTATGATAATTGTTTTTTGATTTCTTTAGCTATTCTAACTGTTTCATTCAAACTTTTATAGTTCCAAATCTCAAGCTTTTCATTTAAATTTTTTGTTATATTTAATTTACCAAATAATTCCCTAAACATTTTAAATCTTTGATCATTCTTTTTCGCAGGTATATCTGCAATATATATAGGTTTTCCTGTGATGGCTGCCTCTGAAATCATTGATGTAGAGTCGCAAGTAACAACAATATATTTTGCTAAAGACAGTCCAGATAGATAAGCCTTTTTATCAATATTTGTAATCACAAGATTTTCTTTTCCTAATAATTCGTCAGCTAAATTTATAGATCTCTTGGGTGTTCTCATCGATGGAATTACTATGGTTTGTAAATTATCACTACTCGAAATTTTTTTGATTTTATCAAAAATTTTTCTTAGATTTTGGTCATCGTAGTCATAGTATTTATTTGGACCTCCTAAAACCAATAATAAATAATCCATATTTTTTTTAAGTTTTTTTTCAAGATAATTATGATTATTCTTTATCTCTTCTAAAGTTAAGTAGTGAATCGCTCCTTTTGATGTAATAACATTTTTTCCACTTATACTGTCATGCTCTGGAGCAATTATGAAATCAAAATTGCTTAACGAAACTTTAGGATCTTGAATATGAATGTTAAAAACTTTTTTTTTTGAATTTCTCTTCAAATAAATTGAGGGAATTACACTTTTTCTTCCACATGAAATGATAATATCAAAATCTTGAAAATCAAAATTTTTAAAAACTAGATTTGAAATGGGAGTTAAATTAGGAGGAATCATTTTCCAAAAACTATTTAGTTCAACTTTCTGGTGAGTAAATTCGATATCTAGAGCTTTAGCTAAACCTTCAACTTGGCTTATCATGCCATGCATTCCTTCAGTCAATAATAACCCTTTTAATTTACTCATTAATTACTATATAGCTTTGATATGAATCAAAATCCAACTAAACACACAAAAGTGTTAATAATTGGATCTGGCCCCGCTGGATATACAGCAGCAGTTTATGCCGCAAGAGCGATGCTAAAACCTATTATGGTTTCCGGTATGGAGCCAGGTGGACAATTAACTACCACAACTGATGTTGAAAATTATCCTGGTTTTGCAGAAGTGATTCAGGGTCCTTGGTTAATGGAGCAAATGCGAGACCAAGCTAAAGCTGTAGGTACTGAAATGATCGAAGATCACATTTCTTCAGTTAATTTAAAATCAAAACCTTTTGAAGCAATAGGAGATGGTGGTCAAAAATATACTGCAGACTCAATTATTATTTCAACCGGAGCACAAGCAAGATGGTTAAACATTGAATCTGAACAAAAATTTAGGGGGTTCGGTGTATCAGCTTGTGCAACATGTGATGGATTTTTCTTTAAAGATAAAACTGTTGCGGTTGTGGGTGGTGGAAATGCAGCAGTTGAAGAGGCAATGTTTCTTACAAAGTTTGCTTCAAAAGTACAATTAATTCATAGGAGAGATTCATTAAGAGCTGAAAAAATGCTTCAAAGTAAATTAATGGCTAATAAAAAAATTGAAATTATTTGGGATAGTGTTGTTGAAGAAGTTATTGGAGAAAATGATCCTAAAAATGTTAAGGGATTAAAAATTAAAAATGTAAAAACTAACAAAGTTAATGAATTAAAAATTGATGGTTTGTTTATCGCAATTGGTCACGATCCAGCAACGCAACTATTTAAAAATCAATTAGATATGGATAAAGAGGGCTATTTAACGACAAAACCAGACTCAACAGAAACAAATATACCAGGTGTTTTTGCTGCTGGAGATGTTAAGGATAAAATATTTAGACAAGCTGTAACAGCTGCAGGAATGGGGTGTATGGCTGCGCTTGAAGCTGAAAAATTTTTATCTCACTAACAAAACATGCATAGCAGAAATCCAATATTAACCTTTGCTAATATAACTGTAATATTAAATAATTAATTATGAGTAATAAAGTCTTATTAACTGGTATAAGTGGATGGATTGCAAAGCATACAGCGATAGAATTATTGAATTCTGGTTATGAAGTTTTAGGAACAGTTAGAAATAACAATTTAATTGAACAAACAAAAGAAACTATAAGCAAATATACTTCAATAGATAAATTATCATTTGTTGAGTTAGATCTTTTAAAAGACGACGGATGGAATGAAGCAGCAAAAGGATGTAAATATATAATGCACGTTGCTTCTCCTTTTCCTATGAAAGTTTCAAATAATAGAAATAGTTTATTGCCAGTTGCTGTAGACGGAACTTTAAGAGTTTTAAATGCTGGTTTGAATGCTGATGTAGAGCAAATAATTATAACCTCCTCTATCGTAGCAATGTTTAGAAAACCTAATAGAAGTAATCCTTATTCATTTGGAGAAAATGATTGGACAGATGTTAATTGGGTTGAGGGTGTGAGTGATTATTTTTTATCAAAAACAAAAGCTGAAAAAGCTGCTTGGGATTTTATGGAAAGCAAAGGATTAAAAAATAAATTAACAGCAATTAATCCTGGTGGGGTATTTGGTGATGCATTGGATAAAAAAGGAGGTACATCAATAGAGTATGTAAGACAATTTATGAAGGGTAAATTTCCAGGAGCACCTAAATTTGCAGTTTTAATTTCTGATGTCAAAGATATAGCAAAAGCACATGTTGCCTGCATAGGAAATAATAAAGTTGGCGGAAGAAGATTAATTGTTGGTAAAGAAGTAAAAAAACTAGTTGAATTATCTCAATTGATGGCTGAAGCGATGCCTGAGTACGCAAAAAAACTTCCCAAAAAAGAACTGCCAAATTTTATGGTTAAGTTAATAAGCTATTTAGACTCAAGTGCTAAAACAATGATACCTGACCTTGGAATTATAATGCAAACTGACACAACTTATGCCGAAGAATTATTAGGTTTTAAATTTAAACCTGCAAAAGGTTGTATATCCGAAAATGCTAAATCAGTAGTTAGATTAGGATTAGTTTAGTTTTATAAACTTTCACAAAAAGATTTTATTCTTTCCATAGCCTTTTTTAAATTTTTCATTGAAGTTGCATAAGAAATTCTAAAGTAACCTTCTAATCCAAAAGCTGAACCTTGCACCACAGCTACATTCGCTTTTTCAAGTAGCTTTTGAACAAAATCAGTATCTTTTTTTAATTTAGTTTTTTTATTTAAAAGACCTTTACAACTTGGAAATACATAAAATGCTCCATTAGGTTCTAAACATTTAATTCCTTTAATTTTATTTAAGCTATTAACAACAAAATCTCGTCTTTTTTTAAATTCTTTAGACCTTACATTTATAAATTTCTGAGTTCCATTTAAAGCTTCAACCGCAGCTGCTTGACTAACAGAAGAAGGATTTGATGTTGATTGAGACTGAACTTTACGAATAGCTTTAATTATTTCTTTTGGTCCTCCCGCATAACCTATTCTCCATCCTGTCATAGCATAAGATTTGCTTACACCGTTCATGGTAAGAGTTCTATTTTTCAAACTAGATATTTGAGCAATGGTATAAAACTTAGCTTTGTCATATGTGATATGCTCATAAATATCATCACTCAAAATTTGAATTTTCTTATATTTAATCAATACTTGAGATAGTTTTTTTATCTCTGTTTTTGTATAACTTGCTCCCGTAGGATTTGATGGTGAATTTAATATTAACCATTTTGTTTTTTTAGAAATTGCTTTTCTTAATTTTTGTGGTGTTAATTTAAAATTATCTGACTCATTACATTTTACAATTTTTGGTTTACCACCTGCTAGTAGAACCATATCAGGATAAGATACCCAAAAAGGTGCTGGAATAATTACTTCGTCTCCTCTGTTTAGTGTTGCCATGAATGCATTATAAAGAACTTGCTTGCCACCTGTTCCTACAGTTATTTCCTCATTTGAATACTTTAAATTATTTTCTTTTTTAAATTTTTTAATTATTGCTTTTTTTAAAGCTGGAGTTCCATCAACAGCTGTATATTTGGTATCGCCACCTCTAATGGCTTTTATGGCTGCAATCTTTATATTATTTGGTGTATCAAAATCTGGCTCACCTGCTCCTAATCCAATCACATCTTTCCCAGCTGCTCTTAATTCTCTAGCTTTTTGAGTAACAGCTATCGTTGGAGAGGGTTTAATTCTCTTTAAACTATCTGATATTATGCTCATTGAAATATATTTTTATTTTAATACTTTGTTTAATATATGCAAAATACATATCAAGATTTAATTACAGATATACAAAGCAAAAATCCAGAAATTAGTGGAAAACTAGAAGGTGGTAAAAAATTTAAAATTAAATCTGACTTTAAGCCGGCTGGGGATCAGCCAGAGGCAATTAAAAAATTAGTTAAAAGTGCCAATAAAGGTGAATTTAACCAAGTGCTTCTTGGAGTTACTGGATCAGGAAAAACTTTTACAATGGCAAAAGTTATAGAGGAAACAAATAGACCTGCCTTAATTTTAGCACCCAATAAAACTTTGGCGGCGCAGCTGTATGGTGAGATGAAAACATTTTTTCCAGATAATGCAGTTGAATATTTTGTCTCTTATTATGATTACTACACCCCTGAAGCTTATGTTCCTAGATCAGATACTTACATAGAAAAAGAAGCATCAATTAACGAACAGATAGATAGAATGAGACATTCTGCTACAAGATCTCTTCTTGAAAGAGACGATGTATTAATTGTTGCCAGTGTATCATGTATTTACGGACTAGGTTCAGTTGAAGCATATAGCAAAATGACTTTAACTCTTCAAAAAAATTATGATTATAATAGAGAGCAAATAATAAAGTCTTTAATAGCCCTTCAGTACAAAAGAAATGATCAAAATTTTTATAGAGGAACTTTTAGAGCTAGAGGTGAATATCTTGAAATTTTTCCATCTCATTTGGAAGACCGGGCTTGGAGGCTAAGTATATTTGGAGATAAATTAGAAAAAATTGAAGAATTTGATCCACTTACTGGAGATCAAATTAGAGAATTAAGTTTAGTAAAAGTTTACGCAAATAGTCACTACATAACTCCCAAACCAACAGTTGAACAAGCAATAATAAATATAAGAAAAGAATTAGAAATTACTTTAAAAAAACATAAAGCTGAAAATAAATTACTTGAAGCTCAAAGGTTGGAGGAAAGAACAAGGTTTGATTTGGAAATGATAGAAGCAACAGGATCATGCGCTGGAATTGAAAATTATTCTAGATTTTTGTCAGGAAGAAAACCTGGAGAACCTCCACCGACATTATTTGAATACTTCCCTGATAATACCCTGGTGTTTGTTGACGAATGCCATGTGACTGTTCCTCAATTAAATGGGATGTTTAAAGGAGATAGATCAAGAAAAAGTACTCTGGCGGAATATGGTTTTAGACTTCCATCTTGTATGGACAATAGACCATTAAAATTTGAAGAGTGGGATATGATGAGAACACAAACAATATTTGTTTCTGCAACTCCTGGTCCTTGGGAACTTGAACAAACAAAAGGTAAATTTATAGATCAAGTAATTAGGCCAACTGGTTTAATTGATCCACCAGTTGAAATTAAACCTGCAAAAAATCAAGTTGATGATTTAATGCATGAATGTAAAAAAACTATAGAAAAAAATCATAGAGTACTTGTTACTACTCTTACAAAAAAAATGGCTGAAGATTTAACTGAATACCTTCACGAAAATGGAATAAAAGTTAGATATTTACATTCTGATATAGATACTCTTGAAAGGATAGAAATCATGAGAGATCTAAGATTGGGAGTATTCGATGTTTTAGTTGGAATAAATCTTTTAAGAGAAGGTCTAGATATTCCAGAATGTGCTTTGGTTGGAATATTAGATGCAGATAAAGAAGGTTTCTTAAGATCAGAAACTTCGTTGATTCAAACAATTGGAAGAGCGGCGAGAAACTTAGATGGTAAAGTCATATTGTATGCCGACAAAGAAACAAAAAGTATAAAAAAAGCTATTAAAGAAACAGATAGAAGAAGATCTATACAATTAGAATATAATAAAAAAAATAAAATAAGTGCTTCTACAGTTAAAAAGGAAATTGCTGATGTGTTGGAGAGTGTTTATGAAAAAGATTATGTAAAAGTTGGAACTGGTGAAAATATTGGTGGTAACTTAAAAAAGCACTTAAAAGCTTTAAACAAAAATATGAAAGAAGCTGCTACAAATCTTGAATTTGAGGAAGCTGCTAAAATTAGGGATGAAATAAGAAAACTTGAAAGTACCGAATTAGAGATTACACTGAATCCTAAGGTAAAACAGTACAGCCTTAATAATAAAATTTATCCAAAAGGAAGATCAACTATGGGTATGCCAGGAACAAGAGCTCAAAAAGGTAAGAAAAAATGGAAGCAAATAAAATAATTATTACAGGGGGTGCAACAAGAATTGGTGCCGCAATTGCAGAAAAATTATCTGGTCCAGGAAAAGAAATTATAATTCATTTTAATAAATCTAAATCAAACGCCGAAAAGCTTAAAAATCAGTTATCAAAAAATGGAACTAAGATTTATTTAGTTAAAGGTGACCTAAGCAAGGAGATTGATGTAAATAAGATAATAAAATTTGGAAAATCTAAATTAAAATACTTTGATTGCTTAATTAATAACGCTTCACTATTTGAAAATGATAAGCTTGAAAATTTTACTACAAATAGTTGGGATAAACATTTAAGAACAAATTTACTAGCGCCAGCACTTTTATCAAAAGCATTTGCTAAAAATATAAGAGGAAAAAATAACAATATAATTAATATTATTGATCAAAGAGTTTTTAAACTAACTCCCTACTTCTTTTCATACACAATAAGCAAGACCGGTCTTTATACTCTTACCAAAACAAGTGCTATGAGCCTTGCTCCGAATATAAGAGTTAATGGTATAGCTCCAGGACCTACTTTAAAAAATAAAAGACAATCTGAAAAACACTTCAAAAAACAATACATGGCAACACCGCTAAAAAAACGAGTAGACGTCGAACAAATCTGTAATGCGGTTGACTTTTTTATAAAAAATAGATCTATTACCGGACAAGTAATTTCCATTGATAGTGGGCAAAGCTTAAACTGGCAAACCCCTGATATAATGGGAGGAAAAGAATGAAAAAAATAATTATAATATTAGTAACAATTTTCTTTACTACGGGAGTACATGCACACTCCACAAAAAATATAAATTTTGATCTACAAAAACAGTGTACGAAAAAAAAATCCGCGCTCAACTGGGTTTCAAAAAATAAAAATACCAAAGGTGGTGAACTAATAAAATTTCAGTCATATACTGGTTTTGACCAAAGAACTGTTCTTATTGGTGGTCACAAAAATAACCCAATTGAAATAACAGGATATCTGCAATTACCAAAAGGCTCGGATAAAGTGCCAATAGTTATATGGACACATAGCAGTGGTGGCCCTGGTGAATATGCATGGAATGACTTTGTCTACCATGGCACTAAAAACCTTTTAGAAGCAGGAATAGGAGTAATGTATATAGATAATTTTTGTCATAGAGGTGCAAGAGATACTTGGAGAGATCAATCAAAAGTTCCACTTATTAATGGAGCTATAGATGCTATTATGGCATATAAGTTATTACAATCTCATCTAAGATCTAATGGTAAGTTTGGAACTACTGGACATTCAAGAGGTGGGAACAACAGTCTTTTTTTAGCAGATGTGAAATTTACATCTTTGTTTTTGGAAGGTGCTAGAGGATTTGATGCAATATTACCTGAGGCGGCAGAATGCAAGCTTGCAGGTTTCTTTGATAAGCCAGAACTAACATCAAATACTAAATTACTTTATGTTCATGGTGCGGCAGATGACTACACATTGCCAAATCATTGCGAAAATTATGTAAAAAAAATTAAATCTCAACCTGGTCAAATTGAAATTGATATGAAAGAAGGTTGGTATCATGGATTCCATTACAGTCAAAAACCTAAAAGATATCAAGCAATGACAGTTCATAATTGTCCCGCTTTTTTTGTTGATAATGATGGTTTTGTTGTTGGAAATGAATGGCCTGATATGGTGTTAACTAAACATAAACTTTTTCCATCTATGGATGCTTTTTATGAAGCAGCGCAAGTTGAACCAAAAAAATTATGGAAAAAAACATTTAAAATTTTAAAAAAAGAAAAATGCCTTAAAAGAGGAGTTACAATTGGTGGGGACCACATGGACGAGTATATGCCTCAATTTATAAATTTCTTTAAGGAAAACTTACTATGAAAAAAAATAACCTTAAAGTAGTTAAGATAAATAAAAATAAGATCTTATTTAATTACGAAAAAAAAGTTTTAATTAAAGATTTATTATTAGATCTTAAACTTGGATATTACGATTTTGAAAAAGAAAAGCCTCAAAAAGTAAAGTTTTCCTTAGAAATAGATTACGTAGACAAAAAGCCTTCTAACGATAAAGACCTTAAATCAATAGTAAACTACTCAAAAATAGTAAGGCTAATTAAAAAACTAGTTAAAAATAAGCACTATAATTTTCTAGAAACATTGGCTGAAGATGTTTTTGATGTGCTATTTAAGGACAAAAGAATTGATAAAATATCTCTTCAAATCGAAAAATTAGAAATTATGAAAGATTGTTCATCAGTAGGTATACAAATTTCTAAAAAAAGAAGTCATGATAAGTCCTGAACAAGGTAAAGAAATAATAAAAAAAGAACTTCCTTTAATACCTAAGCTTCCAGGCGTCTATAGGATGCTTAAATCTAACAATGAAATTTTGTATGTAGGGAAAGCTAAAAATTTATTAAACAGACTTAAAAGCTATGTGGCAGAAAAAAACCACATTATAAGAACAGAAAGAATGTTATCTCAAACAAAAAAACTTGAGATAACTACCACATCAAATGAAAGTGAGGCCTTGCTTTTAGAAGCTAACTTAATAAAAAAATATAAACCTAAATTTAATATTTTATTGAGAGATGATAAATCTTTTCCATTCATTTTTATTGGAGATAAAGATCATTGGCCACAAATAAAAAGACATAGGGGGAAAAAAAGTAAAGAAGGTTTTTATTTTGGTCCATTTGCATCCGCAGGTTCAGCTAATTGGACAATAAAAATGATACAAAAAATATTTCAACTAAGAGTCTGTGATGACACTGTTTTTAAAAACAGAGAAAGACCATGTATCTTATATCAAATTAAAAGATGTTCAGGCCCATGCGTTGATTACATAAAAAAAAATGAGTATAGAAAAACTGTAGAATCTGCAATTGAGTTTGTATCAGGTAAATCAAGAAAAATTCAAAAAAATCTTTCTCATCAAATGGAAAAAGCAAGTGAAGAACTTGATTTTGAAAAAGCTGCTATTCTAAGAGATAGAATAAAATCTTTAAATATAATTCAATCATCACAAAGAATAAATGAAGCTAACTTGATAGAGGCAGATGTAATTGCAGGATATAAAGAATCTGGAAAAACTTGTATTCAAGTATTTTTTTATAGATCAAAACAAAATTGGGGTAACCAGGCATTTTTTCCAAAACATGATCCTGATGAAAAGTTAAATGATATTATAAATTCTTTTATCTCCCAGTTTTATGAAAATAAAAGTGTGCCATCATCTATAATATTATCTGAAGATATTAAAGAAAGAATATTAATTGAAAAAACTTTGTCTAAAAAAGAGAATAAACAAATAAATATTTCTGTTGCAAAAAAAGGATCTAAATTAAAAGTAATTAATTTAGCAATAAAAAATGCAAAAGATAGTTTAAATAGAAAAATTTATGAGAGCCAAAATAACAAAGATCTTTTTGAATCAGTGGCTAAAAAGTTTGATCTAGAAACAAATATAAATATGGTCGAGGTTTACGATAATAGTCATATGCAAGGAACAAATAGTGTTGGAGCTCTGATTGCGTTTGGTGAAGAAGGTTTTATTAAAAAAAGATATAGAAAATTTAACATTAAAATTAAAAAAAACGAACAAGACGACTATGGAATGATGAAAGAAGTACTAAATAGAAGGTTTAAACGAGCAGTTCATGAAAAAGATAACTTTCTTTCTCTTCCAGATTTAGTTTTAATAGATGGTGGAAAGGGACAATATTCAGTTGCTAGGGAAACGATAAATGAGCTTGGTCTTCATGATATTCCAATCATTGCGATTGCTAAAGGTAAATTCAGAAATAGTGGTAATGAAACATTTTTCCATAATGGAAAAGAGTTCAAATTTATAAAAAACGACCCCACTTTATTCTTTTTACAAAGATTAAGAGACGAATCTCATAGATTTGCAATAAGTGCCCATAGAGCCAAAAGAAAAATAGGTTTGAGCAGATCATTGCTAGACCAAATAGATGGCATTGGATTGATAAGAAAAAGAGCATTATTAAACCATTTTGGTTCAGCAAGAGCGGTTGAATCTGCAAGTTTAGATGAGATAAAATCTGTAGATGGAGTTGAGGAAAAAGTTGCAAAAAAAATATATAATTATTTTCACGAATGAATATTAAAATTCCAAATTATTTAACTATCGGCAGAATTATTATTGTTCCATTTTTTGTCATAGCTTACTATTTGCCAGGTTTTTATGGAGATATAATTCCTTTGGTATTATTTCTTATCGCTTCTTTTACTGATTTTTTAGATGGACTTCTTGCAAGAATGTACAAAGAAGAATCTAAGCTTGGAGAATTACTAGATCCTATAGCTGATAAAATAATCGTTGCAGCAGCATTAATATTGCTTGTTATGGATCATACAATTAAAAATTATGAAGTAATTGCTGCGATAATTATTTTAACTAGAGAAATACTTATTTCTGGATTAAGGGAATTTCTTGCTAAAGGAAAAATTAAAATGCCTGTTTCAAATTTAGCAAAACTAAAAACTTTCTTGCAGATGTTTTCTATTTCAATTCTTTTAACTGGAGAGACTGGAAACAGAATTATTAATTTTCAAGACTACAATGCTCAAACTATTGGTATAATATTGTTATGGTTCTCGGCTTTTCTTACCTTATATACTGGCTATGATTATTTAAGAAAAGGAATAGATCACGCAATTTCAGAAGATGAAAAAAACTAAGCCGCTTTTTTCTTCCTAACTAGTTTTTCATAACTTGAGGATAAATCCAAAATCACATTACAAACATTATAATTATAATCAGCAATTTTTGAAACTGGTGTAACTTCGGCTGCAGTACCTGTTAAAAAACATCCAACAAAATCAGATAGTTCTTTTGGTGAAATTTTTCTCTCATTAACTTTTATATTTTTGGATTTTGCAATTTCTATTACTGTTCTTCTAGTTATTCCATCTAAAAAACTATCTGGTATTGGTGTATGCAATTCTCCTTTTTTACATTTAAAAAAAATATTTGCACCTGTTGCTTCAGCAATATTTTCCTCATGATCAAGCATTAAAGAATCTGTATAGCCCTGTTTCTCGGCCTCATGCTTGGAAAGAGTACATATCATATATAATCCTGAAGCTTTAGTATCCCATGGTATAGTATTGGGAGCCGGTCTTCTCCATTTAGATATATTTAATTTAATTCCTTCAGTTTTTAATTTTGAATCAAAGTAGGTACCCCACTCCCATGCTGCTATTGCTACATGTATTTTTGTTTGTTGAGCTGATACTGCCATCATTTCACTTCCTCTCCAAGCAAAGGGCCTGATATATCCATTTTGAACATTTTGCACTGCAACTATTTTTTTTATAGCTTTATTCATTTCATCTTTGGAGTATGGAATTTTTATATCCATTCTTTTTGCAGAATGGTAAAGTCTATCAGTGTGTTCTTCTAATTTGAACACTTCTCCATCATAAACTCTTAAACCTTCAAATACACAGCTAGCATAATGAAGTCCATGACTTAAAACATGCAATTTAACATCTTGCCAATTAACAAGTTCATTATTGTACCAAATTTTTCCGTCTCTTTTATCAAAGGGTATCATTAGATTTTTTTATTTTCCAAAAAAATATCTTTGTATATATAATATGTCAATATAACTTACCATTATGAAAGAACTTCTTTATTTAAAAGATGAGCAACTCAAAGATCTAATTGAAAAAATATTCATTAGTTATAGGGAGACTTTCTCAGATTCAAAAAAAATACTAGATAAGTATTCAATAGGTATTGCCCATCATAAAGTAATACATCTAATTGCTCAATATGAGGGAATTACAATGTCACAGTTGTTAGCAAAGCTGAAAGTTACTAAACAAAGTTTAAATAGAGTTATTAAAGACTTACTAAAATTACAAATAATTAGTTTTAAAAAAGATAAAATTGATACAAGGGTAAAACATGTTTATCTTAATGATAAAGGTCAAAAAATATTTGATGAAATTTTTTCAAAACAAAAAAAAAGGATATACAAAGCATTACTAAATTCAAATTCAAAAGAGGTGCTATATTTTAATAATGTTTTAAAAAAAATAATTAATGAATAAATTTATTAATCACATTTTGGTTGTTGACGATGATGATGAAATAAGAAGTCTAGTTAAACAATATTTAGATCAGAACAACTTTCTTGTAACAACTGCAACAAGTGCAGAAGATGCAATTAAAAAAGTAGATATAATTAAATTTGATCTTATTGTTCTTGATATAATGATGCCAGGAAAAAGTGGATTAGATTTTATTCAGGAAAATAAAAATAAAATAAAAACTCCAATTATTCTATTAACAGCTAAAGGAACAACTTCAGAAAGAGTGGAAGGATTAGAAATAGGTGCTGATGATTATCTACCAAAACCATTTGAACCAAAAGAACTTGTTTTAAGAATTAAAAATATTTTAAATAAAACTGTAGTTAAAAATATTAAAAAAATAATAAGTTTTGAAAATTTAACTATTGATCTGAATAAAAAAATAATTTTAAAAGATAATAAAGAGTTTAAAATTAATATTACAGAAAAAAAAATAATTGAAGAAATGATTGGCTCACCAGGAAAAACTTTTACAAGAGATGAGATTGCAAATCTTATAAATTTAAGTAAAGAAAGATCTATAGACGTTATAATAACACGATTAAGGAAAAAAATTGAGCAAGACCCTAAAAATCCAAAATATCTTCAAACAATAAGAGGTGAAGGCTATGTTTTATGGATTGAGTAAATTTTTAAAAAATATATTACCTAAACAATTATTTTATAGAGGATTATTAATTGTTGCCACTCCAATAATTATTTTACAAATTACTATATCATTAGTTTTTTTTGACAGTCTTTGGATAAAAACTAATAAAGGAATGACAAAAGCTCTAGTAAATGAAATCAGTACATTTGTCGAATTTTATAATAACGAAAACTACAATAAAGAAGAAACAATTAATCTATTCTCTTTATATCAAAATTTAATAATAGAATTTGTAGAAGATGAAGATTTTAAATTCGAATTTAATGAAAGATGGTTTAGTCCAATAGATCGTACATTAAGAAGAGAATTAAAATTAAGATTTAGTAATAATTATTTCTGGTTTGATACTACAAATTACAAAGAGTTGATTGATTTAAGAATTAAATATCAAACTGGATATTTCAAATTTTTAGTTCCTAGAGATAGGGTAACAAGTTCATCTGCAAGAATATTTGCATTATGGATTACTTTGCCAGCAATACTTGTTGTGGCAATAGCTATGATTTTTTTAAAAAATCAAACTAGGCCCATAATTAAATTAGCTGAAGCTTCAGAACGTTTTGGAAGAGGTGAGGAAGTTGAGGAATTCAGGCCATCAGGAGCCTTGGAAATTAGAAAAGCAGGGTATGAATTTGACAGAATGAAAAAGAGAATTGTAAGACACTTAAACCAAAGGTCTGAGATGTTATCAGGAATAAGTCATGACTTAAGAACACCATTAACTAGGATCAAGCTTCAGCTGGCACTTATTGATGATAAAAATATATCAAAAAAACTAACAGAGAATATTGATGAAATGGAAAAAATGTTGAACGAATACCTTCAGTTTTCTAGTACTAGTTTTTCTGATAAAACAGAAAAATTTAATATTACTGAATTAATTGAATTTACAATTAAAAAGTATGAAAATAAAAATATTTTTTATGAAATTTCAGAAAATACATTTTTCAATGGTCGTAAGAATTTAATTCAACGTTGTTTTAATAACCTCATTGATAATTCTTTAAAATACGCAAAAAAAGTAAAGGTTCAACAAGAATTAAATAAAAATAATTTAAACTATACAATAGAGGATGATGGTCCCGGAATACCAGAAACAGAATATGAAAATGTTTTTAAGCCTTTTTACAAAATAGATAGAAGCAGAAGTGAAACTAAATCTAGTGTTGGCCTTGGCCTATCTATTTCTTCAGATATTATAAGATCCCACGGTGGAAAAATTAGTTTGGGAAAATCAGAAATGGGTGGTCTTAAAGTAAAAATCACTTTACCTATTTAGATTTCTTCTTAATTTTTTTTTTTTTAATTTCTTTCTCTAAATTTTCAACTCTCTTTTTCAATACATCAATCTCCTCTTTACTTGCGAGCTTCATCTTGAATACAATTTCATCTCTTTTAGATTTAAGAATATTTAATATTTCTTCACTTAAATCCCTGTAAGAAATTAGGCCCTGTTCCAATAATTTTGATAATTTATCAAATACAAATTTAGATTTTGACATATATTTAATTTTAAAAATATTATAATTAATAATATATTAAATTTTTAAAAATGTTTATCAACAACTTTGACCCAGTAGCTTTTCAATTATTCTCGTTAGAAATAAGATGGTATTCTTTGTCATACATATTTGGAATTTTATTAGGATGGATTTATTGTAAAAAAATATTAATAAAAAATAAACAGTACATTGAACTTTTTGACGATTTAATAACATATATAATTTTTGGGATTATTTTAGGAGGCAGATTGGGTTATGTTATATTTTATAATCCAATTTATTTTCTAAATAATTTTTCAGAAATATTTATGATTTGGAATGGAGGAATGTCTTTTCATGGTGGATTAATCGGTACAATTCTGGCAACATATTTTTTTAGCAAACAAAAAAATTTAAATTCTTTTATTTTTCTTGATCTCATTTCTTTATCAGCTCCTATAGGTATTTTTTTAGGAAGAGTTTCAAATTTTATTAATTCAGAACTATATGGACGTCAAACAGATGTATTTTGGGGTTTTAAATTTTTAAAAATTGACAATATTACAAGACATCCCTCACAAATTTACGAAGCAATATTTGAAGGAATTATTTTATTTATATTATTAAATTTTATTTACAAAAAATACCAAGATTTAAAATACGGAATTATTTCAGCTTTATTTTTAATTTTCTACTCTTTATTTAGATTTTTAATTGAGTTTACCAGGGAACCAGACTCACATATTGGTTTTATAGCATTTAATCTTTCCATGGGTCAAATAATAAGTATCATTTTTTTAATTGTGGGTATTATTTTATTTTCTAAAATTTATGAAATTAAAAAATAATAAACATATTCCTTTAGACAAATTTATTGATTTATCACTCTACCATCCACAAAAAGGATTTTATATGAAAAAAAACCCAATTGGAAAAAAAGGAGATTTTATTACATCTCCAAATATTTCAATTTTATTTTCTGAGATGATTGCTATTTGGATAGTTGCCTTTTGGGAAAATTTAAATTGTCCGAAAAAAATAAATATAGTTGAACTTGGTGGGGGAAATGGTGAAATGCTAAAACAAATATTATCATCTTCAGAAAAATTTCCAGATTTTAATAAATCTTGTAATTTTTTTATACATGAAAAAAGTCCATTTCTTGTTAAAATTCAAAAATTTAGATTAGGAAAATCTAAAGTAATTTGGATTAAAAATTTTAAACGCTTAAACAATTGCCCAACAATATTCATAGCAAATGAATTTTTTGATGCATTGCCTATTAAACAATTTATTAAAAAAAAAAATAAATGGTATGAAAAATATGTTGATTTATCAGATCTAAATAAATTAAAATTTATAAAAAAATCTTATAAAATTGAAAATTTAAAATCTAAGTTAAAAATAAATATTAATAATCAAAATTTTATTGAATATTCACCCTCAGTAGCAATTTATTTAAAAAAAATATCCAAAATAATTTTAAAAAATAGAGGAGGATTATTAATAATAGATTATGGTAATTTTAATAGTAAAATGTATGATAGTTTAAAAATTATACAAAAGCATAAGATCAAAAAAAATTTAGGCAAAATTGGAGATTCAGATATTACTTATGATTTAAATTTCAATTTAATAAGAAAAATATTAACAAAATTTAAATTACGTATTGCTGGATCTACAACCCAAGGAAATTTCTTAAAAAAACTAGGAATTTTACAAAGAGCAGAAATTGTAGCAAAAAACATGATTTTTTCAAAAAAAACTGATCTCTATTTTCGTTTAAAAAAATTAATTAATAAAGATGAAATGGGAACAATTTTTAAAGTAGTTTTAGCAACTAACAAAAAAAATAATTTTAATTTAGGTTTTAAATGATTTACGCAAAAAAATTTAAAAAATTTAAAAATATTTCACATGCCTTTTTTAATAACCAAGGAGGGTACTCAACTGGTATCTATAAAAGTTTAAACTGTGGATATGGCTCCAATGATAAAAAAAAAAACGTTTACAAAAATATTCAGGTTGTTTCAAAAAAAATAGGTTTCAAAACATCGAATTTAATATTCTTAAACCAAATTCATAGTAGTAAATTTTATTTTTGTAAAAAAAAATTAAATAAAAAATTAGTTGGTGATGGATTAATAACAAATACTCCGGGCTTAGCAATTGGAATACTTACTGCCGACTGTGCTCCAATATTATTTTATGATAATGAAAAAAAAATAATAGGAGCTGCACACGCAGGATGGAGAGGTGCATATAAAAAAATAGTCATTAAAATTGTTAAATATCTTCTAAAAAAAGGATCAAATATAAATAGTTTATATTTTGTAATTGGTCCTTCTATTGCTCAAAAAAATTATGAAGTAGGAAAAGAATTTAAAAAAAAATTTATTAATCAAAATATTAAAAATGCTAAATATTTTAAAATTATAAGAAAGAGAATATTTTTTAGTTTAAGAGACTATATTAAGGGTCAATTAAAAGATTTGGGAATAAAAAATATTGAAATAATTAAAAAAGATACATATAATAGTAGAAATAACTTTTTCAGTTCAAGAAGATCAAAAAAAAATAATCACGATTATGGTAGAAATATTTCTGTAATTATGATTAAATAAGTTTCTCACAAAATGAAGCTTCTTACAGGAAATAGTAACAAAAGCCTCAGTCAAAAAATATCAAAACAATTAAAAACAAAACTAGTACACTCTAGTATTAAAAAATTTGCCGATGGTGAGATTTATATTGAGATAAATGAAAACATAAGGGGTAATAGTATATTCTTAATTCAATCTAGTTCAGCTCCAGCTAATGATAATTTAATGGAGCTTTTATTATGCATTGATGCTCTTAAAAGATCCTCTGCAAAAAATATTACTGCAGTAATACCCTATTTTGGATATGCGAGACAAGACCGTAAAGTTGCTCCAAGAACATCTATATCCGCAAAACTAGTTTCTAATTTAATAACTAAAGCTGGTGCAGATAGAATAGTAACTGTTGATTTGCATGCGGGACAAATTCAAGGATTTTTTGATATACCAGTTGATAACTTATTTGCTACACCTATCTTTGCAAGACATGTTAAAAAAAAATTAAATAAAAAAAAATTAATTTGTGTAGCTCCAGACGTTGGTGGAGTGGAAAGAACAAGAGCACTAGCAAGAAAATTAGATGTTGGAATTTCTATAATAGACAAAAGAAGACCTACGCCAGGTAAATCTCAAGTAATGAATGTTATTGGTAACGTCAATGGAAAAACTTGTATTTTAATTGATGATATAATCGACTCTGGAGGAACAATTGTAAACGCTGCACAGGCTTTAATAGATAGAGGAGCAAAAGAAGTACATGTTTATATTACTCATGGAGTTTTAAGTGGTGAGGCAGTAAATAAAATTAAAAAATCAAAAATAAAAAATTTGGTAATTACTGATACTATAGATAATTTTAGTAAGATTAAAAAAGCTAAGAATATTGAGGTATTAACAATATCCAACTTATTAGCTGAAGCTATTAAACGTATTTCAAATTCTACTTCTGTATCGGATTTATTTAAATAATTTCCTTGTAAAATTTAGATTCTTAAGCTAAAAAACCAAACTTTATGAACTCCTTAGAAGCAACAATTAGAAATTCAAAAACAAAAGGTGATATAAATTCCTTAAGACAAAAAGGCGATGTTCCTGCAATAATTTATGGGGGAACTGAGGAAAATGAAAAAATTTCATTATCAAAAAAACAAATTAAAATTCTAATAGATCAAGAAAATTTTTTATCAAATATGATAACTTTGAATGTGGAAGGTAAACAAATTAGTGTTTTGCCTAGGGATATATCTTTTGATCCAATTACAGATGATCCAATTCATATAGATTTTTTAAGAATAGTAAAAGGTGGAAGAATAATATTAGAAATACCAGTTAAGTTTATAAACAATGAAGATTCACCAGGATTAAAAAAGGGAGGGGTATTAAATATTGTTAGAAGAAAAGTTGAACTTAAGTGTCCAACAGAAAATATTCCAACTGAGCTAGTTGTAGATTTACAAGGACTTGAAATTGGAACAAGTATAAAAATTTCCTCTATTAAATTACCTGAAAATGTTAAACCAACAATTCAAGGAAGAGATTTCGTTATAGCTACAGTCGCAGCTCCTACAGTATTTAAAGAACCTGAAAAACCTGCTACTGAAGAGGGAGCCGAAGGTGCAGAAGGAGCAACCGAAGGAGCAGAAGCTACAGGTACAGAAACTACTGATAAACCAGCAGAGGGTGATAAAGAAGAAAAAGGTAAAGCTGATAAAACTAAAGAAGAAAAAGCCCCAGCTGAAAAAAAATAATTTTAAGTGAAAATTTTCAAATTTTAAATATTTTATGATACTGTTTGTAGGGTTAGGAAACCCAACTCCTGACAGCCAAGATAATAGGCACAACATAGGTTTTAAAATAATTGATGCTATAAATAAAAAATTTACTCTTTCAAAACAAAAACCAAAATTTAAAGGACTATTAACAACAGGAGATATTGAAAATAAAAAAATATATGCAATTAAACCTTTGACTTTCATGAATAACTCAGGAATTTGCATAAGAGAGTTAATTGAGTATTTTAAAATTGATGCAGAAGACGTAATTGTATTTCATGATGATCTTGATGTAGATATAGGAAAAATTAAAGCAAAATTTGGTGGATCAAGTGCAGGTCATAATGGAATTGAATCTATAGATAAATTTATTGGAAAAGAATATTCAAGAGTAAGAATAGGAATTGGTAAACCTGGACCTAAAATGTCTACTTCAGATTATGTTTTAAATAATTTTAATGAAGATGAAAAAAAAGAACTTGATAAAATTGTAAATAATATAATTAATTCAATATCAATTTTACTTGATAGAAAATTAGATTTATTTTCAAGTACAGTAAATAATAAATAAATGGGATTTAAGTGTGGTATAGTGGGTTTGCCTAATGTTGGTAAGTCTACTTTATTTAACGCCTTAACAAATTCAAGTAAAGCTCAAGCAGCAAATTTTCCTTTTTGTACAATTGATCCAAATATTGGACTTGTTCCAGTAGTTGATAAAAGACTAGATAAACTTTCTGAAATTTCAAATTCTAAAAAAAAAATTTATACATCAATTTCTTTCGTTGATATTGCAGGTTTGGTCAAAGGGGCCTCAAAAGGAGAAGGATTGGGAAACAAATTTTTATCTCATATTAGAGAAGTAGACGCAATTATTCATATGATTAGATGCTTTGATTCTGCAGATATTCAGAATGTAAATACATCAGTAGATCCAGTAAGAGACCTGGAAATAATAGAAACTGAGATGAAATTAGCCGATTTAGAATCTATACAAAAACGATTAGATAAAAAAAATAAAAAAAACTTAACTGAAAATCAAATAGAAATATTAGAAATTGCTTTGGATTGTATAAATGAGGATAAGAGTTTTGATATAATTACAGATAAATTTGAAAAAAAAGATACAAATTCAAGTGGCTTGCTATCAATAAAACCAAAACTTTATGTTTGTAATGTCGATGAAAAAAGTGTTCCGAATGGTAATAATTACACAGAAAAATTTATTTCAAAGTTTGGTGAAAATGATACTTTAATTATTTCGGCAGACATAGAAAATCAGTTAAATCAGTTAAATGGACAAGAAAGAAAAAATTATATGGAAATGATAAATCTTAAAGAAGACGGTTTAAATAAGCTAATTAGAAAAGGTTATAATTTATTAAGTCTAAATACATTTTTTACATCAGGTCCAGAAGAATCAAGGGCATGGACAATTAATAAAAATTGTCTGGCACCTAAAGCTGCTGCTGAGATACATACAGATTTTGAAAAAGGATTTATTAGAGCTGAAACTATATCCTATAAAGATTTTATTGAAAGTGGAGGCTGGTTGAATTCAAAAAATAATGGAAAGATGAGATTAGAAGGAAAAGATTATATGGTGAAGGATGGTGATATTTTAAACTTTCGTTTCAACACGTGACCAAATTTTCTTCATCGCAAAATAAACCAATATAGTGATTATAAATAAGTAAATTATTGCTCTAAAACCTGTTTTATGCCTTGTTTCCATGTGAGGTTCTGCGGCCCAGGCTAAAAAGGTCACTACATCTCTAGCCATTTGATCTGTGGTAGCTTGTGTTCCATCTGAATATTCTACTAAATCATCTGATAATGGATTTGACATTTTAATCTTATTACCTGCCATATATTTATTGTAATACACTCCATCATCTAATGATATTTCTGCTGGTGGATCCTCGTATCCTACTAAAACTGAATATATATAATCTGCGCCACCTGATCTTGCTTTTACTAAAACTGACATATCTGGAGGATAAGCACCACCATTAGCTGCTGTTGCCGCTTGATCATTTGGGTAAGGGCTGACAAATTTATCAGAAGGTCTAGCGGGTCTTGTAAACATATCACCATCACTATTTGGACCATCAGTTACTTCGAATTGTGATGCGATTATTTTTACTTGCTCTTTTGAAAATCCTGGCCCTCCAGCCTCCCCCAGGTTTCTATAACTTAAATATTTCATAGAATGACAAGCAGAGCATACTTCAGTGTACACTTGATATCCCCTTTGAAGAGAAGCTCTGTCAAAAGTTCCAAAAAATCCTTTAAAGCTCCATCCTGGACTTAATGGTTTTTCAGTTTTACCTGCTGCATTTGAAAATGAACTAATAATACTTATAAGTAATATAATAAAAAAAGTTTTAATAATTTTTATCATAATTTTTGTTTTTGCTCTCTGGTCATTGAAGGTTTGGCACTTCCTCCAAGAACAGGATCAGTAATATTCATTGGAATATCTAATGTTTTTTCTCTTTTTCCTAAGAAAGGAAGAATAAATAAAAAGTGAATGAAATAATAAGCTGTTGCAACTCTAGCAATCAATAAATATGTTCCCTCTGCTGGCATTGCTCCCATATAGCCAAGTATCAACACGTCAGCGACTAGAAACCAGTAGAACTGTTTATATATTGGTCTAAAAACAGCTGATCTTACTTTAGAAGTATCTAGCCATGGCAATATAACAAGTACAAAAATTGCAGCAAACATAGCTATAACACCTAAAAGTTTATCAGGTACTGATCTTAATATTGCATAAAAAGGTAGGAGATACCATTCAGGAACAATATGTGCAGGAGTTACCATAGGATTTGCTTCTATATAATTATCTGCATGACCCAAAATATTTGGAGAAAAAAATACGAAAAATGCGAATATTATTAAAAAAATAAGTAAAGCGAATAAATCTTTAATTACAATATATGGATGAAATGGAACCGTATCATTTGATGGTTTCTTTATATCAATTCCAATTGGATTGTTATTTCCAGGAACATGTAAAGCCCAGATATGAAGTACTACTAAACCTAGTATTAAAAATGGAAGTAGATAATGTAAACTAAAAAATCTAGTAAGTGTTGGATTATCTACAGCATATCCTCCCCAGAGCCAGTTTGTAATAGCCTCACCAAAAAATGGAATTGCGCTAAATAAGTTAGTAATTACCGTAGCCCCCCAAAAGCTCATTTGGCCCCATGGAAGAACATAGCCCATAAATGCAGTTGCCATCATAAGAAAATAAATTATCATTCCTATTATCCAAATTACTTCTCTAGGTGATTTATAAGATCCATAATACAAAGATCTGAAAATGTGTATATAAACGGCTAAAAAAAACATTGATGCACCATTTGCATGGACATATCTAATTAACCATCCATAGTTTACATCTCTCATTATATGTTCTACACTTCCGAATGCTAAGTCAGCATGAGCAACATAGTGCATGGCAAGTATAATTCCTGTAATGATTTGGGTAATTAAACAAAAAGTTAAAATACCTCCAAATGTCCACCAATAATTTAAATTTTTTGGTGTTGGATATTCAGTTAAATGATTTCCAAGAGTTAAGATAGGTAAACGATCATTAAACCACTTACCAAGTTTTGATTTAGGTGTATATTCGTGATCACTCATTTTGAATTATCCGATTTTAATTGTGTTGCTATTTACAAATTCGTATTTTGGTATTTCCATATTTGTTGGTGCGGGACCTTTTCTTATACGTCCTGAGGTATCATAATGCGATCCATGACAGGGACAAAACCAACCTCCATACTCTCCTTTGTCTCCTAAAGGGACACATCCTAAATGAGTGCAAACACCAAGCATAACAAGCCATTCAGGATTTTTAGCTCTATCTTCATCTTTTTCAGGATGTTTTAGTTCTTTTAAATTAACTTCTTTTGCTTTTGCTATCTCTTCCTCTGTTCTTCTTCTAATAAAAACTGGTTTACCTCTCCACAACACGGTTATTGATTGACCTCTATCAATTGAACTTATATCGACTTCAGTGCTAGCTAAAGCTTTAACAGATGCATCTGGATTCATTTGATCTATCAATGGCCAAACAGTCGCTCCTACTCCTACCGCTCCTAAAGCATACGAAGCTGTAAATATAAAATCTCTTCTTTTTGATTTATTTTCGTCCGCCATTTGTAAATTTATCTGTTATGTATTTCTAAATATATGATTTAATATTGATAAAAAAGATTTATTTCTATGGTAACAATGACACATGAAAATAACAATATTGGGCCCAAAATTGCCCTATATCAGCCAGATATACCTCAAAATACAGCTTCTATTATAAGAACCTGCTTTTGTCTTGGTGCAACTCTTGAAATTATAGAGCCTTGTGGTTTTCTATTTTCAGACAAAAGATTTAAAAGAGTTGTTATGGACTATTTAGATATGGATAAAATTGTATTTTATAAAAGTTCTAAAGAATTTTTTGAGATGAAAAAAGAGCAAAGAGTTATATTGCTTACTACTAAAGCAAAAAAATCATATATTAATTTTAGTTTTAAGTCAGACGATACACTTTTGTTCGGTAGAGAAAGTGCTGGTGTTCCAAATAAAATACACAAAGTAGTAAGTGAAAGATTAAAAATTCCAATTCAAAGTGACAAAAGATCTCTAAACCTATCAACTTCAGTGGCAATAGTTTTGACAGAAAATTTAAGGCAAACCAATAGAATATAAATGAACGAAGAATTAAAAAAAAATTTAGCAAGAGATTGGTTTAAAATATTGCAAGATATGATTTGTCTTGAAATTGAAAAAATAGAAAAAAATAAAGTTATTTTTGAATCAAGAAGTTGGAAAAGGAATAAAGTTAGAGATGAGGGTGGTGGAGAGTACAGAATATTAACAAATGGAAAAGTATTTGATAAAGTTGGAGTAAATTTTTCCGAAGTTTATGGTAAATTTTCTAAAGAATTCAAAAATAAAATTCCTGGCACTAATTCAAGTTCTAAATTTTGGGCATCTGGAATATCTGTTGTCATGCATATGAAAAATCCACATATACCAGCAATGCATTTTAATACAAGATTTATATATACATCTCATGGTTGGTTTGGTGGAGGAGTTGATGTAACCCCATGTTTCAATGACAAAAAATTAAAAAAATGGTTCCATGCAGAGATAAAAAAATGCTGTGATAGACATAATAAAACTTATTATAAAAAATACAAAAAATGGTGTGATAAATATTTTTATTTACCTCATAGAAAAGAATCAAGAGGCATAGGTGGAATTTTTTTTGATTATAAAAAAAATAATTGGAAAAAAGATTTTTCTTTTGTAAGAGATGTTGGAATTTCATTTAAAAGAATTTTTGAGGAAATTATAAAAAATAAAAATAAGAAAAAATGGAATAAAAATGAAAAAGAAATTCAATACCAAAAAAGAGGAAGATATGTTGAGTTCAATTTATTATATGATAGAGGTACAAAGTTTGGTTTACAAACTGGAGGAAATGTAGAAGCTATACTTATGTCTCTTCCTCCAACTGCAAAGTGGAAATAATAATGGAAAAAGAACCTATAACAGTTATTGGCCTGGAAAAATTAAAAAAGGAATTGATTTTTTTAAAAGAAAATAAACGCCCTGAAATAGTTGCAGCAATTTCTGAAGCTCGATCCCATGGTGATTTGAAAGAAAATGCTGAGTATCATGCTGCTAAAGAACAGCAATCTTATAATGAAGGAAGAATCCAAGAAGTTGAAGATATTATTGCTAGAGCAAATGTTATTGATGTAACTAAGCTGAATAATGATGGTAAGGTTATTTTTGGATCAACTGTATATCTTCAAAACTTAGATACAAATGAAAAAATTGATTACAAGATTGTAGGTAAAGATGAAGCAGATCTTAATAAAAAGTTAATATATTTCAAATCTCCAATTGGAAAAGGTTTAATTGGTAAAAATAAAAAAGATTTAGTGGAAATAAAAACTCCTGCAGGAGTGAAAAATTTTGAAATAATTAATGTAAAATACGTCTAACTATTTACAATCACTTTTATTTCCTCATTCGAAATTTTAAAACTATTATTGATCCAAGCATTTTCTATATCTTTTAATTTTTTTCCCAACTCAATACCCTCTTGCAATTGAAATTCATGTATTAAATATTTTGCTTTGATAGGAAAAACTGGTTTTTCTTTATTGATAAAAAATTTTTTCAAATTTATAAGTTTTTTATCTACTCTTTTTGATCTAAATATTTGAAAATCAATCATATCGATTAATCTTTCTTTATTATTTAAATATAAGATTCTCCAAAGATTCTTTTCTGAAAAATCTGGATTATCATTTGATTTGAAAAACATATTCTTTAAAAAATTTATTTTATTTTTATCATGATTCGACAAATTATACTTATAAGTAAAATATTCAACATTATCACTTTCATCGATTACCATTAGTGATATTAAAAAAATGAAACTTTTTAAATGAATAAGATTTTGAGCAAAGGAATTTAAATTTTTGAATAAATTTAAATTTTTTAGCTCTGGAAAAATTAACATAATGATCTCTAGGCAAAATGGATCATTATTTAATTTTAAAAATCCTTTTGAAAGTACTAATTTTTTTAGTTCTACTAATAGTCTCTCTTTTGAAATTATTTTAATACCTGCTAAATTTTGCTTAATTATTCTCTTAACTTCAGTTTCATGATTGTGTTTGCTGTAATTTAGATAAAATCTAACATATCTCAATATTCTTAGATAATCTTCTTTAATTCTTTTTTCTGGTTCTCCAATAAACTTTACAACGCCCTCTTCAAGATCTTTTTTACCATTGTGGGGATCAAACAAATTTCCATCTATGTCAGCATAAATAGAATTTATTGTAAAATCTCTTCGAGTAGAATCTTCAATCCAACTATCTGAAAATTCCACTTCAGCATGTCTGCCATCTGTAGACACATCTTTCCTTAAAGAAGTTATTTCAAAACTATTATGATCTAATATCGCAGTAATTGTTCCATGATCTATTCCAGAGTCAAAAAAATTAATATTATTTTTAGTTAATACATTTGTAATTTCTTTTGGATTAAGATTGGTTGCTAAGTCTATATCGTCTACTTCTTCACTGTTAAGTATTTTTCTAACACATCCTCCAACATATCTAGCTTCACTATTTTCTGAATATTTTGAAATAGAATTAAATATTTTTTCTGAATTAAAATTTTTTCGTAAATTATTAAAAGATAGGTTAAAATTATTTAAATTTTTAGTATTTTTAAATATTTTATTAAATAAGTATCTCATATATGGCTGGGGCGCTAGGATTCGAACCTAGGAATGGCGGTACCAAAAACCGCTGCCTTACCACTTGGCTACGCCCCAAAATTATTTTCATATAACACAAAAAAAAAGCTTTATATAGTTTTAGATAATATACACCAATAGTTTTTATATTTTTTTTTTAATATTTTGGCCGCATTTAATGAGGCCTTTTTTGTCCTAAAAAAAGCAACCATACAGGATCCAGAGCCTGTCATTTTTACGAAAGATACCTTCGGCAATACCTGCATTCTGTCTTTTATTCTTCTTAAAATTGGATATTTCTTAAAAGCAACTATTTCTAAATCATTACTTAGGTTTGATAATTTATTAATAGTAAAAATTTTAGAATTTTTATTCAGAAGTGGCCTGGAATAATGTTTAATTTCTTTATATAGTTCTTTTGTAGAGCAGCCAAAACTTGGCTTAAGAATTAAAGTATATAATTTTAATTTAGATTGAGATCTTATCAATTTTCCATTTCCTAATAAAATAGAGTTTTTCTTTTTAAGACCCAAAATTACATCAGACCCAATTTTATTACATATTTGTGCTAATTTTTTTTCACTTATTGTTTTCTTATTTTTTTTTAATAAGTAATTCAATATAGCAGAGGCATTCATTGAGCCCCCTCCCAGTCCAGCTTTAGATGGTATTTTTTTATTTATTATTATTTGATATTTTTGATTATTTATTAGGTTTTGTTTATCTAAAATATTTAGTAGCTCAGTGACTGTATTATTTTTATAAATCTTTTTTGAAAATTTTCCTTGGAACATAACTCTATGATTGGCTTGCTCTATTTTTTTTATTTTTATCTGATCATTCAAATCAATAAAAGAAACTAAGGTTTCAATACGATGTAAATTTTTATTGTACTTTCCCAATACCCCTAAAGATAAATTTATTTTTGCAAAGGATTTAATTACATCCTCTCTCATAAATTATATTTTTTCTAAACCTATTAATAATTTTTTTTTTATTTTTTTTTTAAGCTCCTGATCGGTCTCCTCTAAATTATATGCATTTTTCCAAAAATATTTAGCTTGAATTTTTCTATTTAGTTTCCAAAGTATATCTCCATAGTGGTCATTTACTATAGGATCTTCGGGCATGATTTGAACAGCTTGAAGAATATATTTCTCTGCATTTAAGTAATCACCAATTAAATAATATGCCCAAGCAACTGAGTCAATTATATATGGATCATTTTTTTTCTGGTTATAGGCAATCAATAACATATCCATTGATTCATTAATTTTATAGTTTCTCTCTAACCAACTGTAAGCAAGATAGTTTAGCACATATGGTTCATCTGGATTTATCTCAAGTGATAATAATAAATCTTTGTCAGAATTTGTGTGGTCTTTAATTCTTTCATAGGCTCCTCCTCTTTTATATAAAACATCTGCATACACTTTGGACTCTTTGTCTAGCATTGAAAGTACTTTTGTGTAAAAACTAATTGCTTTATCATATTTTTTTGACCTCTTATAAACATTCGCCATATCATAAATAATTTTAATTGAAGGATTGTCATATTTCTTAAATTTATTTTCAATAAATTCTAGGGCTTTTTGATCATCTTCTTCTGTTGCAATAATTTGTGAAAGCTTTTTATGCTTGTACCAGTAATAAATCTCATCTTCTTCATTAAAATTTTTTAAAGTTTGTTTTAGTTTTTTATGATTATCGGCTAAATAATAATTTTCAGCTAAAAGTGACAGATTAAAATAAAATTTTAAATTTAAATGGTTTGATATGTTTAAATAAAAATTAGATTTTTCAAAAAGATCTTCAGATGAATATAAATTTGAAATCAGAAAGAAAAATTCTGACAAAATATCATTTTCACTTTTACATGAAAAATATTTTCCAAATTTTGAATAATCGGAGTTATCCACCCAAGTTTTTGATTGAGCAATTAGTAAGCTACTGCTGAGTAAATCAATAGTCGATGAAATATCTTTCGCATAGTTATAATCTTTATTTTCAACAATATTATTTAGGTAAAAAAATAAGTATCTTGAATAATCCCCTGTATCTGAATTTATTAAATCAACAAAATATGATTCTGCTGCTTCTGAATTTAAATAACAATTTTGAAAAGCAGATGTTATTAAACTTAAATTGCCAAAATTTTTATCACTTTTTTTAATTTTTTTATCGAGAAACAAAGAGCTATAGCTATTTAATATTTCATAAATAATAATCTCAAATGGATCTTCTGCTTCAGTTGATTTTAATTCTTTAATTAATATTTTAGTTTTCTCATAATTTTTTTTAGATATACTGTCTATTACTAATAGCAACTTTGCTTCAAAAAAATTTGAATTTATATTATTTTTCCAAAAATTAATTTGCTTAGTAGCTTTAGCAATCTGTCCATCAAGAACTAATGAAAATACATATTGTTTAAGATAACTGGGATGTTTTTTAATTAAAGCCTTGGATGACTCAAAAAACTTTAAAGCCAGATCATTGTCTTGATTGTCATAAGAGACTAGACCTGAAAAGTAGTTAGATAAATACTTCTGGTTGAAATTATTTGAAATAGCAGCTTTAGAAATCGATACCGAATGATATAAAATCAAAAAGAGAATAAAAATAATTTTAAATAATTTAAACTGCATAACTTATTTTATGACCTTAGAAGAAAAAAATCAAAATGACATTATATACAATGAGCTAATTAATTCATATGAAATTGAATATATTTTTAATAATGAACCAATAAATAGATTTACAAAGCCCAATAAATCCTCAAATAAATCAGAATTATTAAGTTCACTTAAAGAAAAAATATTAAATATTGAAAATTGTAATCTTAAAAAAAATGCAAAACAGATCGTATTTTCTGATGGGGATCAAAATAGTTCAGTAATGCTAGTTGGAGAAGGTCCTGGTCAAAAAGAGGATGAGCAAGGAAAGCCATTTGTTGGAGATGCTGGAATACTTTTGGATAAAATGTTAACGGCCATTAAAGTAAGTAGAAATGATATTTATATAACAAATGTTGTAAATTATAGACCCCCAGATAATAGAAAGCCTGAATCTTCAGAAATTATAAGATATTCAAATTATTTAAGAGAGCACATATCAATAATTGATCCTAAAATTTTGATTTTAATGGGGAGCACTGCCATGGAATCTTTATGCGGATCAAAAATAAAAATTTCAAAAGAAAGAGGTAATTGGAGGGAAATAATTATTAATAATAAATCATATTTAACTATGATAACTTTCCATCCTGCGTACCTTCTAAGACAAGAAGATCAAAAAAAATATTCTTGGGCCGACCTAAAAGAAATAAAAAAAAAGATAATTGAATTTAAATTAAATATCTAGAATGAATAATGTGATTGCTGGGGTAGATGAAGTAGGAAGAGGAAGTTTAGTAGGACCAGTTTTTGCAGCAACAGTAATATTCAAAAAAGATGTAGATAAAAAAAAGTTCAAAGATTCTAAACTGCTTTCAAAAGTGAAAAGAGAGAATCTTGAAAAATATATTAAAAATAACTGCATATGGACTATTGGCTCAGCTTCTTTGCAAGAAATCGAAAAATTAAATATTTTAAATGCAAGTATGCTGGCTATGAAAAGATCTATAAAAAAACTTAAAATTAAACCTTCGCTAATACTAATTGATGGAAATAAATCACCACATTTAATTGGTTATAATTTAAAATGTATAGTTAAAGGTGATAAAAAAATACCTGAAATATCAGCTGCTTCTATTATTGCCAAGGTTGCGAGGGATAGACTTATTACTAAAATGTCAAAAAAATTTACAAAATATGCTTGGGATAAAAATGCAGGATATGGAACGAAAGAACATTTGGCAGCAATTAAAAAATTTGGAGTAACAAACCAACATCGAAAAACATTTAGCCCTATACACAATATATTGAGTCCTAGTTAAAACATACAACAAGAGGAGTCCATTTTTTTCAATCTCTAGTTGACGTCGAATCCGCACTCGAGTCTAATTAGTTTTTTAAAAATGGTTACAAAAAGTTTACATAATAAAATTATCAATGGGGAATGTATTAAAGAATTAAAAAAAATTCCTGATGAAACATTTGATCTTATTTTTGCAGATCCACCATACAATTTACAATTACAAAATAGTTTGATTAGACCCGATAGGTCTAAAGTTAATGCAGTAAACGATAAATGGGATCAATTTGAAAGTTTTAAGGAGTATGACAATTTTACAAATGAGTGGTTAAGTGAATGTAGGAGAGTATTAAAAAAAAATGGATCTATTTGGGTAATTGGAAGTTATCATAATATATTTAGGGTAGGAAAAATAATTCAAGATTTAGGTTTTTGGATTTTAAATGATGTAATATGGAATAAAAATAATCCAATGCCAAATTTCAGAGGCACCAGGTTTACCAATGCTCATGAAACCTTGGTCTGGGCCTCAAAAAGCAAGAATTCAAAATACACCTTTAACTATCAGTCTATGAAATCTTTTAACGATGATTTGCAAATGAGATCAACTTGGAACTTGCCTATTTGTAATGGTAAGGAAAGATTAAAAAACAATGGAACAAAAGTTCATTCAACACAAAAGCCAGAGTCTTTACTGCATAGAGTAGTATTGGCTTCTTCAAACAAAGATAACTTTATTTTAGATCCTTTTTTAGGATCCGGAACAACGGCTGTAGTTTCAAAAAAATTAGGTAGGTTCTATTTTGGAATAGAAAAAGAAAAGATTTATTTTAAAGCAGCTAATGAAAGAATAAAATATACCAATATAATTAAAGATGAGTATCTAGACACAATCCAAAATAATAAATCTAAACCAAGAATTCCTTTTGGTTCTCTAATCGAGCTAGGAGTAATAAAACCTGGAACAGAAATTTATGATCAAAAGAAAAAAATTAATGCAAAAATCATGGTAGATGGAAGTATTAAATGTAAAGAGAATGAGGGATCAATTCATAAAGTAGCTGCAAAAATATTAGGGTCTGAAAGCTGTAACGGTTGGACTTATTGGCATTATCAATCTGGAAATAGTTTAAAACCAATTGACGAACTCAGACAGCGTTTAAGACCAAGAAATTAACTTTTATAAATTTTACCCAAGTAATTTTCTAAAAAACTTTTATTTTTTGATAAATATTTAAGAAAAATATTTCTAAAAAAAATATTTAATGGATTTGAGAGATGAAAAGCAAAATGATTTATCATTGATCTTGAATTAATTTGTTTGGTCTTAGAAATTCTTGTTTTATAATAATTAGAAGAATTATTCTTTAAATCATTATAAACTTCGTTTGCAGACTCTATTGATTGTGATGCTCCTTGAGCAAATGATGGTGAAAAGGTATAAAACGCATCACCAGTTAAAAAAATATTTTTTAATTTTGGAGTTTGTATTTGTTTACTTACAAAAATTGGAAAACATTTAACATCCTTAACTTGTTCTACTAAATTTATATTTGATTTTAAAGAAATCTGGTTTAACAAACTTTTTATAAAATTATTATCTTCAAATAATTTTTTATTTGAAATCTCCCTTTCAATTAATTCTTTTCTTATAATTGAAATGAAATTAAATTCATTTTTTTGATCTAGTGGATAAATAATAAAGTGAAAATTAGCCCCTAAATAAAGTGAAATATCGAAATTTTTGAAATTTTTAATATTTCCTCTTAATGCAATTGAATTAAAATATTTAGGTAGACCTTCCTTTTTAAATAAAATTTGTTTAGTTTTTGAAAAAACTCCATCGGCAGCTACTAAATAATCAAATTCTTCACTTTCTTTATCTCTAAAGCTTAAAGTAAATTTATTTGTGCTTTTAATATCTTGAAGGTCTGAATTAAATAATAACTTTTCTTTAGGAATATTTTCCAATAAAAATTTGATAAGTTTTGATCTTTTTAAAGTAGTATAACGACTATCCTGATAATTAAATTGTGATAAATCTATATCACAAATTTTCTCAGAATTTTTTGCGGCAAAAAAATTTACTTTTTTTGGAAAATAAACATCTTTTGAATTTACTTTTTGAAAACCAATTTTATTTAATAAGTTTATACTGTTAACAGATAATTGAATACCGTAGCCATCATTTAAATCTATAGAGTCTCTTTTCTCATAGATTTTATATGAAATAAATTTTTCTCTTTCCAATAGATTGGCAAGAAATAAACCTGAGATTCCGGCTCCAATAATAGAGATTTTTTTCATGAAAAATTAGATACTGAATTGAATATTTTTTTAGTAAATGAAGGTAAAATATATTTATTCATATTTGTTTTATCTAGCTTAAGACTATCTTTAATAACTTT
>CACISU010000003.1 GCA_902589345.1 uncultured Pelagibacteraceae bacterium | reverse complement strand
TTAAGACATTTTTATTTAATTACCAGATCATTTCCAAGAGTTCTAGATTTAATTTATTGGCCATCAATTCAAATAACTTTATGGGGTTTTATATCCAATTTTTTTGCATCTCATACAACATATTATAATAATGCAGTGGGTGTAATTTTAACTTGTGCGATTCTTTATGATTTTCTTTTTAGAACTAGTATTGGATTTAACATGTTATTTTTAGAGGAAATATGGAGCAGAAATTTTACAAACTTATTTATTGCACCAATTAAAATTGGTGAAATAATAATTTCTTTAATAATTACTGCTTTGATTAGAGCTTTAATAGGTCTCATACCAGCAATTTTACTTACATCTCCTCTTTTTGGTATATCCATATTAGATCTTGGTATCCATTTATTTCTTTTATTTCTAAGTTTATATTTGTTTGGAATTACTTTGGGTATTTTAGTTTCTGCTGGACTTTTAAGATTTGGCCCTTCTTTTGAAAATATAGCCTGGTCAACTATGTTTTTATTAGCTCCTTTTGGCTGTATATACTATCCTATAGAAATTTTACCTGATTTTTTTCAAACGATCGCTTATATGCTACCTCTAGTATATATATTCGAAGAAGCTAGAAATATTCTTATAAATAACTCAGTAAATTTTGAAAATATAATTAATGCATTTATCTTAAATGGAATTTATTTATTCCTTGCAATATCATTATTTTACTACTCCTTTAGTAAAGCTCGTAAAAAGGGAACGCTTATTAATATCGGAGAGTAATTTGGTGCGCCCGCAAGGAGTCGAACCCTGAACCTCCAGAGCCGAAATCTGGCGCTCTATCCAGTTGAGCTACGAACGCATATAGTATTAATATTATAAATTATGAAAAATATCATTAATTTAATTGTGAATGAAAATGAGATTAATCAAAGAATCGATATATATATTGCAAATAAAGAAAGAAAGCTGAGCAGAACTAAAATTAAAAATTTAATAATTAATAAAAACCTAAAAATAAATAATATCTTAATCGAAGATCCTTCAAAAAAAATTTTGAGTGGAGATTCTATTATTTTAAAAATTCCAGAAATAAAAAAAGAATCTATTAAGCCTTTTGACTATAATTTAAACATCAAATTTGAAGATAATGATATAATTGTGATTGATAAATCATCTGGAATATCTATTCATCCTGGAGCGGGAAATTATGATAATACAATTGTTAATGCGTTAATGAACCTTAGGGGAAGAAAATATTCTAATATAGGTGGAGAGTTAAGGCCTGGCATTGTTCATAGAATAGATAAGAATACCTCGGGATTAATTGTAGTTGCAAAAAATAATTATGCCCACGAAGAACTTTCTAAACAATTTAGCAAGCATTCAATTACTAGAGTTTATCAAGCATTAATATGGGGAAAGTTAAGGCCTCAAAAAGGTAAAATCGAAACACTTATAAAAAGAAGTTCCAGAAATAGGCAGTTGATGGAAGTCGGCGTTTCAAAGGGAAAAAGGGCAGTTACTAATTATAAAACTTTAGAAATTTTTGAAAATAGCAAAGTGCCTACATTTAGTCTTGTGGAATGTAATCTAGAAACAGGCAGAACTCATCAAATAAGGGTTCATATGAGTTATAAATTAAATAATATTGTTGGAGATCAAAAATATAAAAAAAAATTTAAAAAAATTAAATATGTTGATGAAAATTTGAAAAATTTAATTTTAAATTTAGATAGGCAATTTTTACATGCTATGAAATTAGGGTTTATTCACCCAAAGTCCCAAAAATATATAGAATTTGAATCAAAATTGCCTTTAGAACTTGAAAATATACTAAAAAAGTTAAGAAAGACTGTAAAATAAAAAGATTGTAAATTTAAGTTTCTTTATTAAATAAGTAACGAATATGAACACAAAGAATTATAATTTACCTGCTCTTTCAGAAGGTGGTCTTGGAGCATATTTGGCTCAAATTAAAAAATTTCCAATACTCGCTGCGGAAGAGGAATATATGTTAGCAAAAAATTGGAAGGAAACAGGAAATCTTAAATCTGCAGAAAAATTAGTAACTAGTCATCTTAGATTAGTAGCAAAAATAGCAATGGGTTATAAAGGTTATGGTCTTCCTGTAAACGAAATGATTTCTGAAGGTAATATTGGTTTAATGCAAGCTGTTAAAAAATTTGAACCTGAGAAAGGTTTTAGATTGGCTACTTATGCGATGTGGTGGATTAAAGCTTCAATACAAGAATATATTTTACGATCATGGAGCTTAGTAAAAATAGGAACTACTACAGCACAAAAAAAATTATTCTTTAATCTAAAAAAAATTAAAAATCAAATTTCTCCAAAAACTGAAGGAGATTTAAGAGACGAACATGTTTCGGAAATTGCAAAAAAACTTGATGTAAGTAAAGATGAAGTTGTTTCAATGAATAGAAGATTGTCAGGAAAGGAACACTCATTAAATGCACCAATAGGTGAAGATGGTGATCAATGGCAAGATTGGATAGTTGATAAAGAAATGGACCAAGAACTTAAATTTGCACAAAGTGAAGAAATGGAACAAAGAAAAGATTTATTAAAAGATTCTATAAAGATCTTAAATGATAGAGAAAAACAAATACTTTACTCTAGAAGACTAACTGATGAACCATTGACACTTGAAGATCTTAGTAAAAAATTTAATATTAGTAGAGAGAGAATTAGACAAATTGAGAATAAAGCTTTTGAAAAATTACAAAAACACATGCTTAATTCAGCTAAATCAAAAAACCTTTTACCTGCAAATTAAATATCAAAGGGATCTTCAATTAATATGGTTTCATTTCTTTCTGGACCAGTAGAAATGCTGGATATTTTTATCCCAATAAACTTTTCCACTTCAGACAAATAATTTTTTGCATTTTCAGGTAAATTTTTAAAATCTTTTATTCCTTTAGTGGATGTTTTCCAGCCTTCAAAAATTTTATAAATTGGTTTAATTTTTATCTGATCTTCTAGAGTTGCGGGCAGATAATCTATTTTTTTTCCATCTAAATCATACGCAACACACATTTTAATTTCATCTAACTGATCCAATACATCTAATTTAGTTAAAGCTATTCCGTTAATTCCTGAAATTTTAATTGATTGTCTTACTAGCACAGCATCAAGCCATCCACATCTTCTTTTTCTACTGGTAACTGTTCCAAATTCTTTGCCTACACTTCCTAAATGCTCACCAATTTCATTTTTTAATTCTGTAGGGAATGGACCTTCTCCCACTCTGGTAGTATATGCTTTTGTTATACCTAAAACATAGTTTACAGAATTTGGACCACAGCCTGATCCTGTTGCAGCAGATGAAGCAACGGTATTTGACGATGTTACATATGGATATGTTCCATGATCTACATCTAGTAAAATACCTTGAGCACCTTCAAAAAGAATTTTTTTTCCTTGTACCTTAAATTCATCAATTTTTTTCCAAACAGGTTGTACAAATTTTAAAATATGTGGAGCAATTTTAAGTAAATCTTTTTTAAGTAAATCCTTATTAAAAATTTGTTTACCCATACCTTTTCTTATAAAATTGTGATGACTAAGTGCATTTTCCAATCTATTTTCTAAATTCTTTTCTGAAATTAAATCCATAATTCTAACTGCTCTTCTTCCTACTTTATCTTCGTAAGCGGGTCCTATACCTCTTCTTGTTGTTCCAATTTTTTCTTTTTTTGCTAAATCTTCCCTCATCTCATCCATTTCTTTGTGATACGGCAATATCAAATTTGAAGTTTCTGAAATTATTAAATTATTTGGTGTTATCTCGACTCCCATTGACTGAATTTCACTAATTTCTTCTATTAAAGCCCAAGGATCAATTACTACCCCATTCCCAATTATAGATATTTTTTTCTTCCTTACTATTCCAGATGGTAACAACCTTAATTTGTATGTAGTTCCATCAATTACTAATGTATGGCCTGCGTTGTGGCCTCCTTGAAATCTTATTATAATATCAGCCTTGCTTGACAACCAATCTACAATTTTACCTTTACCCTCATCTCCCCATTGTGATCCTACAACTACTATATTATTCATCTAAAATTTTTATTTATATTTATCGTATTTAAATGGTTTATCGGCCCAAACCCTTTTCCATATCTAGGAGCTGAGTCAATTGCATGGTTAACATATTTGATTGCCATCTCACAAGATTTCTTTAATGTTTTTCCACACGAATAATAAGTAGCTATAGCGCTTGATAGAGTGCATCCTGTTCCATGTGTATTTTTTGAATAAATCTTTTTATTTTTAAAAAAATAAATTTCACTTTTGTTCAAAAAAATATCACACATAATGTTTGATTTTAGATGGCCACCTTTAAGAAGTACATTTTTTGCTCCTGAATCTATCAATTTTTTTGCTGAATAAATCATGTCATTAATATTTTTAATTTTATATCTTGTTAAAATTTCAGCTTCTGGGATGTTAGGTGTTATAAGAGTTACTTTTTTAATTAGTTTAGATTTTAAAATTTTAATAGAATTGTTATTTATTAATTTAGCACCTCCCTTAGCAACCATAACTGGATCTAAAATAATTTTTTTTACCTTGATTTTGTTTAATGATTTTAAAACTGAGTTAATTACTCGTTCAGAATGCAACATACCTATTTTTATAGCATCAGGCCTTATATCTTTAGAGGTAAATTCTATTTGTTTTGAAATTTCAGTAGGTGGGATTGGAATTATAGAAGATACCCCTGTAGTATTTTGAGACGTAACTGCAGTTATTGCTGTCATTGCATAAGATCCAAGTGATGTGACAGTTTTTATATCTGCTTGAATTCCTGCTCCCCCAGATGAATCTGATCCTGCAATAATTAATACTTTAGATTTAGCTTTCACTTTATTTGATAGAATTTTTTACTATATTAATACATTTTGATAATAAAACCTTATTATCCGACTCCCCCATTATTCTTATTTTGGGCTCTGTACCAGATTTTCGAACTAACATTCTACCTTGGTTTTTTATTAATTTAGAGGCAAGTAGAATTGCTTTTTTACATTTGGCTGAATTAATTATAGATTTATCTTTAACGATAACATTTTCAAGTATTTGTGGAGTTGGATTAAAATTATTAAACAATTCACTGGCTTTTTTTCCTTTTCTCATTGAAAATAAAACCTCTAAAGCTACTAGTAAACCATCTCCTGTAGTTGCAAATTTACCAAGTATAATATGTCCTGACTGCTCTCCACCTAAATTATATTTTTTTTTTTGCATTTTTTCTTTAACATATCTATCGCCAACTTTTGCTCTTAGAAATTTAATTCTTTGATTTTTTAAGTAATTTTGTAAACCGTAATTTGACATTAAAGTTCCTATAACACCTCCTTTTAGAATTTTTTTTCTTTTCCACCTATTAGCTAACATTGCAATGATCTGATCACCATCAATTATTTTTCCTCTTTCATCACATAAAATTATTCTATCTGCATCACCATCAAGAGCTATACCTAAATTTACTCTGTGTTTTTTAACCAAAAATTTAATCCTATCTGGGAATGTGGATCCACAATTATCATTAATATTAATACCATTGGGTGATGTTCCTATATCATAAACTTTAGCTCCTAAAGATTTAAATAGTTTAGGGCCTGACTTGTAGCTAGCGCCGTTTGCACAATCAATTGCAATTTTTGTTCCACTTAAGCTAAAATTTTTAGGAAAATTTTTTTTTAAAATTTGAATATATTTTTCATTTGCATTTTCGAGTCTCTTAACTCTACCGAGAGCGCTTGGAATTGATAAATTTTTAATTATTTTGGAGTCAATTAATTTTTCAATTTTTCTCTCTATGTTATCGGATAATTTTAGACCATCAGGTCCAAATAATTTTAATCCATTGTCATAATAAGGATTATGAGATGCGGTTATCATAATTCCCATATTAGCTCTCATTTTTTTTGTTAACATTGCAAGTCCATTTGTCGGTAAAGGTCCTAATGTGTAAACATGCATTCCAGCTGAAGCTAATCCTGAAACTAATGCAGGCTCTAAAGCATAACCGGATAATCTAGTATCTTTTGCAATAATAGCAGTTTGTTTAGTTTTTCTTATATTTTTAAAATAAGTTCCTACAGCAAGACCAAACCTGAAAAACATTTCTCCATTAATGTTTCCTTTATTTACCTCTCCTCTTATTCCGTCAGTACCAAAATATTTTTTAGACATTATAAAAATTTTAATGATTTAAAAACCTTTAAGCTCTGATTAACTTCATTAACATCATGAACTCTTAATATTTGAACACCTTGCATCATAGCATATAAACTTGAAGATATTGTTCCACCTAATCTTTCTTTACTATCGTTGTTTCCAGATAAATCTTTAATAAATCTTTTTCTAGAAACTCCCAACATTATAGGAAAACCCAAGGAGTGAAAAATAGAAATTTTACTCATAAGAGTAATATTATGTTTCAAGTTTTTACCAAAACCAATACCTGGGTCCAAAATTATGTTTTCATGCTTAATTCCATTTAATTTAATTTTTTTTATTTTGGTTTCAAAAAAATCATAAATATCTAAAAGTACATTTTTATAAATTGGATTTTTTTGCATAGTCTTGGGATTGCCTTTCATGTGGTGAATGACAAAAGGTATTTTAGAATCTTTCAAAATATTTATTGTGTTAGAATCATAACTTAAGCCTGAAACATCATTAATCAAATTAATTTTATAATTAATTGCTTTTTTAATTATCCAACTTTTTCTTGTATCCAGTGAAACAAATTTTTTTATTTTTTTTAATTTTTTTAAAGTAATATTTATTCTTTTCCATTCTTTTTTCTTTTCTACTTCATTGCTTCCAGGTCTTGTGGACTCTCCCCCAATATCTAAAATCTTACATCCTTTTTTAATTAAGTACTTTGCGTGATGAAATCCTTTATTTTTTTTATTATATTTTCCTCCATCAGAGAAACTATCAGGTGTTAAATTTATAATTCCCATTAAAAGTGGAACATCTGAAAAATTTAAACCTTTAAATTTTTTTTTTTTTATAATTTCTTTTAAATCTTTTTTAATTTTTTTTTTTAAAAAAGGTTTTAATGAATTTATTTTTTTAACATTTATCCTTTTAATATTTTTTCTTGAAATAATTTCTATGCTATCAAATGATATTAGATTATTATCGTTAAGAGGTAGAGCTGACTTATTTAATACTTTTTCAACTGACTTTCTTCCATAATAAAAATTACACGCCCTAGTGTAATATTTTTGCATTATTGATTAATGAACTACTTTAGGTTTTAGTCCAATAGATCCAAGAGCCGAACTTTGTTCGCCCTCATCACTTTTTAGATCTTCTTTTTTATCTGGATAAATATTTTTGTTTATTAAATTTTCTATTTCTTCACCTGATAACGTCTCATAAGTAAGAAGTGCTTTTGCTAGTTTATGTAAATCATCCATTTTTTCAGTAAGTACTTTCTTTGCTCTTTCATAGCCTTTCTCAACAAACTTTTTTATTTCTGCATCAACTTTTTTTGCAGTTTCTTCTGACATATTTTGTGTTCTAGCTACTGAACGACCTAAAAATACTTCTTCTTCATTTTCACCGTATGCTATTGGGCCCAATTCTTTGCTAAGTCCTGCTCTCATTACCATTGCTCTGGCTCTTTTTGTTGCTTGTTCAATATCACTTGTGGCACCTGTGGTTACTTTTTCATCTCCAAAAATAATTTCCTCTGCAACCCTTCCTCCCATGGCAATTGCCATTTGCGCATGTAGCTGTTCTCTAGTTTGTGACACTTCATCTTTTTCAGGTAACTGCATTACCATCCCTAATGCTCTTCCTCTTGGAATTATAGTTGCCTTATGAATTGGGTAAGCTGCTTTTTCATTAATTGTTACTATTGCATGACCTGCCTCATGATATGCTGTCAGTTTTTTCTCCTCTTCAGTCATAATCATTGATCTTCTTTCAGCACCCATCATAACTTTATCTTTTGCTTCTTCAAATTCTGCATTTGTAACTATTCTTTTATTTTTTCGAGCCGCAAGAAGCGCTGACTCATTTACTAAGTTAGCTAGATCAGCTCCTGAAAACCCGGGTGTTCCTCGAGCAATTGTTCTTAAATTAATATCTGGTGACATCGATATTTTTTTTGAATGAACTTTTAATATTTTCTCTCTTCCAATTATATCGGGTAGTGAAACCACAACTTGTCTATCAAATCTCCCTGGTCTTAAAAGTGCTGGGTCTAAAACATCTGGTCTATTTGTTGCTGCAATAATTATCACTCCTTCATTTGTGTCAAATCCATCCATTTCGACTAAAAGTTGATTTAAAGTTTGTTCTCTTTCATCATTTCCTCCTCCTAGTCCTGCACCCCTACTCCTTCCAACTGCATCAATTTCATCTATAAAGATAATACAGGGTGAGTGTTTCTTTCCTTGTTCAAACATATCTCTTACTCTAGATGCGCCAACACCTACGAACATTTCAACGAAATCTGATCCTGATATTGTAAAGAAAGGTACATCGGCCTCTCCAGCTATTGCTCTCGCAAGTAAAGTTTTTCCCGTTCCAGGAGGACCCACTAACAAACATCCTCTTGGTATTTTTCCACCAAGTCTACTAAATTTTTTAGGATCTTTTAAAAACTCGACTACTTCTTCAACCTCTTCCTTTGCTTCTTCGACTCCCGCCACATCATTAAATGTAACTTTTCCTTTTAATTCATTCATCATTTTTGCTTTAGATCTTCCAAAGCCCATTGCACCTCCCTTACCGCCTTGCATTTGTCTCATAAAGAATATCCAAACTGCTATTAATAATAACATTGGAAACCAAGAGAGTAATACTCCTAATAGCGAGGGCATTTTTTCTTCAATAGGTGCTGCAGAAATGCTTACTCCTTTAGCAGATAATTTTTCAATTAAATTTGGGTCATTTGGTGAGTAGGTTGTAAATATTTTTCCATCTGACATTATCCCTTTAATATTATTTCCTTGAATTTCTACTTCAACAACTCTCCCGTTATCAACTTGGGTTAAGAATTCAGAAAATATTATATTATTTTTTTGACTAATGTTTCCTTGAGGGTTTTTAAACATATTATATAAGCCAATAGTCAAAAAAACTATTATTGCCCACATTGCTAAATTTTTAAAATTCATATGTATAAATTAAGAATTATTCTGCATTAAACAAGTGTCAAATTAGTACAATTTTACTTTTTTTCTCGATTTTCTCTATAAATGATTACTGAATTACTGACTTTTTCAATTATACAGCCAGATAATGTCATTTTATTGAATTTTTTTACATTTATATCATGTATAGTTTGATTAATTTTTTTTCCTCTAGCAGCATAATATTTCCCTCCAACTTTTCTTAATAAACTTGAAAAAGATCTGAAAACTACCTCATTAGGTTGTTTAAAAAAACTTTCATTTAAAATATATGCTGAATTATTTTTTAGATAATTTACATTTAATTTTATATTTTGATTTTCGTAATAATTTATAGAATTATCTGCATCAGATAAATTTTTAATTGTTTGTTTAAGTTTTTTATCATCAAAACCCTCTTGCTTTAATTTCGTTAATAAATTTCTTATTCTTGTTCTTGCAAAAGTTGTATTTTTATTTGTGGGATCTTTAAAATATTTTTTAAAAATTTTATTTGACAAAAAAATTAGATTGTCTTTTTTCATCTCTAATAATGGTCTCATTATTACTGTCTTTCTACTATAATTTACTGTTTTTTTACTAAAAGACACTAGACCTTTAAGGCCTGATCCTCTTACTAATCTTATAACAAAATTTTCATATAGGTCATCTATATGATGAGCAATTAAAATATATTTAAAATTATTCTTTAAAGCATATTTAAAAATTAGATTATACCTATTTCTTCTGGATATAGATTGTATATTTGATTTTGGTTTTTTACCTTTCCATACAAGGATTTTACAGTCTATACCAAATTTTTTTAGTAGGTTTTTTAAAATATTTGCTTCTGAGGATGAAGAACTTCTCAACCTGTGATCAATATGAACAAATTTTACATCACAATTATTTAGTATAGAATAGCACTTAGCTAAATATGTAAGTGCCAAACTGTCTGGTCCACCTGATAAGGCAACTAAAAATTTTTTACTTTCGATATTATTTAAAATTATTGATTTTTCAAAAGTTTTATAAAACTTTTTTACTCTAGAATCTAAAAGATACCTTAATAGTTTTTTATGAATTATCTTTTTTGCATTCAAACTTTTTTTCTTCATATTTGGCTTTTTGAAGAACAGATTGATTAGCTTCAGGATACTGTTTTTTAACTCCTGTGATCATTAAACAACCTTGATCTTTTTCTCCAATTTGTACTAATGATACTCCAAGTTTTAATAAATTTACAGGAGCCTTTTCACTTTTAGGATATTTTTGATAACCTTCTAAATAAGCCGATGCTGCATCAGTATATAGTTGTCTTATTCTAAATGTTTCAGCATACCAATATTGTGCACTTCCAGCTAAATCATGATTTGGATTTGTAATTACAAATTCTCTAAACGCTCTCTCTGCAGTATTATAATCTCCAACTTTTAAAAAACTTGTAGAAAATTCATATTGTTTTTCTGGAGTAGTATCAGGTAATATTTTTTCCTCTGCTTCAAATTGTTCTGTAACAACTGTGGAAGTTGCATCTATAGAAACTGTTTCTTGATCTTCAAGCTTAGTTTCATTATCTTTATAAGAAATTGCACCAAGATCTTGGGGCTCCGATGAGCCTGGCAATATATTCTCTTCATTCTGAACATTTGAAGAAATGGCATTATTTTCTAATTTATAATTTACTGTTTTATTTTCTAATTGTTGAAATCTCAGTTGATTATCTGCTTGAACTTTACTTAATCTGCTTGATAGTTTATCTAATTTAAAATTAATTTCTTCAAATCTATTCGTTAGTTCTTGAAATTGAGATTCTATATCAGATAATTTTAGCAAATGTCTAGTTAGCACCTCTTCTGAATTTTGATCAATACTGTTTAAAGATTGATTTTCACCTTCACTTAAATTTAAATTGTCTGAGTATACTGCTTTCTCCAAAGTTTTTAAATCTTGTTGGATAATTTTTAGTATCTCATTTACATTATGGTTGTCTGAAAAAACTTTTGTATTAAATATTAATAGGCAGAAAATTAAGAATAAATAATAAAATTTATTTAAATTTTTCATAATTTTTATTTGTAGTTATAATGATGGCAAAAAAAAGACCCTGAGAACTTTAAAAGTTTTCAGGGTCTTTAAAATTTATATTATTATTAGTTAGCTTTTACTGTTACTGATCTTCTGTTTTTTGACCAAGCCAATGGATCTGATCCAGAATCAACAGGTCTTTCTTTTCCGTAACTAATAACTGAAATTCTGTTTGAAGAAATTCCATAAGTCATTAGATAGTCTTTAACTGCATTCGCTCTTCTTTCGCCTAATGCTAAGTTATATTCTCTTGTACCTCTTTCGTCTGCATGACCTTCTACAACAACATTAATACTTGAATTTTTTCTTAACCAAGCAGCTTGTTTTCTCAAAGTATCCCTTGATTTAGTTGTTAAAATCGATTCATTTGTTGCAAAGAAAACTCTGTCAGGTACTCCTGAGGCTAAATATTTTACTGTATCTGTTCCTGTATATACGTCACCTTGCATTTGAGGTGCGTCACCCTTTTTTTGAGTTGCACACGCTGAAAGTACCAAGCTTAATATCAGTGCTAAAAATGTGTTTTTATAAACTTTCATTAAATTCATTACTGCTCCTTAAATCTTATTTGTTAAACTTTTTCTCACACATGAGTAGATCTTTCAAGCTTAAAAATCAATAGTATTTGTTGAATTTTTATCAATTGCTCAACAAAGATGACCAAGATGGGTCTGAAGCATCTGTTTCTGTATCAACTAGTCTCTCATTATAACCAGTTAAGTCAATTGACCATAGTTTTGCAGAAAAACCTTCTCCTTTGCTATTGGATTTTGTCTCTCTATAAAAAATGAGAACTCTCCCATTTGGTGACCAGGAAGGAGCTTCTTGATAATAATTCTCTGTTAACAGCCTTTCACCTTTTCCATCTTTTCTCATTACTCCTATATAAAATTTTCCTTTGTGTAGTTTTGTAAAAGCAATTAAATCTCCTCGCGGGGACCAGACCGGTGTTCCATAAAGTCCTTTTCCAAATGATACTCTTTTAACATTCGTTCCATCATTTTTCATAACATAAATTTGCTGATAACCACTTCTGTCGGAATTAAACGTAATATATTTTCCATCAGGAGAATAAGATGGTGAAGTATCTATAGATGGATGATTAGTAATTCTTTCAACAATTCTATTTTCTAAATCCATTGTATAAATATCTGAATTTCCATCCTTTGCAAAACTCATAATTATTTTTTTTCCATCTGGTGAAAATCTTGGGGCAAATGTCATTCCCGGAAAATCTCCAACTACCTCTTGTATGCCAGTTTCAATATCTAATAAATATACCCTAGGCAAGTTTCTGAAATAAGATAAATATGTTACCATTTGGTTAGTTGGGTTAAATCTTGGAGTTAGTACTAATTCATTTCCTAAAGTTAAGTATTTTGTATTATGACCGTCTTGATCCATAATTGCTAATTTTTTTACTCTTTGAGTTTTTGGCCCTTTTTCAGATACATATATTATTCTTGTATCGAAATATCCTTTTTCTCCTGTTAGTCTTTCATATACTTTATCAGTAATAATATGTCCAACCCTTCTCCAATTCTTTGGGACGGTAGTAAATGCCAGTGCCATCATTTCTTTACCAGCAAGAACATCCCATAATCTAAATTCTACTCTTAATTTTTCATTCTGAAGCATGACTTTTCCAGTTATTAAAGCTTGAGCTTTTATTAAAGCCCAATCTTCAAATCTAGGTTTTAAATGAGCTATATCTGGTTTTTGAAGAAAAGCATCTTTGTTTAGAGGGTTAAATAAACCTGAAGTCCTAAGATTATTTTCTACGACTTTAGAAATTTCTAATCCAATATTTTTTACATTTAATTTTTTATTTAAAGAAGTTATCGACTCGCTATCAGAAGACAGGGGGGAGACCGCTATCGGCAATGGATTTAAATTACCTCTCGTAATATCAACTTCTATTAATGAATATACCTTTGTGGGTAATAAAAATAAGATAAATGATAATATTAAATAATTAAATTTTTTCATTATCCCTCTAACATTTCTCTTGCATCAAAATTTAATTGCATATCCTTCCATCTTTCGTAGCCAGTATTTGGCACTCTGAGCGGTTGGCATAGCTGTATAGCTCTAAGAGCACTTTCTGCCAATACTTTAAAAAAACCTTGTCCAGGCATATTCATTCTTGCATGATCAATAATTTCGGTCTTTGAAACAGTTCCATCGGGTTTTAGTTTTAGTTTTATTCTCACAAGTAAATTTTCATTATATGGTAATCCAAGAGGTATGCTCCAACAACCAAAAATTTGAGCTTTTAACGCATCTTCCTCACTTAAAGTTAGCCCAGACAAATTCATGCTCTTATCATCAGATTGTGTTATTAATTTAGATTTTTCCGTTGTTTCTGCCATATCTTCTTTGGATTTATCTATTAATGCCGCTATAGAATCTGGATCAAACATTTCTTCTTTTTCAAATTCTGATACTTGTTTTATTTCATTATCTATTTTTTCGGGATTTTGTTTTTTTTCTTCTATTTTACTAATTTTTTCAGGCTTTTCATCGGGCAAGGGAATAGCGTCTGGCTTTTCTTTTTTAACTTTTTTAGGTGGAGCCTGTTCTGAAACTATTTTTTCCTCCTCTTTTTTCTTAACTTCATCGATTATTTTTTTTGCTTTAGGAGCATAAGGAATATTTGTTTTATCCATTATTTGTATTAGCTCCACTGATATAATTGGAGGAAGTTCTATAGGTTTTTTTGTTATAAAAGGTAAACTCATAGTTGCAATTATAATTATTCCTAAATGAAGAATGGATGATGCAATTATATTTTTGTACAACTTATCTCTCTTTATATGGTTCGGAAATCAAGGCAACTTTTGTAAATCCTGACCCAGATAGCATTCCCATAATTTCAAGGACTCTTCCATAATTTATGGTTTTATCGCCCCTAACATAAATTCTGGTATCAGTCCTATTTTTAGAAACTGCAAGAATTTTTGCAATAATTTTATCATATTCTACTTTAGATTCTTGGATAAAAATTTCGCCTTTTGCATTTATTGATAATGTTAAAGGCTCTTGTTCCTCAGGCAAAGAGTCTGCTGAGCTTTCTGGAAGATCAACTTGTACCCCAACTGTTAACAAAGGAGCAGTAACCATAAAAATAATTAATAATACTAACATTACATCTACAAATGGAGTGACATTTATCTCGCTCATGGGTTCCCTTAGTGAACGTTTAAATTTAAATGCCATTTTAAATTATAGATATAAATCTTTTTGAAAAATTTTCTAATTTTTGTGAATATTTTCTTGAGTCACTGCTGAATTTATTAAACGCAACAACTGCAGGTATTGCTGCAAGAAGTCCTAGAGCAGTTGCAAATAATGCTTCAGCTATTCCTGGTGCAACTATTGCTAAACTAGTATTCCTTGAAATTGCAATAGACTGAAAAGAATTCATTATTCCCCATACAGTACCAAACAATCCAATAAATGGTGCTGTTGACCCTACTGTTGCCAGAAAAGTATAATTCTTATCAATTATATTCATTTGTTTTTCAATATTAACTTCAAGTATACTTGTTAACCTATCGGATAAATTAGATTTAGACCTGCTTTTCATAACAACTTGCATTGTGCTTTTAAAAACGCTGGCCATTGGATCGTTAATATTTGAAGGTAAATTATTATAAAATGTTTCTGCAGATTTAGATTTCCAAAATTTTTCTTCAAATTCTTCTGAGCTTTTATTAATTTTATTAAATAATCTTATTTTTTCAATTATTATTGCCCAAGAAAATATTGATGCAGCAATTAAAATAACTATTACTGATTTAACGATTATATCTGCTCTAACAAATAATGTTAATATAGAAAAATCTGCACTACTTGTAAGACCTACTGCTTGTGAACTAATCTCAGCTTCCATAAAATAGGTTTCACACTAAAATGTGTCATCAATTTGACTTAAATGACGTAAAGTTTAATCGTTTTTTTGGTAAGTATTGTGAAAAAAACTGGCAATTAAAATTGCATCAGCTTTGTTGGCATCTTTTTTTTTTGATAAATTTGAGGATATATATGGGAATATTTCAATCGCTTTTGTTCTACTTGCATCTTTTTCAGACTTAATTAAACCAAAATATTTTTTCCATTTCACAGGTCTGATAAAGTAGGTCGATAATTGCATGGCTGAACAAATGCCCTTTATAACTCCGAAAGATTGACCAAAATTAAACATGCTTGTTACTCCCTGTCCAGGCATAGCTGAGACTTGCTCTATTACTACAAATATATCTTTTTTTGAAAAATCTCTAACTCTTACTAATATTTCATTATAAATTTGCGTTCCATTTATTTGTTTTTTATTTTTTTTCCCATCCGCCATTGTGGGCATTTCAATTATTTCCTTAACTTCTCCATTTTCAAAAAAACAAATTGCTCCTGAAATTCCTGGGTCTATGCCAATTATTAACATTAAATCAATTATACCTTTATATTTGAATATACATTTTGTACATCATCATCATCTGTCAAATTTTCTAAAAAATGAATTATATTTTCTTTGTCTTTTTCTTTTACTTCCAAAAACATGATTGGCAACCATTCTATACCTGTATAGAGAAAATTATTTAAATATTTCTCAAGTTTTTTTTTAACATTATATATATCATTTTTATCACAATGTATTTCATGAAAGTCTTGGTTAGACTTACATTCATTTGCTCCCGACTCTATTGCTAATTCAAAAATTTTGTCATCAGAAATTTCTAGTTTTTGAATTTTTATTACACCAATTTGATTAAAATTATGAGATGCCGATCCTTGGGTTCCTAAACTACCTCCAGATTTCTGAAAAATTTTTCTTAAGTTTGATGCTGTCCTATTTTTATTATCTGTAAGAGTTTCTACAACTACAGCAACTCTACTTGGTCCAAAACCCTCATATCTTAAATTTTCATAATTAGAACCCGTATTAATTTCAGACTTATCAATAGCCCTTTTAATATTTTCTTTAGGCATATTTGATGATCTTGCAGATTGTATTGCAGATCTAAGCCTTGGGTTCATTTCCGGATCTTTATCTCCCAGCTTTGCTGCTACTGTTATTTCTTTTGAAATTTTAGTAAAAATTTTTGATTTTTGTTTATCGACTCTATCTTTTTTATGTTTTATTCCTGCCCAATGAGAGTGTCCAGCCATAATTTAAATAGTATTTTTTAAGTCAGTTCCTCTTATTAAGTTTTCAATATTCCTTGCGTATCCTGTTGATCTATCACATTCTACTATTGCCCCACACAATGTTGCGATTCCTTCTGCAGGATAATGTTTTTTTGAATCTTTTTTCAAAAAACGATTTAATGAATTATTCTTATTCATGCCAATTACTGAATCGTAATCTCCACACATGCCTGCATCAGTTAAATAAGCTGTACCTCTTTTTAATATTCTAGCATCGTTTGTGGGAATATGCGTGTGTGTTCCAACTACAAATGTTGCATTACCATCAAATAAAAATCCCATAGCCATTTTTTCGCTTGTAATTTCCGCGTGGAAATCTACTACTAAAAAATCATAATCTTTTTTTAAATTATTATTTTTTAAAAAATTATTTGCTTTTTCAAAAACATCTTCACATTTTTTCATAAAAATATTTCCCATTAAATTTAATACTCCAATCTTAAAACCATTTTTTGAACTGTAAACTCTAAAACCCTTTCCTGGAGAAGGTTCAATAAGGTTGGCTGGTCTTAGCAATTTAATTTCTTTTTCTATATAATTTGCAGTTTCTTTTTGATCCCATACATGATTGCCAGTAGTGATAACATCTACGCCAGAGTTAAATAAATCTTTTGAAATTTTTTCTGTTATTCCGACTCCCTGATCAGCAGCATTTTCACCATTTACAATGCAAAAGTCTATCTTTTTATCCAAAATAATTTTAGGTAAATTTTTTTTTATAGCTTCACATCCTGATCTACCTACAATGTCTCCTAAAAATAAAATTTTCATCCCAATATATATTTTTCTGTTATTATAAAATCTAGTTTCCTATCATATTTATTATTTGGAATTCTAGATACTTTTTGACAAGTATGTGCAAGACCGATTAATAAGGTTTTTTTTTTAAAAGATATTTTTTCTATATATCTGTCGTAATAACCACCACCATAACCTAATCTATATAACCTTTCATCAAACGCTACCATGGGTACAATTAGAATGTCAGGATATACAAGTCTTTTTTTTTCTGGTTCTGGTATTCCATATTTATTGATGTTTAATATATTGCTAAAAGACCAAGTATAATAATCCATACAATTTTTTTTACTTATTGCTGGTAATGAAATTGTAATTTGCTTCTTACTTAACTCTTTAAGTAAATCTAAATCATCGACTTCATAGTTTACTGGGTAGTATCCACCTACAGTTATATTATTTAAATCATAATTTTTAATTAAATTATAAAATTTTTTTGTGGAAATGCTAATTGAATTCTTATTTTTAATTTGCCTTTTCCGAATTAATTTTTTTCTTAATATTGATTTTGACACAAAATTTTATTGTACAGAATTATCTGAACTTGCTTTTTTAAGAAAATTTTCAATTTCACTAGTGGTAGTATCAATTAATTTTTCATATTCATCTTTATTTTGATCAATTTCATTTTTTAAATTAACCTGTTCTTGATCCAGTCTTTTTATCTCATCTTCTTTTTTTTCTTTATATTCATATACTAAATTTTTTAATTCTTTAAATTTTGCAGTTAAAATATTTAGTTCCTTAATCTTTTCGTCTATTTTCTTTTTTGTTTCAAAATATTCATCCATTGTAGTTATTGAAGTGATTAATAAAAGTTTATTTTCACCAATATTTCCTAATGATTTTTTTAAATTATCAAATTTTTCGTTTAGATGCATCGAAAGTTCTTGTAAATGTTCTTCTTGCCCATCTTCACATGACAGAAGAAATTCTTTTCCATTAAATATTATATTTACATTTGCCATTTATCTATTTCCTCCAGAAGAGTATCTGTTTCCTGATTTAATTCATCAATTTTTTGGGAAATCTCATTCTCTTTTTTACTATCTAAAATTTTTTTTTCACTTATTTCCACAAGTTTTGAGTTTAAAATATTATATTCTTCTTTTAGTTTTGAATATTTTTCTTCAATTGCTTTTTTTTCAATTTCTAATTGATTTTTCTGAGTACTAATAATTCTTATATTTTCTCTCAAAGTTGAGTTCTCTGGATTTAAAAGATTTAATCTTGATAGTACATCGGTCAATTTTTTTTCTTTTTCATTAATACTTTTCATATATATATATGTATATTATTAAATTGAGTCTTCTAAGTCTAGATAGGATAATTTTTGAACGAGCAGATTAAGAATTTATCAAATGCATTGAGGTTTCTTTCAATGGATGCTGTGGAAAAGGCTAATTCCGGACATCCTGGAATGCCTATGGGAATGGCTGATGTCATGACGGTTTTATTCAAATACTTTCTAAAATTCGATCCAAAAAATCCTAGTTGGGTAAATAGAGATAGATTCGTTCTTTCAGCGGGTCATGGATCTATGCTTTTATATTCTTTGCTATACTTAACAGGTTACAAAAGCATTAGACTTAAGGATATAAAAAATTTTAGACAACTAAATTCGATTTGCGCTGGTCATCCAGAATATATACCTAATTCTGGCATAGAAACAACCACAGGTCCACTAGGACAAGGTATAGCAAATTCAGTAGGATTTGCTTTGTCTGAAGAGATATTAAAAAAAAAACTAGGTCAAAAAAAAATAGATCACAAAACTTATGTGCTAGCAGGAGATGGATGTTTGATGGAAGGTATTAGCCACGAAGCATTAAGTTTGGCCGGTCATTTAAAATTAAAAAATTTGATTTTACTATTTGATGACAACAAAATATCAATAGATGGTCCAACAAGCCTTGCGGTATCGGATGATACTAAAAAAAGATTTCACAGTTATGGATGGAATTATTTACAAGTTAACGGTCATAACTTTAAGCAAATTTATAAGGCAATAAAAAAAGCACAATCTTCTAATAAACCAACTTGTATATCTTGTAAAACAATTATTGGTTTTGGTTCACCAAACAAATCAAGCACAGCGTCTGCGCATGGAAGTCCTTTGGGTAAAAAGGAGATAAACTTAGTAAGAAAAAAATTAAAATGGCAATATAAACCATTTGAGGTTCCAAAAAATATTTTAAGTGCATGGAGAAATATTGGAGATATTGCATCTAAAAAAGCTAAAAAACATAAATTTATTTTAAAAAAGAATAATTATACAAAGAGAGTCTCAAAGATAGTTAAATTAGAAAAAGAAAAATTTTTAAAAAATCCAGAAAATATTGCAACAAGAAAATCATCTGAAAAAATATTAAATGTTTTGACAGAATCTATCAAAGAACTCATTGGTGGATCTGCAGACCTGGCAGGATCAAATAATACAAAGACAAAAAATCATATAATTATTAAACCAGGTAAATTCGATGGTAACTATATTCATTACGGTGTTAGGGAACACGCAATGTGTGGAACAATGAATGGGATTGCAATGCATGGCAATTTAATACCGTATGGTGGAACCTTCCTAATTTTTAGTGATTATTGCAAGCCTTCAATTAGATTGTCAGCATTTATGAAACAAAGAGTAATTTATGTAATGACTCATGACTCAATTGGTTTAGGAGAAGACGGCCCTACCCATCAACCAGTAGAACAACTTACAGGACTCAGGGCAATTCCTAATTTAAATATTTTTAGACCAGCAGATACAATAGAAACTTATGAATGTTGGGAGTTAGCTTTGACGAATAAGAATACTCCTAGCATTTTAGCTTTGACAAGACAAAAGACAAATTTAAATATTAATAAATTTTCTAAAGGAAATAGATGTTCAAAAGGTGCATATGAAATATTTAGATCTAATAATCTCATTAAATTAACAATATTTGCAAGTGGTTCAGAAGTAAATTTAGCAAAAGAGATAAGTCATAAATTGGCCACACAAAATATTTATTCAAAAGTTATATCTGTGCCCTGCCAAGAAATTTTCGAAAAACAATCTTTTAAATATAAGGAAAAAATAATAAATGAGACAAAGTATAAAATATCTATAGAAGCTGGATCGACAGACTGTTGGAAAAAATATATAGGTGAACATGGAATCAGTTTTGGTTTAAATGATTTTGGTAAAAGTGCTCCTTACAAAGATGTTTATAAATACTTTGGGTTAACAGTAGATAAAATTACAAGAAAAATTAAAAAATTAGTTAAATAAATTATGACAGTTAAAATTGGAATTAATGGTTTAGGCAGAATTGGAAGAATGATCATAAGATCTATTATTGAAAATAAAAATAATAATATTGAAATTAAACATGTAAATAATAGAACAAATTCTGAAATAAGTAGTCAATTATTAAAATATGATTCTATTCATGGAAAATTTAATTCTAAAATAAGTTATAATGAAAAAAATTTAATTATTAATAAAAAAAAAATAAGCTTCTCACAAGAAATAGAGTTAAGTGAAATAAATTGGAAAAAATATGATGTTGATATTGTCTTAGAATGTACTGGAAAAAATAATTCTAAAGAAAAATCCCTTCAACATATAAAAAATGGAGCAAAAAAAGTAATTGTTTCAGCTCCATGCAAAAATGCAGATAAAACAATTGTGTTTGGTGTAAACCATAAAAAAATAAACAAGAATGATTTAATTATTTCTGCAGCTTCTTGTACTACAAACTGTCTAGCTCCAGTAGCATATGTGTTAAACAAAGAATTTGAAATTCAAAATGGTTTTATGACAACAATTCATTCGTATACAACTGATCAAAGATTATTAGACAATTCACACAAGGATTTAAGACGAGCCAGATCAGCTGGTCAATCGATAGTTCCAACATCAACGGGGGCCTCTAAAGCAATTGGTGAAATTATACCTGAACTAAAAGGTAAACTTGAAGGTCTGGCTATGAGAGTACCTACTCCAAATGTTTCGCTGGTTGACTTTATATTTAATTCAAAAGAGAAGCTAACCTTAAAAAAAATAAATGAGTCATTTAAAAAAGCTTCAGATAAAGAATTAAAAAATATTATCGAAACTACAGAAGAAAAACTTGTTTCAATTGACTTTAATCATAACCCAAATTCTGCGATAGTAGATTTATCTTTAACAAGCGTTATAGGTGATAGAATGGGAAAAGTTTCGGCGTGGTATGATAATGAGTGGGGATTTGCATCAAGAATGTGTGATTTGGCAAAATATATTCATAAAATATAAAGTTTTATGAAACTAATTTCTGATCAAAATTTAAATTTAAAAGGTAAAAAAGTTTTACTTAGAGTAGACCTGAATGTTCCTATGAAAAATGGAGCTATATCTGAAATATCAAGAATTGAAAAAATAATCCCAACAATAAAATTATTAATAGAAAAACAAGCAAAAATAATAATTTTATCTCACATAGGAAGACCTAAAGGAGAAATAGTTGAAGGAATGTCTTTAAAGCCAATTTCTAAAAAATTGAGTTCTTTAATTAATAAAGAAATAACTTTTAATAATAAAAAGATTGATAAAATTGAGCTTTCAGAAGTTAATAATATTGAAAATAGCTCTATTATGATGTTGGAAAATATCCGATTCAATAAAAAGGAAGAAATTAATGATGAAAGATTTGCAAAAGAAATTTCAAATTTGGGTGATATTTATGTAAATGATGCTTTCTCGGTATCTCACAGATCTCATGCTTCAGTGGATGGAATCACTAAATTCATTCCTTCTTACTATGGTTTACAAATTACTGAAGAAATTAATGCACTAAAAAAAATAACCTCTGAGATAAAAAAACCAATTACACTTATTATAGGGGGATCAAAAATTTCAACAAAAATAAAAATTATAAACAATCTAATAAAGAAATTTGATAATGTAATCATTGTTGGTGGGATGGCGAATACTTTATTAAAGCATACTGGTAGAAAAGTAGGAAATTCTATATGTGAAAATAATTGTGAGGATTTAATTAAAGAAATTCTAGCAAATTCTAAAAAATATAATTGTAAAATTACCTATCCTGTAGATGTAGTCGTTTCTCAAAGCAAAGAAAGCTTTGGGACAAATAAAGACATAAATGATATAAATGAAAATGATATAATTTTAGATATAGGTAAGAAAACAATAACTATAATAAAAGAAATCATTGATGAGACTAATACAGTATTATGGAATGGTCCTGCTGGATATTTTGAAAATCCAAATTTTCAAGAGGGTACCAGGAAAATTTTAGAAATAATTTCACAAAGAACCAATAATAATAAAATTTTTTCTGTAGCGGGAGGTGGTGAAACAGTAGCAGCAATAAATAAATTTAATAAAATGAATTCTTTTACGTTTGTTTCAACTGCTGGTGGAGCTTTTTTAGAATATCTTGAAGGAAAAACTTTACCTGGTATAAAAGCATTAAATCAAAATGTCTGAACTAAATAATATAGCATTAAAAATTACTAGTAATGGAAAAGGAATTTTAGCTGCGGACGAAAGTACTGCAACGATGACTAAAAGATTAGAAAGTGTTGGCACGGATTCAAGTCCAGAAAAAAGATTAAAATTTAGACATTCTCTTTTCTCTTCTGGAAGTATGAAGAAATGTATTGGAGGTGTTATATTGTATGACGAAACAATCAGACAAGAATATAATTCAAGAAAAATTTCCGAAATAATTTCAGCTAATGGTGCTTTGCCAGGAATTAAAGTTGATACTGGTGCAAAAACTTTAGCCAATTCTTCTGATGAAAAAATCACAGAAGGATTAGATGGTTTAAGAGAAAGATTAAAAGAATACTATAAACTTGGAGCTAGATTTACAAAATGGCGAGGTGTTTATATTATTTCTAAAGAATACCCTAGCGATTTAGCAAAAACTTCAAATGCTCATGCATTAGCAAGATATTCAGCATTAGCGCAAGAATCTGGCATGGTTCCTATTGTAGAGCCTGAAGTTTTAATGGATGGAGATCATTCAGCTGAAGACTGTTTAAAAATTACCTCTGAAGTAATTAAAAAATGTTTTGATGAACTGGATCATAACAAAGTTGATTTAAAAGGTATAATATTAAAACCTAATATGATACTGCCAGGATCAAGCTCTAATCAAAAATTATCAACTCAAGTAATTGCTGAAATGACTTTGGAATGCCTGAAAAAAAGTGTTCCTAATGAGGTTCCAAGTATAGCTTTTTTATCTGGAGGTCAATCAGAAGAAGAGGCAGCCAAAAACTTAAATAGTATAAATAAATTAAATGACTCAAATTTTTTAATGACATTTTCTTATGGAAGAGCTCTTCAACAAAGTGCTCTTAAATATTGGGCTAAAAACCAAGAAGATATTAATGGAACACAAAAAATTTTTAACCATAGAGCTAATATGTGTAGTTTAGCTGCCAAAGGCAACTGGACAGAGGATATTGAAAAAAAATAAAAAATTTATTTATCTTATTTCTCCAAAAAATATTAAAAACAGTAATTTTTTTAAAGATTTAGATCTTTTGCTTAAAAATAATAATATATCGTATTTTCAGTTAAGATTAAAAAAAGAGAAAATTAAAGAAATAATTTCAATTGGAAAAAGAATTAAAAATATTTGTAAAAAAAATAAAGTAAAATTCATTATAAATGATAGTCCTTTGGTAGCAAAAAAAATAGGTGCAGATGGGTGCCATATCGGTCAAAATGATGGTTCAATTAAAAATGCCAGATTAATACTAAAAAATAAAATTATTGGTATTACTTGCCATAACTCCATAAAATTGATCAAAAAAGCATCCAAAGAGGGTGCAGATTATATTGCGATTGGAGCTTTTTATTCATCAAAAACAAAAAAGGTAAAATACAAAGCCCCAAAAAAACTTTTAATAGATGCTAAAAAAATCACTAAAATACCTTTAGTTGCAATTGGAGGCATAAATTCTAAGAATTATAAAAAACTTTTATTGAATAAAGCAAACTTTTTAGCTATTTCAGGCTACATTTGGAATAATAAAAAACTTAAACCTATCGAGGCTATTAGAAAATTAAAATGAAAATATCTGCTAATGAAATAAAGCCAGGAATGCTTCTAGAGTATAAGGATGATCTTTGGGAGGTTACAAAAACTCAACATGTAAAACCAGGAAAAGGTGGTGCTTTTAATCAAGTTGAAATGAAAAGTATCAATAAAAATACTAAACTTAATGAAAGATTTAGATCTAATGAAACAATAGAGAAAGCATCAATTGAGGAAGTAAAATATTCTTATCTCTATGATGATAATGATAATTATTTTTTTATGGATGCAAAAACATTTGAGCAAATAAATATAAGTAAAAATATATTAGGGGAAAAGGGAAATTTTCTCTCAGAAAATCTGGAAGTAACTATTAGTATATATAATGAAAAACCAATTACAGTACAGCTTCCAAATCAAATAAATTGTAAAGTTGATAATACAGATGTTGCTTTAAAGGGGCAGACAGTCTCATCGTCTTATAAACCCGCTGTACTTGAGAATGGTTTAAAAATTCAGGTACCGCCATTTATAGAAAGTGGTGATGAAATTATTGTTGATACAAGAACAATTGAATATGTAAAGAAAAAATAAAATGAAATCAATTTCAGCTAATTTAAATATAATGATAAAAGCAGCAGAGAAGGCATCAAAAATTTTAATTAGAGATTTTGGTGAGGTTGAAAATTTACAAGTATCAGTTAAAGGACCTTCAGATTTTGTATCAAATGCTGATATCAAAGCTGAAAAAATAATTATAGAAGAATTATCTAAATCTAGAAAAAAATTTTCAATAATAAGTGAGGAAGCTGGAGTTATAGAAAATTTTGATAAGAAAAATATATGGATAATAGACCCTATAGATGGAACTAATAATTTTTTACATGGAGTTCCTCATTTTGCTATATCTATTGCACACAAATTTGAAAACGAAATAATTTCAGGTTTAGTTTTTGACCCAATAAAAAATGAGATTTTTTATGCTGAAAAAAATAGTGGAGCTTATTTTAATAATCAGAGAATAAGAGTTTCGAAAAAAAAAAATATTGAAGATTGTCTTTTTGCTACTGGAAGAAATAAAAAAATATATGAAGATTTAAAAACTAGAGAAACAGGAAGCGCAGCTTTAGATTTAGCTTATGTAGCTTCAGGAAGATTTGACGGTTACTTTCAAAACAATTTAAATCTATGGGATGTTGCTGCAGGAGTCGTTTTAGTAACGGAAGCAGGAGGAAAAATTTCAAAGTTAGATTTATCGATTATAGAAAATATCAAAATTACAGCAGCCTCAAACTCTATAAACGAAAAAATGCTTAAAAAACTTAATAAGTTTTAATTGTTTTTCAGATTTCTTTTGTTATAAGTCCCCTTATGAAAAAAAAAATTCATCCTGACTACCACAAAATAAAAATTGAAATGACAGATGGAACTCAATTTGAGACACGTTCGACCTGGGGTTCAGAAGGAGAAGTTTTAAAGCTAGAGATTGATCCAAAGTCTCATGCTGCGTGGACTGGTGGAAAACAGAAGCTTTTAGATAAAGGAAGAGTAAGTAAGTTTAACAAAAAATTTCAAAATTTTCGGTCAGAGAAAAAAAATTAATGTCTAATGCACCTTTAATGCCAATGGCAACAGCTGTGTGGTTAGTTGAAAATACAACTTTAACTTTTAAACAAATAGCAAATTTTTGCAATATGCATGAAGTTGAAATTCAAGGAATAGCAGATGGTGATGTAGCCAAAGGTATTGTTGGTTATAATCCAATTATGTCTGGACAATTAACAAGAGAAGAAATTGAATTATCTTCAAAAGATGAGAGTAGGCCACTTAACATAAAGACTTATAATGTAAATATTGAAAATGAAGAAAAAAAAATAAAAAAATATGTACCTCTATCAAAGAGACAAGATAAACCAGATTCTGCTTTATGGTTAATAAAGCAACACTCAATCTTAAAAGACTCACAAATTGCAAAATTAGTTGGTATTACCAAAAATTCTGTAACTTCCATAAGAAGCAAAAATTATTGGAACTTTAATAATTTAAATCCTAAAGACCCTGTTGCAATGGGATTGTTTTCTCAAAAAGACCTTATTGAAGCTATAGAAAAAGCAGAAAGAAGAATTAAAAGAGAAAAAAAACTAAAAGAAAAAGTAGCAGCCCAATGATGAATATGTATTATAATAGACAAATAAATTTGAAAATGCTAACTAAGCTCTTTTCCGGAGGTATTTATTAAAATAGAAGTTAAAGATAATAATGTTGAGCAAGCTTTGAGGGTTCTAAAAAAGAAACTTCAAAGAGATGGTTTTTTTAAAATTATCAAATTAAAAAATACATATGAAAAACCATCAGAAAAGAAAAAAAGAATTTTACAAGAAAATATCAAAAGAGTTAAAAAATTAAATAAATTAAAAAATAGGATATAAATTAAAATTAAATTGTTCTATTTTTTTACTGATTCAATCAAATACTGTAAGATTATATGCATTAGTATGTGATGCGAGTCCTCTGAAATTCCATAATTCATTGCTTTTACATGAAGAGATATACTTGAATTTTTATTTAAATAACCACCTTTAAATCCGCTAAATCCAATAGTTTTGATATTTTTTTTATTTGTGAATTTTAAAACTTCTTTAATGTTCTCAGAATTTCCAGAGGAACTTATAATTAATAATATATCACCTTTTTTATATAAAGACTCTAGCTGATATTTAAAAATATATTTATAATCTATATCATTTGCGATAGCAGTTATAGTTTCAATGTTATTTGACAGACTTACAATTTTAGGGGTAAAATTTGATCTCTGTCTAAAATATTTCAAAAAATCACAAACATAGTGATTTGCAATTGCTGCTGAGCCACCATTTCCACAAACATAAATAGTATTTCCTTTCTTAATTACATCAAGCATTAATTTTGAAGCTATTCTAAGATTTTTAAGATTAATATTTGTTATAGAGTTATTAAGATTATATGTATATTTTTTAAAAAAAAAATTTAAATCGGTCATAATGTAAAATAAGCAAAAATTAAGAAAAAAGCTAACTAAAAATTTTTTTCTTTATTAGTGATATATTTTATGTATAAGTGCTCTCAGCGCGGGGTGGAGCAGCCTGGTAGCTCGCAAGGCTCATAACCTTGAGGTCGGCGGTTCAAATCCGTCCCCCGCAACCAAAATTACAGATTTTTCGTTATCTCTTCTGTCATTTTTTTTGCATCATCAAATAACATTAAAGTATTTTCTCTATAAAATAATTCATTATCAATACCGGCATATCCTGGCGATAAACTTCTTTTTACAAATAAAACAGATTTACATTTTTCTACGTCTAAAACAGGCATTCCATATATGGGACTTTGTGGATCTGTTTTTGCAACAGGATTGGTTACATCATTTGCACCTATAACAAATGCAACATCTGCATTTGCAAAATCATTGTTTATTTCATCTAATTCAAAAACTTCATCATAAGGAACATTGGCCTCTGCAAGTAAAACATTCATATGGCCTGGCATTCTACCTGCAACTGGATGAATGGCATATGAAACTTTAATATCGTTTTTTTTCAGAGTATCAACCATTTCTCTTAAGGCATGTTGAGCTTGAGCAACCGCCATTCCATAACCAGGAACAATTATAACTGAAGAAGCATTTTTCATTAAGAAAGCTGCGTCATCAGCATTACCACTTTTTACTGGTCTTTGATCTTTGGTTTTTGAAGCCGAAGATTGTTCAGATGCTCCAAATCCACCTAGGATTACACTAAAAAAAGATCGATTCATACCTTTACACATAATGTAAGATAAAATTGCACCTGAAGAACCAACTAGGGCTCCCGTTATTATCAAGGCAGTATTTTCTAAAGTAAAACCAATTCCTGCAGCTGCCCATCCAGAATAAGAATTTAACATTGAAATTACAACTGGCATATCCGCTCCACCAATTGGGATGATTAGTAAAATGCCTACTAAAAAAGATATTATAATAATACTCCAAAAAAGATTTTCGGACTGAGTTTTGCAAAGATAAAAGATTATTACAATAATAGATAAACCTAATAATAGATTAATCAAATGTTGTCCGATAAAAGTAATTGGTGCACCTGACATTATTCCTCTAAGTTTTAAAAAAGCTATGATTGAACCAGTAAATGTTATTGCTCCAATTGAAGCTCCTAATGACATTTCAATTAAACTAGCAATCTTAATAGACCCTGTTGATCCTAATTTGAAGATTTCAGGATTTAAAAATGCGGATATAGCAACAAACACAGCTGCTAATCCAACTAAGCTATGAAACCCTGCCACTAGTTCAGGCATAGCTGTCATTGGTATTTTAAATGCAATGAAAGCTCCAATTGATCCACCAATTAATAAAAATATTAAAAGATATAAAAATCCTGTAGAAAAGTTTCCAATTGATAAAAAAGTAACTATAATTGCAATTAACATTCCCAAAATTCCAAAGAAATTTCCTTGTCTAGATGTTTCGGGAGATGACAGTCCTCGTAATGCTAAAATAAATAACACACCTGATATTAGATAAAAGATGGCAGATAGATTTGCTGAAATCATTTTTTATCTTTCTTTTTTTTTTTGTACATCGCAAGCATTCTTTGAGTAACCAGAAACCCACCAAAAATATTCACAGCCGCTAATACAATTGCAATAAATCCAAAAATGTTAGCAGTATCAAATATATTTTCTGAGTTACCTGCCAAAGCAGCAATTATAGCCCCAACAATTATGACTGAAGAAATTGCGTTTGTTACAGACATTAGTGGAGTATGAAGAGATGGAGTAACGCTCCACACTACATAATACCCAACAAAAATTGAAAGAATAAAAATACTGAGTCTAAATATAAAAGGATCTATTTCCATAGCTTTATTTAATTAAAGTTTTTTCAATTATTTCATCTTCTAAATTAATATTTATTTTTTTATTTTCTTTATCATATAAATTAACAACGAAATTAAACAAATTCTTTGCATATAAACTAGAAGCAGAAACTGGTAACTTATTTAAAATATTTGTTTCTCCAACTATTCTTATTCCATTTTTATCAACTATTTGATCTACTTTTGTAAAAGCAGCATTTCCACCTTGAATAGCGGCCAAGTCATAAATCACAGAGCCAGGTTGCATATTATTTATCATATTTTCTTTAATAATTACTGGAGCTTTTTTTCCAGGAATTAAAGCTGTACAAATTACAATATCAATTTTTTTTAAAGTTTCAGATAACAGTTCTTCTTGTTTTTTTTTAAAATTTTCTGAAGCTTCTTTGGCATAGCCTCCTTCTGTCTCAAGATTTTCTTCACCTTCTACTGTTAGAAATTTTCCACCTAAGCTTTCGACCTGCTCTTTGGATGAAATTCTTACATCAGTAGCAAAAACAATAGCCCCCATTCTTTTTGCAGTTGCAATTGCTTGTAGTCCAGCGACTCCAGCACCTATAACCAAAATTTTTGCAGCAGGAACTGTTCCAGCAGCTGTCATCATCATTGGAATGGCCTTTTCAAACAAAGAAAATGATTCTATTACCGCTTTATAACCAGCTAAGTTTGCCTGAGAAGAAAGAATATCCATAGATTGTGCTCTAGTTATTCTTGGTAAAAGCTCCAGTGAAAAAAAATTAATTTTGTTTTTTGCAAATTTTTCCAATTTATCTTTATTTTTATATGTATCAAAAACCCCAATTATATTTTGATTTCCTTTTAATAAAGATAAATTATCGTCTGACAACAATCCTAATTGCAAAATTAGATCTGAATTATTAATTAACTCATTGTTATCTTTTATTATTTTAACTCCACAATCTTTATATTCTTTATCATTAATTCCTAAATGTACTCCATAATTTTCTGATAACGCCAAATCAAAACCTAGGCTTAGGTATTTTTTTGCAATATCGGGTGTGATGGCAATTCTTTTCTCAACTTTTTGATTTTCTAATAATGATGAAATTCTCATAAAAAAAATCTATATCAAAATTATTAACATTAAAACCAAAACTGTTATGATTGCGACAGTTCTCCACAATTAAGATTCTTCAAAAATATTCCTAAATTTAAATAACCTCTTATATATATTTAAATTATTTTTGACGGGCTTTATATTTTGGGTTTATTTTGTTGATTATGTAAACTCTTCCTCTTCTTCTAACTAATTTTGAATTTAGATCTCTTTTTTTTATAGACTTTAAGGAACTTTTAATTTTCATATTTTTACATTTAAGATGCCGGCAACGTCCTACTCTTCCATGTCTTAAGACAAAGTACCATCGGCGCAGAAGGGCTTGACTTCCGAGTTCGAAATGGGATCGGGTATAACCCCTTCGCAATAATCACCGGCAAAAAAGTTATACCTAAATTTAAAATATTGTAAACAATGAAAAAAGTGAATTTTTAAGAGTTTTTAACAATATTTTTTATATAATCTTCAAGTTTTACTTTTCCAAAAAATTTATGAACCTTATTTGATAAATTCATACTAGTTAAGGCTGAAGCATATCTTTCACCTCTTCTATGAGGAAGATATTTAATTTTAGATTTAAACATTTTTGCAACTTCTAAAACAGTAAAACTTTTTTTATTTGATATACTATAATGTCTGCACTTATTTTTTTTCCATGATAAATAACAAACCTTAATTGTATCAGAAATATGTGTAAACCTTCTTGATTGTGTTCCAGGTTTAACAACTGTAAGCGGTATTTTTTTTTTATATTGTTTTTCAAATATCCCTATAATGGTTGCCATATCTCCTGACTGAATTTGTCTTGGACCGTACACATTATAAAAATAGATAATTTCAAATTTAAAATTATACCATTTTTTAAGATTTTCTAACATTTCTATATTTTTTGCTTTTGTAAATGCATATGGTGACAAATTTTTATCGTTCCCTTTATTTCCAATACTTGCTGAAGTGGCTGAATAAATTAATTTTATTTTGTTTTTAAGACAAAAATTAAAAACTTCATTAGATCCGATAGTATTAGAATTAATACATTCATTCATTTTTAAGAAGCTTTGATAAATTCTTGAAAATTCTCCAAAATGAAAAATTGAATTAATTTTTTTTTTATATTTATTTAAAACTTTAAATATATCTTTTGTATTTGAATTAATGTACTTAACTTTTTTGTTTTTAATATGGTTCCTTTTGCTGCCTGATGAGTAATTATCGATACTAATAATATTAAATTTTGTTTTAATTAATAAATACTCAATTAAACTTGAACCAACAAACCCTGCCCCTCCTGTGACAATAACAATATTTTTCATTGGATAATTACAATTTATATATTTTGTTTTAATTTAGTGATATTATTATATCAATAGAAATAATATGAAAGAATATAATTTACCATCAAATAAAAGTTTTGGAATTGTCTTTTTTTTATTTTTTTTAATTTTAGCAGTTTTTTTTTATGTTAAAAATAGTCCTATAATTTTAATTTTAATTTTAATTTTATTGTCAGTTTTTTTTCTTATTTCAGGTTTATTGCAATCAAGAATATTGACACCTTTAAACAGAATGTGGTTTAACTTTGGAATATTATTAGGAACAATTATTTCGCCAATAATAATGGGAATAATATTTTTCTTTGTAGTTACCCCTATAGGTTTTTTGATGAGATTGTCAAAAAAAGATATACTTAATTTAAAATTCAATAATAATGATTCATATTGGATTGAAAAAAATGAACCCAAAAGTAAGATGAAAAATCAATTTTAATATGAGTTTTATAAAAGAATTTTGGGAATTTCTAAAAGTAAGAAAAAAGTATTGGCTTTTCCCAATAATTATAGTCTTAGTTTTATTTGGAGGCTTAATTGTTTTAACCCAAGGGTCTGCGGTAGCACCGTTTATTTACACTATTTTTTAAAGTGAAATCAATCTTAGGTATATCTGCATTTTATCATGACAGTGCGGCATGTCTTTTAAAAGATGGAAAAATAATTGCAGCGGCTCAAGAAGAAAGATTCACAAGAAAAAAACACGATGCAAGCTATCCAAAAAATGCAATTGAATTTGTATTGAATTATGGAAATTTAAATTTAAATGAAGTGAATCAAATAGTTTTTTTTGAAAAACCTTTTTTAAAATTTGAAAGATTGTTAGAAACTTATGTTGCTTTTGCCCCTAAAGGGTTTGTTTCTTTCAGTAAAGCAATGCCTTTGTGGGTTAAAGAAAAATTGTTTCAAAAAAATTTGTTATTTAATAAACTTAAAGAACATGACAAAGAATATAAATCTGATGAAAATATATTTTTTTCAGATCACCACCTTAGTCATGCAGCAAGTGCATTTTTTCCTTCTCCCTTTGAAGAAGCTGTAGTTTTGACTGCAGATGGTGTAGGGGAATGGGCAACAACCACGGTTGCGGTCGGTAAAGGTAATAAATTAGAAATTAAAAAGGAAATTCATTTCCCCCACTCTCTTGGACTTCTTTATTCAGCATTTACTTATTATACTGGATTTAAAGTTAACAGTGGAGAATATAAATTGATGGGTTTAGCACCATATGGAAATCCTATTTATGAGGATAAAGTAAAACAACTAATTGATATTAAAGAGGACGGAACATTTAGATTAAATCAAAAATATTTTAATTATGCAACGGGTTTAACAATGACTAACAATCGTTTTAATAATTTATTTGGTCAAAAATCCAGAAACCCAAATAACGAAAAGCTAACCCAATTTCATATGGATATAGCTTCATCTATTCAAAAGGTTACTGAGGAAATTATGATCAAATTGGCCAAGGCTATTCGTAAAGAATATAATATTAATAATTTATGCCTAGCTGGTGGAGTTGCATTAAATTGTGTTGCCAATGGTAAAATTCTTCAAGAAAAAATTTTTGACAATATTTGGATACAACCTGCTGCAGGTGATGCAGGAGGATCTTTAGGAGCAGCTTTAGCTTTATGGCATATTGATCAAGGTAACAAAAGAATTATTAATTCAAATGATAATATGGAAGGGTCTTATTTGGGTCCAGATTATTCTAAGGAGCAAATTAAAAATAATTTAAAAAAATTGGGAGCAAACTTTCATGAATTAACTGAAAAAGAAATTGTAGATAAAACTTCGGAAGCTTTAATTGCTGGTAAGGCAGTTGGATGGTTCCAAGGAAGAATGGAATTTGGACCTAGGGCTTTAGGAGGTAGATCAATATTAGGGGATGCAAGATCTAGCTCTATGCAAAAAAACTTAAACTTGAAAGTAAAGTATAGGGAAAGTTTTAGACCTTTTGCTCCATCAATACTTCGAGAAGATGTGTCTACATGGTTCAACTTAGATGTTGATAGTCCATACATGCTCTTAGTAGGCCAAATCCATAGTGATAAAAAAATTGAAATGACACAGAAAGAAAATAATTTATTTGGTATAGAGAAATTAAATGTGCAAAGATCTAAAATTCCAGCTGTTACGCATGTGGACTACTCTGCCAGAATACAAACAGTGCATCAGAAAACAAACCCTCTTTATTATAAATTAATTAAAGCATTTAAGGAAAAAACTGGCTGCCCAGTGATTGTAAATACATCATTCAATGTAAGAGGAGAACCTATAGTTAATACTCCCGAAAATGCTTTTAATTGTTTTATGGGTACAGAATTAGATATTCTTGTTATTGGAAATTGTTACTTAATTAAAGAAGAACAGGATTCAAGTTTAAAAATTAATTATAAAGATAAATTTGATCTTGATTAATAAATTTTAGTTTTTTAAGATTCTAATTCTTTATATAATTTTAAAATATTTTTTGATGTAGTTCCTTTTGTAAAATTTGTTGATTTATTAAGTCCGCGATTTACAAAATCTTCATATTTGTTTTTATCATCTAAAATTTCTGAGATTGATTTTATCCAACTTGATTTTTCTTTAATTTCTACCAAGATTGATGACTCACCTAATATTTCTTTTGAAGACTCAATAGAAGATGCAACAACTGGTGTTCCGGAAGCCATGGACTCAAGTGGCGATATCCCAAATCCTTCATATAAAGAAGGATAAATTAATATTTTTGCTGAAGAATAACATTGATTTAAATAATTTTCGTTTAAATAACCTATATAAAAACAATTTTTTACTTTTGAGATTTTATTAATAATCTCGTCTGAGTTTCTTCCAGGCATACCAGCAATAATTAAAGGGAAATTTTTTTTCACATTATCACTTAGGCTATCATAGACATCAAGAATAAATTTATAATTTTTTCTATTATCCAGAGTATTTAAAATTAATATAAATTTTTTATATTTTAAATTGTATTTATTTAAGAAATTTAAACATTTATTTTCATCTAAAATTTTAAATTCTTGCCTTAAATCTTCATGAATTACTTTAATTTTAGATTCTGAAATATTATATATTAAATTTAATTCTTGCTTTACAAAATTTGAATGCACTATGACTTTGAATGCCGATTTGATTGATTTTTCAAAAAATAATTTGAAATAATCTAATTCTCTCTTTAGAAAAAATTCTGGAAAACGTAACCAAGATAAATCATGTACAGTGATAATATTTTTTGTTTTTGAATCAAAGCCTATAAAATTTGGTTGATGAAATATCTCAATATTATTTTTTTTAATAAATCGATTAATTATTATATTTTTGTATTTGTAATCAAGTCTAATATTTTTTTTTAAAATCCTTTCAAATAAACTTGGTTTGTAATCTTTAATTTTATTTAAATCTCTTGAAAAATAATTATCAGTTAAAAAGAATGGTTGGAAGTTTCTATCATTAATTAATTCGTTAGAAATTTTATCTACATAATGTCCAATACCACCTTTGGGTGATAGAAGAGTAGTTGTATCTAATAAAATTTTCATAGAAAATAAATATAATAATATAATTAAATTAGTTATTATATTAAAATTTAAAAAGGGATAAATAAATTTTACTATAAAATGAAAAATATAAAGAAAATTACTGTTGCTTTCTTGATATTAAGTTTTGTAATAAACCCTTTTTTTCTTAAACGTTTTACCCTGGATGGAACTATTAATTTAGAGAATTTATCTATCCTTTTATATATTTCTTCTTCAATTTTAATAATTTTATCTATCCTATCCTTTTTTTTTGAGACAAAAAAATTATTATTAAGATCTACGTCAATAATATTTTTTTTTATTTTATCAATTTTAATATGTGAATTTTTGTTTCTCAAATTTAATAAATTTGAAATAGTTAATAAAAGTGAAATAAGAACTGACAAAAACTTCGAATTTGAAGCAACTTATAATATTAATGAAAAAGGTTTTAGGGAAAAAAATTTCAATGAAATTCTAAATTATGAAAATAAAATTTTCCTCATTGGGGACTCATTTGTATTTGGTAGCGGTGTAGATGAACCAAATACTATCGATAAATTATTAGAAAATAAATTAATAAAAGAAAAAATAGATTTTAAAGTAATTAATCTTGGTGTACCTGGGGCTGGAGTATTAAAATATTTTGAAACATTGAAAGATTATATTAAGTTTAAACCAAAATTTATATTTATGTTTATCTATATTGATAACGATATTATACGTAAAGTCTATTCGGCTAGTTTACTTTTAAAATTTGATAAAATAATTGGGAATAGTTTTTTACTAGAAAATATTAAAATTTTGACTGGATTAAAAATTGCTAAAGATAATATTACATATTATAAGTCCGATGAACACCTAAAACAGTTTGATATTCCTGGATCAACTTTAAAAATTTTTAAAAATGAAAATGTAAATCCCTTTATTCTTCATATAAGTAATAGGGGTTATTTAGACAAATATTATTCAGATTTAAATGAGTTTGATATTCAAAATTCAAATTATTACAAAAATATTTTTAAAAAAGCAGATATGATAGCAAAAAATTCTAATGTTGAGTTCTGTTTGGTTATAGTACCTAGTAAATATCAAATCAAAAAAAAATATGTAGACTTTGCAATTAAAAATTTAGGTTATAAATTTTTAAAAGAAGACATTATAAATGATGATATTCAAAAAAGTTTAAAAATATTTGCAAACGAAAATAAAATTAATTTAATAGATTTAACTGAACATCTTAAAAAAAGTGAAAATGATAATTATTATATGATTGATGATCATTTTAATAAAATTGGAAATAAATTGGTAGCTGAGCAGATATTTAATTATTTAAGCGAATAAAAACTAATTTTTTTTACACTGAAAATAACACGTATACAAAATGAAATTAGACAAAAATCTCTTTAAAGATCTAAAAAAATTTTTTCCTCTAAAAATATTTATAAATGTAAATTCTTTTTGATCGTGTTTTATTGAAAATTTATTTATTACTTTAACGTTTAGAAACTTATTTTTTAATTTTTTTTCTATTGTAAAACTAGTAAAATGATGGGGATGATTTTTATCAAAATATTTTATTAGTGGAGATACTAAGCTCAAATAATTATAAGCTAAGTGTACCGAAGGTAAAAAAATTCCACCAGGTTTTAAAATTCTAAAACACTCATTTATTAAATCATCTGGGTTTTCACAATGATCAAGAACATTAGTTGAGATAATTATGTCTACAGAATTATCCATAATATCCAATTTTTCTCCTTTGTTTGATAATAATTTTAATTTTTCATCTTCTTTTAAAATGCCGATTTCTTTTTTATAAAATTCCATTAAAGGATCTGCCGCGATTACATTTGAATTTTTGATTAAATTATTTTTAATCATTAAATGAAGACCTTTGGCTACACCGGCTGGTCCAGAGCCTAAATCTAATATTGTTTTGTTGTTTAATGTATTTATATTTACACTATGTCTAAATAGAACTTCATTAGCAAATTGTTTCCAACCTTCGTCATCAGTTTTTCTATATATATCATCAGAATTATTTTTTACATAAATATTTTCCCAAAACTGTTTTTCATGATTCTGTGCAGTTTTCCAATCTTTAGCCATTATATATAAATAGTTTTATAATAATAAATAAACTAATTAATGATTTAAACAATTATTAATTTTTATCAGTTAATTTTTTTCCAATTTTAATAAAATATTTTTCAATTTGATATGATGCTAACGAAACTATATAAGTTAAAATCAATGATACTGTAATATATATTAATATTTTACCTGTAAAATTAGAAATTTTACTAAAATAATAATTCCACACCATAGTAACCACAACCCAATGCCATACATATATAGAGAAACTAACAGTTCCCAATTTTTTAAAAATTAAAAAAATTAAATTATTTGAGATTAGTTTTTCAAATAAAATTATGAAATTTACAAATAAAAATAAAATAATCGATACAAAAAACATATTTCTAAAATAAAAATATTCAGTATATTGTTTTCCAAGTAAAAATATTAGAGCTGCAATTATAATTAATGGTAAAATTTTTAGTAATTTATCTTTAATTAAGTCTTTATTCTCAGATTCTTTTAATACTAAAAATTTATAGTTAATAAAAAAGGTAATAAATCCTAATAAAAAAACAAAAATTTGCACAAATATTGTTCTATAAAAATTTGCATTTCCAAAGGTATGATCGGGATAAAAATGTCCAAAAAATTTGTTTAATATAAAAAGTAGAAAAATAGAAAATATTAAAAAAATTAAGCTCTTTTTATAAGAATTTATATATAGAAACATCAAAGGCAGAATTAAATAAAAATTCATTTCAGTTGCAATAGTAGTACCTCCTAAAATTAAATCATTACTTGGGGGTATTAAATTATTTAAAAATAATAAATTTAATAAAATATTTTTAAGATTTGTGGGTTCTAAATTAAAAATATGAGTATGTACAATTATACCTAAATAAAAAATAGGTACTATTCTAAAAATCCTTCTTAAATAAAAATTAAAATAATTTTTTTCACTTCTTCTATAAAGCGAAATCAGGAGTGTAAAAGCTGATACGATATAGAACAGTTGAACGCCATAAGTCCCAGCTAAAAAAAATTTTTTTTGAAGATAACTTAAATCGTCAAATAGTGTATGATCAAATCTTGGAATATGATTCAAAAAAACTAAAAAAATTGCAATACCTCGTAGAAAGTCTACGAATTCGTATTTTTTTAGTTGCATTCATAATCCATATAATGATTTTAAAGCCCATTAAAGATTTATTTTATGATTAAAAAAATAAAAATTGAAAATGTAGCTTTAGTATTAGCTACATTATGTATTTATTCATTTTATTTTTATAGAAATGACAATTTATATCTGCTTAATCCCCCAGATGAATATTCATTCAAAATATTAATATTTAACACTACAATAAAAAATTTTGATTTTTCCTCACCACTATACGTTTTTATTTTCAAAATAATTACCTTATTTGAAGAAAATTTTTATAAAATTGCAAAAATTTTAAACTTATTATTTTTTTTGATAGGAAATATATTTGTTTATAAAATTTCAATCAAAGTTACTCAAATAAATTATTCTAAATTTTTATTCTTAATTTCTAGCTTGAGTACATATAACTTTTATTCATCAGCATTAATGCCAGAAATGATTTTTTATATGTATTTTTATATATTTATTTATTTATATTTTTTTATGAAGAATTTTTATTTTAAATACATTGTTTGTAGTACAAATATCTTTATTTTATTTTTATTAAAAGGTACAGGTATTTTTATTTTACCTGCAATATTATTAAATGAATTTTTTAAATTTTTAAAAAAAAATGAAACGCCAAAAAATTTTTTTATTAAAATTTCTATTATTTTAACTTCATTTATTGTTTTATTTTGTTTAACTAAGTTCTTTATTACAAAAAACTCAAATTTTATTTTTGGTTCTAAATATGGAAGTATATTTAAAGAAATCAACAACTTGGCAGAAATAGTTTATATTTTCAAAATATTTATAAATAACTATATTGGACATCTAGTTTATAATTTTTTAATTTTTGGTTTACCAATCTTTTTTATAATTAAAAATTTATTTTTGAAAAATAACAAGTTAAATGAAATAATATTTTTACCTTTTTTTATTCTTATTTTGTTTAGTATTTTTTCTAGTCTTAATCATGCTATGCATGTATATACTGATTCAAATATAAATCTTTTTAGGGTAACAACCAGATATTATGACTTTATAATACCTTTAATGTTAATGTCCTGTTTTTTTATAACAAACTCAATAATTCAAATTAAAAAAAAGAGAAATATTATTATTATTCTTTTAATATCATTGATTTATATTTTAATCTTTTATTCACAGATTATTAATTTTAGACCTACTTCGGTGATTTTTGACTCTATTTTATTTAGAGGCTATATTTACAATGATTTCTTTTTTAATTTTTTAGTTTTTTTTAGTTTAGTTTGTTTTTTGGTAAATTTTATTTTTCCTCAAAAAACTTATAAAGTTTTTTTATTTTTGTACTTTCCAATAGTTTTAATTATTTCATCCATTCCAATAAGTAAGGAAATAAATACTTACAAAAAACCAAATAAATTTGATAATGTAGGAATAATTTTAAAAAAACACTATAAATCACTTGGGGAAGAACCAACTATAATTAGTGATAAATTAATAGGTGAGGACTATAGGGTATTATTTTTCTTAAATTCACCAAATGTAAAAATCACAGATAAAAATAATATTAATAATACAATTATTAAAAGCAAAAATATTTTACTAATTAATAATCATAATGAGTTTAAAAACAGTAATTACAAAAGTTATCTAAATGAAAGATACATTCTAATCAAAAATTAAGTCTCTAAAACTTTGTATGCTTTCTTTGGGTATACATACAATATTAAACATAAAATTTTTAAATTTGAAACTCATAATTTCTTCTACGGAGTAAATTTTTTTTTCGTGTACATTGTTTTGTACTAAATTTTTTTTTTCCCAATTATTAAATAACTTTTTCTTAAAAAAATTATACTCATAAACATAGATAAAATAATTTTTATTTTTAAATTTTTTTAAAGTTTCTTTAAAAGTTCTATTGGTCACTTCTATAAAAAAAATTGGTCTAAATTTGTTTAAAGTTTTTATAGAACCGTCTAATACTTTTAATTCTGCACCTTCAGTATCAATTTTGATTATTGATGGCTTTAAATTAATAAAATCGTCAATTTTACAGCAATTTACATATTTATATTTATTTAATCTTTTATTTTTAATCAAACTGAAAGCTTCTTTGTCTAAAGTAGAAGTATTATAATAAAAAATATTTTTTACATTATTTTTATCATTTGCTGCCATATTTAAAATTTTTACATTGGGAAATTTTTTATATTTTTTGTTTAAATATTCAAAATATTTTAAAAATGGCTCTAAACCTATTATTGGTCTTTTTTTGTCAATGTTTAAAAAATTATCAATCTTAGATCCTTTATAGCATCCAACATCTAAAAAAAGTCCATTTTTTAAATTTGCTGATTTATAAAATAGTATATTTTCAATGTTATTTTTAATAAACCCACTATATAAAAAATGTTTTCTGTAAAACTTTTTAGATAACTCATATATTCCAAAAAATTTTAAAATATTTAAAAAAAAAATCGGTATTTTAATAGACATTTATTTTATAGAATTTTTGCACCAACATCATCAAATTTAAAGTTAATTCTTTTTAATCCGTAATTTTCAAGGAAGTTTAGTGATGAATTGTTTTTGGAAATAAATAATAAAAAACCTCCTCCTCCTGCACCTATAAGTTTGCCGGACATTGCGCCACGTTCTAATGCCATATCATAATAATAATTAATTTTTTTATTAGAAATTCCTTTCGATCTTTTTTTTTTTATTTCCCAGTGGTTTCTCATTAACATCGCAAACTCTTCAAGGTTACTTTGGACTAGAGAATTTCTAATTAAATATCCAAACTCTTTAACTTGATCTAAGTTTTTTAACATTTGTTTATCTAGAATTTTTGTTTTTTTATCTTGAATATTTAAAATTTTATAAGAATTTCTAGTATATCCTGTAAAGAAAAGGGACATACTATTCTCTAATTTTTTTATAAATTCTTTTTTAATATTTAATTTTTTAACGACTGTTTTATTATTTTTTTTAAAAAAATACTCATTTAGTCCTCCAAAACTTGCTACATATTGATCCTGTTTTCCGACAGGTTCCTTCAATTTTTTAATTTCAATTTCACATGCAATTTCAGCAAGGTCCTTTTTTGAAAGTTTGAGGTTTAGATATTTTGATAAAATATTGACTAATGTAACAGTGAAACAACCAGACGAACCAAGCCCTGTACCAGCTGGAATATCGGCATGACTTGATAAATGAAGTGGTTTTTTAATATTAAAATATTTTAATGTTTCTCTAAAAAGAGGGTGAATTATTTTACTAATATTTTTTTTTTTTTCTAACTTAGAATAATTTAATACAAAATTATTATTAAATGACTCACCTAACGAAATAAAAACATATTTATTTATTGCAGCTGAAATAATATATCCCTCTTTTTTTTTAAAATAAGATGGCAAATCAGTGCCACCTCCTCCTAATGGAATTCTAAGCGGACTTCTAGAAATTATCACAATTTAAAACCTGCTTTTTTTGCGTCTTGATAAAACATTTTTACTGTTTCTAATGAATATTTATCTAAGTTTTTTCCCAATAGGTTGATTTTATTTAATATACTGGTTGGAACGGTAATTATATCACAATTTAATTTTTTTGCCTCAACCAAATTATATAGTTCTCTTGTACTGGCCCAAAGAATTTTAATATTTTTTTTTTTACCTCTTACTTTTTTTGCGTATTTAATAAACACTGATACATCTTTTCCGGCATCAGCTATTCTACCGCAAAAAATTGATAAAATTGCTGGAGTTTTGGAGTCTAAGCAATTAATTATTTTATTTATTTGTTTTTTTGTAAAGACTGCAGTTATATTAAGTTTTATACCTTCCTTAGATAATTTAGAAATTACTTTTGATAAAGACTGATTTTTAGTATTTATAACTGGAATTTTAACATAAACATTTTTTGACCAAGAAGAAATAATTTTTGCCTGTCTATAAATATTTTTTTCATCATCTGAAAATATTTCAAAAGAAATTGGTTTTTTTACCTTTTTTAATATTTTAGTACAAAAATCTTCATAGTTCTTAACCCCTGATTTTTTCATCAATGACGGGTTGGTGGTTAATCCACTAATTATTTTCATATTATTAAATTTTAAGATTTCTTTCTCGTCAGCTCCATCAGCAAATATTTTTAATTTACTCATAATTTATTTATTAAATATTCTAAACATAAAAACAATCATTAAAGCATAAAAAAAACAATACAAATTAACAAAAGATAATGCTTTAGATCCAGTTTTAGGATGTTTCTGTAATACTCTTACTTCTGCAAATGTTCTTTTGCTTAATAAAAGTTTAGAAATTATAACACTTAAGAAAAAATTTCCCTTAAAATTTTTAGGAAAAAATTTTAAAAAGGATTTTCTATTGCATAAAATAGATGAATTAAAATATTTTATATATTTTCCAGATACAATGCTAAAACAACGAGAACACAAAAAAGATAATATTTTTCGAAATAATTTCCTTTTGTCTATAAAATCAGTTAATATTACCTCAAAATTTTTTGATTTTTCTAAATAATTTTGTATATCCTTAGAACTTTCAATATTCGAAGCATGTAAAATTTTTATTTTATATCCTTTGGCCAGTCTTGCTGCTTTTAAAATTGAATACGAAAAACCAAGGTTTGTTTTATTTTTAAAAATTTTTAAGTTTTTAAATTTCTTACTTATCTTCTCTAAATAAAAAAACGTTTGGTCAGAGGAACAATCATCAACAACAACAATTTCATAATTAACTTTCTCCTTTTTACAAGCTAATGATGCACTTTTTAAAGTACTTAAAATTTTTTTTTCACTATTATATGATGCAATAAGAATTGATATATAAATCATATTAATAATTTTTTAATTAAATATTTGCTGCACTGTTTTACTTTGCCCCTGATCTAAATAAATTAAAGAACCTGAAAAAATTTTAGATTTGTTTGATGACAAAAGTTTTATTATATCTATATAATTTTTTGCAACTGGCATTTTTTTTTCAGGCAAAGATCTTAAAAATTTTTTATATTCATCTGGCTTATATAATTTAAGTCGTGCCATAGCATTTTGATCTCCATAAAAACCTCCTGGAAGAATCCCTGACAAAATCACACCATAATTTGCAAGATAATTTCCCATGACTCTTACATATGCTGATACGCTTGCTTTAGATGTTACATAAGGAACTGATGCATTTGCTTCGTGAGCTACTACTGAACCTACATGAATAATATTACCATTTTTTTTTTTAATCATTTTAGGAATAAAAAAATTATTAATTTCAATGGCTAATCCAAGATTTCCCCTTAAAGACATCTCAAAATTTTTCCAACTTGATAAAGGATTATTTATTCCAAAACTACCACCAATACAATGAATGATGATATCAATTTTATTGAATTTTTTATTTATTTTTTTAAAATTTCTATTAAGAATATTTTTATAAAGCATATCACCATTTAAAAATAAATGATTTTTTGAATTATTTAGTTTTTTTTTCAACTGATTGAGTAAATCTTTTGATCTTCCAATTAAAATAATGTTTGCACCTTGTTTATCAAATTCTATAGCTAATTCTTTGCCTAATCCTTTTGTAGACCCTGTTATTATTATATTTTTTTTTTTAAAACTCATAAATTAAAACCTAAAGCCTTTTTTAACTCTTTTAAATTCACAACTTTACTTTTCTTTGATGAAATATTGCAGGCTTCCATTAAAAGCCAAGTTTCCAAAGATTGTTTTTCAAGATATTTAAGTTTATTTACTATAGAACTAAAAAATAAATTGTATTGTCTTTCATCATCCAAAATTTGAAAATCATCTATATCCTGTAAATAGCTATCTTTTTTTATAGATCCATCTGAGAATACGGTAATCCTTCCGCCGGATCTTTTTAAATCACCTCTTGTTCCATTAAACATCCAATCACCACTCCATCTTGCGGCAAAACCTCTAGGATTTCCATGGCCAGATCTGTTGCCCAAGTATGTAAAATATCTTCCTTCACCATAATCAAATATAACTGTTCCTGATCCAGTTCTATTAATATTTTTATATCCTATAGTTTTATCACCGCCTCTAGGTGATTTACAAAATACTGTATGTGGCAGTCCTAATGATGCAACTAGTTGACCTAACTGATGAATTGCCATTGAATGAAAAAATGAACCATCGGTTTTAGCATCAATTTGAGCATTTTGATTTTGTAAAACCTGTCTTCCCCAAGTTATACAATAACCTAATTTAAAACTTCCAAAAATTTTTTTATCATTAAGAATTTTATTCATTTCAATACTTGCATCATTCCATTGATTATTTTGTCCCTGAACTAAAATTAGGTTTTTTCTTTGATTTTTTATTTTTAAAATTTTTTTAAATTCTTTGTGATTTAAAGCTATGGGTTTTACACAGAAAGTGTGTAAATTATTTTCTAAACTTTCACATACTAATTTAGCATGATTATAAGCAGATACATATATAAAACATGCATCAGCGCTTACTTTTTTATTTGCTTGCGAGATTGATTGAAAAAACATTTTTTTGTATTCTTTTGGAAATTTTTTTATTTTTTTTTTATCAGTATCTACTAAGCCTACTAAATTGTATTTTTTATTTTTTTCTAGTATATCTAATCTCTGACAAGAGTAATTACCAAGACCAACTAAAATAAAATTAATTTTTTTCATTTAAAATTTTTAATATTTTTTCATTACTTTTAATAGTAAAATCAGGTTTATAGGGGTTTTTTTCATTATATTTTCTATTAATAAATATTGTCTTACACCCTGCTTTTTTACCAGCACCTATATCTCTCCATCTATCTCCAATTACGTAACTATCTTTAAGACTAATATTAAATAATTTTTTTGCTTTCAATATCATGCCTGGATTTGGTTTTCTATTAGGGCAACTATCATTTTTGGAATAGCATACAAAAATTTTTTTTAAGTATAATTTTTTTTTAATAAATTGGTTAATTTCTATAATATTTTTTTTTGTATTATTTTTTCTTTCAAAATCGGGTTGGTTTGTTATCATAAACAACAAATATCTTTGTTTTAAAATTTTACAAATTTGAACTATATTTTTTGTAAATTTTAATTCTTTTAATTTTTTTATAGATATTGGTTTATTGTTTGATGTAACAGGGGCATGAATCAAAACGCCATCTCTGTCGAAAAAAATTGCTTTTCTTTTCACCATGTAGTTTTATTTTTTTGCAATATTGGACTTGATACCAAATAGTGCCAAACTAAAACCTGAAGACTCTCAGTTATGGGTGTAACTAATTTTTTATTATCAATATTGAATATAATTGAAATGGTAGAATTTTTTGCAGCATATCCATCATTTCTTCCAATAACAGATATTGTTTTAACTTTTTTTTTACTTGCGTATTTAAGAGCATTTACAATATTCATACTTATTTTTTTTTTTATATTTCCCCCTCCAACTGAAAATGTCATTAAAATATCTTTAGATTTGAGATTACTATTTTTTAAATATCCTACAAAAGTAGAATCCCAACCCTCATCATTTGTTCTGGCTGTAATTTCGGATATATTATCAGTTAAACAATACGCTTCTATGTTACAAAGTTTTCTAAAATCATTTACTGCGTGAGAGGCATTTCCACTACTACCACCAACTCCCATTATAAAAAGTCTACCTTTATTTGATCTAAGCTTTTTAAGCATTTTAGCAATTGATTCAATTTTCTTTTTTTCAATTCTTGAAATTGTATTATTTGCTTCTTTAAAAAAAGTCGGAGTAAATTTCATTTGTTAATATAATTTTTAAAGTTTTCTATACCATATTCAGAACCTATTTCATTAAACTTTTTATTAATTTTAACAAAACAAATATCTTTATTGTCAATAAGTTCTTTTATTACTTTTCTTAAAGGTATCTTCTTTAAAGAATAATTAGAAAAAACCTGTTTTTTAAAAATCATTAAACCATAATCAATAAAATTAGAATTTTTTCCTGATTTATTTGATATTATCTTATTTTTTGAGATAAATATATTTGCTTTGTGGTATGGAACTTTTTGTTTTTTTATTACTGTTATTAAACTCGAATAATTTTTTTTTTTAAAAAATCTTAAAATTTTTTTATAATTAATATTTAAATAACTATCCCCAAATGTTACAAAAAAAATCTCATTCATTAGCTTCTTTGAATTAACTAATGCTCCTCCTGTGTCTAATTTATTTCTTTCTTTTGTATATCTTACATTTTTGGATAATTTTTTATTTTTATTTAGATATTTAACTATTTCAATTGCCTTATAGCCCAGACACAACACGATATCATCAAATCCTGATTTTTTTAATAAACGTAATTGATAGTAAAGAAATGGTTTTTTATTAAATTTAATTAAACATTTTGGTTTTTTCTTGGAGATATTTTTAACCCTCGAACCTGCTCCCCCATTTAATATAAAAATTTGCATCATTAGTTTTTTTTTAATAAGTAAAAATAAAATGTCATATATAAAATTATTTGAAATATGAATACAGTTTGACAAAAAATAGTATTATTATAAAAAAACAAACAAGGTATTACAGTCAATAAATATATAGAATTAATTATTATTGAAGTAACTGGATTTGCATATTTTATTTTTCGTTTAATATGTCTATACAACATCATATGTAAGTGCATATTATCTGGATAAAATGGATTTTTTTTTTGAATAATTTTTCTGAAAACCGAAAAAAAAATTTCAAAAAAAATATAAAAAAGAATATTTGCAATAAAAAAAGGTGAAATTTCATTTATGCCATTTGAAACTAGTATTGAAATTACTGCTGCATTAGAACCAAGAAAAAAAGCACCAGAGTCTCCTAAAAAAACTTTTGCATTAGGAAAGTTTAACGTAAGAAATAAAAAATTTACAAAAATAAGAAATATAAGATAATTTTCTAATTCTAAATCAAAATTATTTTGCTTTAATACATAAATAAGAAAGATAAATAAAAGTGATGTGTGTATTGATAATAATCCATTAAAACCATCAATTAAGTTTGATCCATTAATTATGAAAAAAATTGCAAAAAAGGTTAAAAAGATTTTAATTAAAAAGAAATTGTTTAAATAATCAAGTATAGATAAGTTAAAATTTAAAATATAAAATTCAAAATATATTATTAAAAATAAATTAAAAAATAAAATTAAAAAGAATCTTTTCAATGGATTTTCGATTATTTTTATATCAGCAACAAAACCGATTAGAAAATTAATTGCTGAAAAGAAAATTATGTAATCGATACTTGTTTTGCTACTTAAATCAAAAAAAAAGATAAATAGTATTGAGAAGAAAATTAATATTCCTCCAGATCTTAGAACAGGACTTTTATGAAAACTTTGAATTTTTTTAAAATCATTATCTAATAAATTATTATTAGCTAATTTTGATTTTAAAGTTAAGTAATTTAAAAAATAAAAAAGTATTGTTATATATATAAAGTCTAAAATCATGATGTTGTCTCTTTTCTTTCGTGTAAATAAATTGCAACTAAAAATGAAATTTGGACTAACATATAATTATTAAAAAAATTTCCATTTGGTTGTAAAGGAAAAAAAATTAATAATATTCCTAAAATTAAATAATAAGAGGCACTCAAATTTTTTTTCTTTCTTATTAAAATAGAATTTAAGCACTTTAGATAATCAATTAATATATAGCAAAAAAATCCAAATAAGAATAGGAAACATATTAAACCACCCTCGGCTAACATTTGTAAATAAAAATTATGTGGGTGTGTTGAACATTTGTTATAATCTTTACATTTATGTCTAAATGAATTTGCACCATGTCCAAATAATTTTTTTTCATAAAACATTTGTAAACTTGAAGCATATAGTTGTGTATGAGAAGGGGTAAGAATTGAATAATTTAATTTTTTTTGTTCATTATTCTTTAAATCAATCACATTATCATACTTTAAATTTTCCTTAATATCGAAAATAAATCTTTCATTATATTTTTTGTTAAAGATGAGGTTTCCTCCAATCAATAAAATTAAATAAATTAATGAAATATAAAAATATTTATTTTTGTAATTTATAAAAAACATGCCCATAATCAAAATTACTGAAATTAAAAAAGGACCTCTCTGCCCTGAAAAAAAAATTAAGGGTTCTATAATAATCAAAAAAAATAATAAAATATAATTTTCGTTTATTTTGCTAAATTTAGATGTGTAGAGCATCAAAATAGATATTTTGAACAATATGCTTCCAAGAATATATTCATCATTGAAAATTCCACTTAATCTTTTTGGATCTACCTTTTCATAGCCAAATAAATTAAATTTAAATATTAATTGCAAATATGAATCTACTGACAAAAAAATCAAAATAAAAAATACAATATTAAATATATGCTTTAGGATTGATTTATTACATTCTATTAAAAAAATAATAAAACAAATAAACAGATAAAATCTTAATAACGCAATACTTTTTAGAGTTAATTTTAAACTTATCGAGTCAAAACTATAATTAATAATTGTAGAAAAAAAACAAAAAAACCAAAATATAAAAATAAATTTATAATTAAATAAGACTAAATTTTTTATTTTTTTTTTTATTATGTAAAATAAGCAAAATATTGCAAAAAATACTACACTTAAATCTGAAAAAAAAGGTCCAGAAATTATAAGCAATGGGAAAAAAATTAATAATAGTTCCTCAAATTTAAAAGTATTGAAAAATTTAAAAACATTTAATTTCATAATATTTGATCGTTTGAGCTTTTTATATTAAAAATAATTTTATGAATAGTAAAAAAATTTTTTTTCAAAATTATTAAAGAACAAGCTTAAAAATATTAATACGATTTTAATAAAACTAAATTTGTAAATTTTTGTATATATATATATTAGTGATTTTAAATTTTTAATAATTCCTATACTAGTTCTACTATTATCAGAGACTCTTATATAAGTTAAATTTTTTTGCATATTTAATATTTTTGTTTTTTCTGAAGCTTTTAGCCACCAAAGATAATCTTCTGCATAAGATATATTTTGATACCTTTTAGCAATATTTAATATTATTCTTTTCTTTACCATTACTGAGGAATTGGCTATTGGTCTTGTAAAAAGTAAATCATTAAAAAAAATATTTTTTTTATAATTGAATTTTTTTTTTTTAAGATTCTTAAACAAAAAAAAATTTGTAGATGTAAAAGATATATTTTTTTTTTTCATAAAAGAATATTGTAATTTTAGTTTATCTCTATGCCAATAATCGTCTGAGTCTAAAAATGAAATATAATTGCCTTTTGATTTTAAAATTCCAAAATATCTTGCATAAGATAAATTCTTTGATTTTGGTAAATAAAATACTCGAATAATTTTTGAGTTAAATTTTTTTATTATTTTAATTGTATTATCCATGGAATAGGAATCGATAATGATTATTTCATAATCTTTGAAACTTTGATTTATAACACTTGTAATCGTTTTTTTAATAGTTTTCGATGAGTTAAGTGTTGGAATAATAATACTAATTTTAGTCATTTTAATTTTTAATTATTCTTTTTATTAAATTAATATAAAAAAATAAAAGAAGCATGATAAATGATAGATAAATTATTTTCAAAATGAGTACAATTTCCTTAGATAGCGAGTCTATAAATTCATAGCCAGATTTAATATTGTTTGATCTTAGATAAATCAATCTCGAAATTCCTGTTTGAGGAAATATATACTTTGTTTCGAGAACTATATTTCTAGATATTTTAACGTGTTCTTTTTTACTGATTTTTGAATATAAAATTAAATTTGAAAATACAATATTATTAAATTTGTAATTATTAATAGGCCATTCATATAATTGCATTTTTTTCTCACTATTTATTTCAATTACTTTTGCAATTGGTTCTGGTTTTTTTAATAATACACTTTTATTTTGATATTGATTTACAATAAAATTTCGATATTCAATTGAGGGCAAATTAATTATTGTAAGTACAGATAAAAAATAAATTAAAAAATTTTTTTTTTTTACAATTATTTTAAAACCACTTACAAATTCGTTAATAAAAATAAATAAGAATGGTAAAAAATATCTATTACCTGCTATGCCACCATGGCTAGCATCATAAATTGATATTACCAAACTTAGCGTCAAAACAGAAAGAATTCCTAAAACAGTATGTTTAGATCTACCGATATATATTAATATTATCAATGGAATAGATGAAATAATTATTCCAGATCCAATAGCAAAATAAAAATTGTATAAATTTTCAAAATAATTTTCAAAATTAAATATCGGATTTTGTGATCCTATATATTCTAAATTACTTTTATAGTCTGTTAATAAAAATCTTATTGCAATAAAAATTAAGACCAAGTAAATGATTTGAATAAGTATTTTTTTATTTTCTTTAATTAAATTTTTTTCTAAATATTTAAAATCTCTTATTCTAATAAAAAAAATAATAATAAAATAAAATGGCTTAATTAAAATCAAGACCAAATCTAATGAAAAGTTTATTTTTACGTCATCATTTGAAAATCTCAAAATAATTAGTAAAATTACGAGTGACTCTATATATTGGCCTGTAAAAAAAGTTATCAAGCCTGTTGAAAAAAATATTAAGGAACTCAAAAAAAAACCTTGATAGTGACTCAATTTATTTTTTAAGAAGAATTTTATCAATAAAACAAATGAAAGAACTGAATAAAAGCTTAAAATATATCCTGAAAAGTATTTATGAAAAAAAATAGTTTTAAAATTAAAAAAAAAATCTACTAATTCTATAACATTGTAGATTAAATATGTTTGAACAACCCAAACAAATCTATGGTGCCAAGTATAATAATGATGTTTCTGTGAGTCATCAGAAAAAATTATTTCATTATTTCCTTTGCCTTCTTTCAACATATTCAAAAATTCAGAAATGTTTCCATCAAAATTTTTAAAATTATAAACAAAATTAAAAACTTCTAAATCATCTGATCCTAATCTACCTCGAAACATTAGCGCAGATATAAATAATAATAAAAATAAAACTATATAATTACTTGAAAAGATTTTAGGTACTAATTTGAATTTCATTTAAAAATGATATCTTTAATAATATCTTCCATATTTTTTTTATTTTTCCATCCAATTTTTTTAATTTTGCTATTATTACCTAGAATAAATTTTTCATCGAATTTTCTGAATAATTTTATATTTTTTTTAATTATTATTTCTCTTTTAGTTAATTTTTTAAGAATAGAAATAATTTTTGAAACTTGTTCTAATTTGTTTGAAGAAATAATATAACTTTCACCTGATTTGCCTTTTCTTGAAATTTTTATAAGTGCTTGCGCTACATCGTCAACATGTGAAAAATCTCTTAAATTATTTAAATTTCCAGTTTCTATAAAAATCTTTTTTTTATTTTTTTGTCTCAAATATTGTCTACATATATCTTGAAAAACATCAAAATTTTTTCCTTGTCCAGATGTATTAAATATTATTGCTTGATATATTTTCATTTTAAACATTTTAGAATATTGCTTACTTAGTAAATTTTGAATTAATTTTGAAAAGCCATAAATGTGCTCGGGGAAAGAACTGCTTTTTTCATTTATGGGAAGTTCGTTTTTATTTTTTGAACCAAATTGAGCGCTTGAACATGCTACAATAATTTTTGGTTTATTTTTTAGTGATCTACATGCTTCAAAAAGTTTTACAGTACCCATTACGTTTGTTTCCATTGTATTTATTGGATTTTTAAAAGAATAGGTTGGATGACTTTTTGCTGCTAAATGATAAATAACATTTGGCTTAGTCTTGTTAATTAATGTTTTTATTTCCTCAAACTTTTTAAAGTTGCATTTTAAATATTTTACATTTTTAAATTTTTTTTTATTATTTTTTTTATAATATGAAGCAAATAATTTAATTTTTTTTTTATTAAGATTTTTAAGTAAGTGATGTCCGATAAAACCTTCTGAGCCTGTTATTAAAATTTTTTTATCCATTTTTTTTAACAAAAGTATTTTTAATTTCTTCTCGAAATTTTTCGTCCGTGAAATTTTTAAAAAATTTATTATCGTACTTTTTAATTAATTTATGTCTTTTTTTTGTATCAAACAAAATTCTTTTTATTTTAGAATTTAACTCATCAATTGAACTATATTTTTGTAGCTCATCAACCACTATTTCGCTACTCCCCCCTGAGTTATGTGCAAAAACAATAATACCATTTTTATGCATTTCAAGAACAGATCTACCAAAATGTTCAAATCTTGCAAAATGTAATCCATATTTACTTTTCTTTAATATGTCATTTCTTTTTTTTTTACTCAAATATCCATGGAAAACTATATTATTTTTATTTTTAGAAATAATTGAAATAACTTTTTTTTTCATTGAGTAGCCATAAGGTCCGATTACATGTAATTTTCCGATTTGTGGTAATAATTTTTTTAATTTTAAAAAAAAGCTAACAGCCTCAAAGGTGTTTTTATCCTCGCTTACTCTTCCCAATATTACAAAATCATTTTTTCTTTTTTCATATTTTTTTTGAAAACCTGATAAATATTTAGGTATTAAAAAAGTTGGGTAAATAAGCTTTATATTATTATCATTATATATTGATTTAAATCTATTTTTTGTCCAATTAGAATTTACAATAGTTATTTTTTTTTTACTAACTTTGGTTTGAAATTCTAATGTTTTAAAATAAAACCTTCCCAATGCTGACATTAAAAATCTCAATAATAATTTTAGATACTGATTTTTTTTAACTCCCAGTGCTAGGAAATGAAATGGATTCATAGAATAAAATGGATGATGAATGTATTGATATACCTTGCAATTTTTTGAAAAAAATTCTCCAGCTCCAGAAAAAATAAAATTATAATTTTTTTTATTTTTATTCAAAAAATATATTAAATACAATTGTGCGAACCCAATGTATTTAGAGCATAAATAATTTACTAATTTATTATTACTTTTTATTGAAATTTTATTAATAGAGTTTTTAATTTTTAATCTAGTGTTAATTCCATTTGTTTTATAAAAATATAAATCTATCACATAATAATTTGACAAAAAATTAACTATATACTCACAAAATATTTCTCCTCCTCCAAATTCATGCAATTGTGGATATGTGACAGCAATTTTTTTTTTCATAAATTAGTTTTTATTAAATTTGTGTAATTATTCTTATTATGTATTTTCACGTAATAATTTTTCATTTTATCGATCTTTTTTTTAACTTCATGACTGAAAAGTCTATTTATATTTTCTTCCAACAAATAATATTTCCAATTATTTACTATTAATTCATTAAGTTTAAATTTTTTTAATTCTTTAGCCATCCAAGTACCATTTGTAACTAAAACAATTTTTCTCATAACAATGCCCTCAATAAATATGCCTGATGTTCTATCTTTATAAAGCCTATAAGAATAAGGCAAAACTACAATTTGCGAATTAATGAAATATTTCAAATAATCTTTTCTATCAAGATTATTATTTAAATACTTAATATCAAATAAAAAATTTGTTTTCCAAGAAAAATCCTTACTAATAAAAATTTTGAATAAAGAATTGTTATTTTTTTTTAAAAAATTATAAAAATTATCTCCAAATTTTTCTTCTCTAATAGGTCCTGGAAAAAATAAATTTACTTTTTCAGATTTTATTTTTTTATTTTTTAATGTTTTTTCATGAGTATGTGGAACAGGTAAAAGTAAAACTTTTTTTTTATATATTTTGACCAATTTTTTTTTTAAATCACTAGTATCTGTAAGAATTATAAAATTTTTGAATTTCCTATTTATAAAAAAAATAAATATTTTAAATAATAACCTTTTAATATTTTTATAATCGTACCTACAATAAACCAAAAAACTCCCACATTTATTAAAAGAATTTAAAGAAATAACTAGAGAAATAAGAAAATCAAAACTATACCCATCCATAAAAATAGTGTCATGCATTGTAAGATTTTTTTTAATAAAAAAATTTTTCATTATATTGTAATTTTTTAATATTTTTAAAAAAGTTGATATATGTCCTGTTGATATATGTTCTAAATTTTTAATATTACAAATATTTAAAAAAACATTTTTATTTTTTTTTGGTATAATTAAATATAATTTTTTTGAAATTTTTTTACTTAATAATTTTAAACTATCTAAATATGAGATTTCATGGCCTGAATTGCTTATCCAGGTGGGGTATATGCAATAAAGATTGCTTTTAAAAGAATTTTTTTTCATACCACTTAATTGTTTCTTTTAAACCTATTTTAAGAGGTAATAAATTTTGTTTATATCCTGGTATAAGTTTATTTATTTTACTTATATTTATTTTTTTGTTTTTTGCACCAACATATTTTGATTTGTCATAAATAATTTTATTAGAATCATATTTAATTATCTCACAAATAGTTTTTGCAAAATGTTTGATTGTATAATTTTTTCCGTATCCAATGTTAATTATATCGTTACGTTTTTTTTCATTAACTTTAAGCATATTATATATAAAATCTTTAACATGAATAATCTCTCTTTTCTGTAAACCATTGCCCCAAAGTACAACTTTTTTGTTTTTATATTTCCCTTCAAGAATTTTTCTTATTAAGTCAAAAATAAAATGCTGTTGTCTATGGTCATCGTGATAATTTGATCCATATAAAGTAGATGGTACTACGCAAAGCCACTTCATGTTAAATTGATTTTCTAAAGATATTGCTCCTTGTAATAACATTTTTTTTGTCATTGCATAAGTTGTTAAACTTCTGTGTGGCTCATCAAGTAAATAATTTTTTTCTAAGAAATTTCCATTTTCATCGTAGCAACAACTTGTTCCAATGAATATAAACTTTGCTTTTGGATTCATTTCTTTCCACCACTTAAGAATATTTGTATTTATAATTTGATTTTTTAACCATTGGTCACCCGGATATTTTAAACAAAAATCACCTGCCTGGGTCCAGGCAGCTAGATGATAAATTTCATCAAATTTTTTAGTTATTTTTTTCAATTTACTATAATTGTATAAGTTTAATGTTTTTGAATTTGGAGCAAATACAAAATGTTTTTTTTTTAATTCAGAAATCAAGTGTCTTCCTAGAAATCCTGAGCCGCCTGTGATAAAAATTTTTTTTTTCTTAATCATTTGTTTTTATTGGAAAATAAAATTTTATACCTTTTTTTAATAAATGTTTATTTTTTTTTAAAATCTCTGATTTAAAATTCCAAGCTAAAACATAGAAAATATTGGGTAATTTTTTCATATTTCTTTCCATTTCAATAGGAATATGCGATCCTGGACAATATAATTTATCTCTTAGTTCATTTTTTTCTAATATTACACTTATTAATTTTTTATCTATTTTAAAATAATTTAAGAGTGTATTCCCTTTTGCAGGAGCTCCCATGCCATAGACAATCTTATTTTTCATTTTACATTTTTTTAAAAATTCTAAATTTTTCTTTTTTAATTGAATGATTTTTTTTGAAAAATTTTTATAATATTTTTTTTCATTGCAACCTGAAATTTTTTCTAATTTTATTAAATGCTTCAATCTTTTTGACTTATTTCTCATGCTTTTATGCGTAACATACGCAACCATTTGTCCTCCATGAACTTTGGTCATATAAGCGTCAAAAATTTCTAAATTATGTTTTTCTAATAAAAACTGCAAAGTCTTTAAGTTATAATATAGCAGATGTTCGTGATAAATTTGATCAAACGCGACATTCTCAACTATTTTCTTCATATATAAAAATTGGACTACAAAAACTCCTTTCTTCTTTAATAAAAATTTTACTCCTTTTGTGAAAGAATGAAGCTCTTCTAAATGAAAAAAAATACCTGAGGCATTTATAAAATCAAACTTTGACTTAATTTTTTTTGCTGTATTTAAATTAAAATATTGATGTATAGTTTTAATTTTTTTTCTATTTGCTAGTTTGCATATTTTTTTTGAAGATTCTACGCCTAGTACTTTCCATTTTTTTTTTACAAAATGTTTTAAAAATGTTCCATCATTTGACCCTATGTCTAGAATATTTTTTTTTGATTTATTTTTATTAAATCTATTGTCAATATTATCAGCGATATTTTTAAAATGGCTAGATAATGTATTAGTTATTCCTGATAAATACGTATGGTCTCCAAACATTATCTCCTTTTTAACAGTATAATTTAACTGAACTAGACTACATGCTTTGCAATATACTAAAACCAAAGGATATTTTTTTTCTTTACCAATTTCTTTTTTTTTTAAAAAATTATTACACCAAGGTTGTTTACCTAAGTTTAAAACTTCCTCTAACTTATTCGAGTTACATATTCTGCATTTCATAAAAAATTAAAATTTCTTAATTAAACTTTTATCAGTTTTTAAACTAATAAAATTAGGACCTTTTCTTTTGTAGGCCTTAAGTACAAATTCATTAGTTTGAATACTATTTCTTGGAAAGTATGACTTTATATTTTTAAACAAACTCATTAATTTTTTTGCATTTAACTCACCGTGTGTTGGTCCAAGATTTGGATAATCAGCAAAACCTACAAGCTTTACATTCACATTTTGTTGATCAATATCTAATTTTACTTGTTCAAAGGGTCGCTCAATAAGAAATGGTGTAATTGTATATACCCATGGTTTGTATCCTTCTAAAGCCATCCCAGAAGCAACACTTATTAAACTTTGTTCACATATACCTAGGTTAAAAAATCTTTTAGAGTGGTTTCTTCTAAAATCGTCAAAAATTCCATATCCAATGTCGCCAACAAGCAAAACAATTTTTTTATCTTTGTTTGCAAGTTTATTTAAAATTTTACCAAAACTTCTTCTCATATTTTCAAACTCTTCAACCCAATTTCAATTTCTTTTCCTTCAAGTTTTCTTGCATGCCAAACAGGATCATTTTCAAATTTTTTTATACCTTTGCCTTTTATTGTATGAATTATAATTGCCGTTGGCTTATTTTTTTTATTTTTTTTCATAAACCCTTTTTGTAAAGATTTAAAATTATGCCCATTTTTGATTTCAACTGTATTGAAATTAAATGCTTTTAATTTTTTACTTAAGCTTGATAAAGGAAGACCATCTTTCAAGAAAGTTAAGGCTTGAATCTTATTGTAATCAATTATCAAAACCAGATTATCTAATTTGTGTTTTGATGCAATAAGGCAAGACTCCCAGGTAGTTCCTTCCTGGCATTCTCCATCACTTATTAAAACGTAAATTTTCCCTCTTTTATTTTGCTTTTTTCTAGCAAGAGCCATACCAACAGATATGGGCAGACCATGCCCTAGGCTTCCTGTAGTGCAAAAAATTCCATTTTTTTGATCAATTTCTAAGTGTGTGGTTAACTTGGGGTTAAGACCCTTTTTTCTTAAAATTAAACATAAAGGAAAAGAAGAATGGGATTTACTTAATATAAACTTATCTTTTTTGTTTAAGATTTTTTCATATAAAAGAATTAAAATTTCTATCATTGAAAAACTTCCTCCTAGGTGTGCTTCCCCTTTTTTAATAAAAGCTTTAAAAGTCTCTTTTCTTAAATTATGTGCTTTATCTATAAGTTTTAAAATATTCATATAAATTTATTTAAGATTAATATTTTGCATTTTTTTTATATTAAAATAATTTTCGTCATCTAAACAATTAATTAATTTTTTATTTTCAAACGCAAATTTAAGATCCTGAACAGCATCTAAAATATTAAATTTATTCCTAAAGCCAAATAATTTATAAATTTTAGAGGACGAAATATGATAAGATCTATTATCATTTGATGGAACTATTGCTATTTTAACATCTTTTCCAATTACTTTTGTTACTTCATTAGCCAAATCATTAATTGATTTATTTTCATATCCAACATTAAAAATTTCACCATTTACTTTTTTTTCATCCTGTTCCATTAAAAATTTATAAGATCTAACCATATCTTTTATATGAATATTGGGTCTTAATTGTTCACCCCCAAATACTGATATTTCTCGTTTATGGTAAGCTAGATTAGTTAAAATATTTACCACTAAATCTAATCTTTGTCTTGATGAATAACCACAAACTGTCGCAGGTCTAACGACTATTGTAATAAAATTTTCAGATTTATATTTAAAAAGTATTTTTTCACATTCTGCTTTAAATTTAGAATAGTCAGTAATAGGTTCTAATGTCATTTCTTCACTAACATTTTTTTCTTTTTTAATTCCATAAACTGAAGAGGAAGAAGCATAAATAAATTTTTTTATTCCATTTCGCTTTGAAATTTTTACTAATGGTTCAAAAGCATCCAAGTTAATTTCTTTTCCTAGTTTAGGATTTAATTCAAAACTAGGATCATTTGAAATGCAAGCCAAATGGATAACTACGTCATGACCTGTTATATGTTTTTCTAGTTTTATTTGATCTCTTATATCTCCTTTAATTAACTTAAGTCTAGGATGATTTTCTAAAGTTTCTCCATAAATAAATAAATCAAAAACGGTAACTTCGTATCCCTCATTAATTAGATATTTTGACAACTCTGAACCTACATAGCCTGCTCCTCCTGTAATAAATATTTTTTTCATATTGTTATTTTAAAAATTTTTTTATTATATGTTCTTGACTTGTTAATCTTGCTCCACCATCTACTGGAATTATACACCCAGTTATATAGCTTGCATCGTCTGAGGATAAATAATTTGCTAGATTCGCCATATCTTCAGCTGTTCCCATTCTATTCAATGGAGTTATGTGTTCAATAATTCTTCTGGTTAAATTATTTTTTTTTGAAAAAAATTTTTTATTTTCTGGTTTAAATATTACTGTTGCCTGAATGCAGTTTACTCTTATACCTTTTGAACCAAGTTTTACTGCATAATATCTTACTAAACTTTCAACAGCTCCTCTTGTATAATGATATTCTGCATTTTGATCATCAACTACAGTCGTTGTTGCAATTGAACTTAAAACAGTAATTGAGCCCTTTTTACTTATATTATTTTTTAAAGTATTAATTATTTTATCAGTGCTTTTTAACATTATTCCATAGTCCATTTGTTCCAAATCACCTCTATATCTCTGCGAAAATATTAGGTTATCTATTTTTTTTTTATGAAATTTTTTTTTTATTTTATTTAATTCCGAAAGATCGCCCAGTAAGTCTAAAGAAAAATGATTATTTTTTTTTTCTTTAGATCTTGAAAGTGTATAAATTTTGTCACCTCTTTTTTTTAATTTTTTAACAATTACTTTTCCAATTCCTTTTGTTCCACCAACTACTAAAGAAATTTTTTTCATATTTTGATTATTTTAAATTTTGGCAAAGGTAAAATAAATACCGTACCTTTTGGAAAAATTCTTTTATTCCTCCTAAGAATAGTTTTAAAATACCTCCATGCAAAAATTAATACTGGTTGATTTTTTTTTAATTTTTTTGGTAACTTAACTTTTATATCTGTATTAGGCAAATACATATTATTCCTTTTTTTTTCATTATCAAATATGTATGAAATTTTTTTTGTTAATTCAAAATCATATACTAAAGTTGTTGTTCCAACTGAAGCTCCAAAACCAACAATTTTTTTTATTTTATTTTTTTCTAAATAATTATGAATTTTATACATATTGTTATTATTTATTATTCTCAATTGTTTAAACCTTTCTTTTATATTTAATTTTTGTTCTTCTTTTTTTATAATTTTTTCAACTAAGTGATTTTTTTTATATTTATTTTGTTTTTTAAAAATTAACCTCAAGGAGCCTCCTTTGACCTTTTCGATTGATCCATCAACTAAGTTAATTTTATATTTTTTTGCAAATCTATTAATAGTTTTAAAAGTGAAATAAGACAAGTGTTCGTGGTAAATATTATCTATTAGATTATGTTTGAGTAATTTACTGAGTGAAAAAGTTTCCATTACAAAATATCCGTTATCAACTAAATTATTTGAAATACCTTTAAAAACTGTATCCAAATCATCAATGTTAGCTATAACATTGTTTGCAATAATAACATCAAATTTATAAAATTTTTTTGTAATTTTATTTGACAGTTTGTTGTCATACATCCCTTTCATCGTTATCAAATTTTTATCTATAGTTAAATGAGTTGCAGGATCTATACCTAGAACAAAATAACATTTTTTTTTTAAAATTTTTTGAAGAGATCCATCATTGCTTCCTATTTCTAGCACCTGAGATAATGAAGTGAGGATTTTTTTTTTAAAAAGATAATCAACTAAGTTGTTAAAATGATTAATTAGACCAAATGAAGTTTCTGTTATATAAAGATATTCCCCATAAACTTTATCTGGATTAATTATGTTTGACAATTGTACAAAATCACAATTTTTACAATGTTTTAATTTTAATTCAAAATTATTTGTAGAAGTTTTATTTATTCTGTAATCATCACCTATGGGTGTTTTTTTAAATTTATAAACATCTTTTATATTTTTAGATTTACACAATCTGCAGCTTTTTCTTTTGTATTCTTTGATCATTGTTAAAAATTTGATTTTTTATCTCTTTGATGGAATTCTACGATATTGTTTTCATAATCTTTAACAAAAAATTGTAAAATATTATCTGTTTTACCTCTTTTAATTATAGAGGGTGAATTTTTAATTATTTTTTTTCTTAATTTAAAAATATTTGTTACTTCAAAACATAAGTGCCGAAAAGTATTTCCTCTTTTTTTTTTAATATTTTTATTTATTTTAAAGAATTCAAGAAAGGTATTATTGTTGGATGACAAAAAATATCCATATAACTCGCCATTTTTTGGATTAATAAATTTGTGAATTATTTTACACCCAAGAATATCAACGTAAAATTTTTTTACTTTAAAGAGTGATTTGCTACTTAAAGAAATATGAGATAAGTTTTTAATTGGCATATGGTCAATCAATTAAATGCTCAATTTCTTTTAGAAGAATATCTTTTTTTATAAACTCTTTGTTTCCTATCACACTTATTTTTTGACTCGCACACAATGATGAAAGAAATAAACTTAATTTATTATCTACCCCAGAAAATAAAAGCAAAGATAAAATTGCAATCATTGCATCCCCTGTGCCTACTTTATCCACTATTTTACCAGCATAAGCTTCACAATAAAAAAAATTTTTATTTTTTGTGGCCATTATTACCCCGGATGAGCCTCTCGTCACAACTAAATGTCTTAATTTCATATCATTAATTAATTTCTTCATTAATGTCTCAATTTTTTCTTGTTTAGATCTCATTTCATATCTAAGTTCATTTTCATTAATTATTACACAGTCGACACCATTAAAGTTTTTTAGAGAATGATAACCAATATTGGAAGAATTGACTTGAACATTTACAGCAATAAACTTTTTTATTTTTTTTATTTTTTTAATAAATTCCTTATTTATAAGTCCATGTCCATAATCGGAAATAATAAATAGATCTGCATTTTTACTTAATCTACCAAAATTTTTATAAAGACTGTTTAAATTTTCTTTATAAAGAAATTCATCATTTAATTGATAGGCACCTAGAATTTTTGCATTGGTCAATTTATCCACAAATCTTTTTTTTAGAATAGTTGGTGAATTTTTTTTAAAAACAAAATTAGCAATTATATTTTTTGGAATACCTTTTTTAATAAATGACAAAAATTCTTTTTTTTCTCCTAAATATGATAGAAAGTTCATTTTTTTTATAAATGAACTTAAATGTCTGCAAACTGCTAGGGCACCGCCTAAATATCTTTCAATATACAACTCTTTTAATACTAGAACAGGTTCTTTTCCTGATTTTCCGAGAGTTTGGGTAAAATGGTATTGATCTATGATTGTTTCGCCAATTATTAATGGGTTTATTCCATTAATATTATCCAAAATTTTTCTAATTTTATTTAAATCATAATTTTTTTTAATAATTTTTATTTCATTTTTTTGCTTTTCATTAAAAATGCCCATATAATCTTTTATCAAAGAAGATGAACTAAATTTGACGTCTTTGGTATAAAATATTTTTCCTCCATTTTTTTCAACTGCCTTTTTTTCAAAAAAAATTTTTTTAGTTAAATCTTTGGAGTTATTTTTGTAATCAGGTCCTTTGAAATAAATGTTGGGTTTTATTTTATTTATTATATTTTTTGAAGAAATTTCCTTGGAAAGGATAACAAAATCAATTTCTTCAAGCGCCTCTAAAGCCTCCATTCTTTGAAATTGATTAAAAGCTGGTCTATTTGGTCCTTTGTTTACAAACTGGTCTGAGGTTATCGATACTATCAAGATATCGCAATATTTTTTTGCTTCTTTAAAATGCTTAATGTGTCCAAGGTGTAATAAATCAAATACTCCATGACACAATCCAATTTTTAATTGATTTTTTTTTTGTATTTTTATTTTTTTTAATACAATGTCTATATTAAATATTTTTTGTCTCATTCAATTAAATATTGCTACATTTTGAATAGTCTAAATCTTGTACATTTTTTTCAATTAATTGTCTAATTCCAGCTTCAATAGTATTTTTAAATTTAAAGCCAGTATTCAAAATTTTTTCATTTGATACAATATAATCTCTTTTATCTGGGTCCTGTTTATTATTATTTAATATATATTCAAAATCTGGAATTTGATCTTTAATTTTTTTTGCAAGTTCAATTTTGGTTAAATTTACATTTTCTAATCCAAAATTAAAAATATTATCTTTAAGACGTTCAAAATTGTCTATACTATAAATGAAAGCTCTTGCAACATCATATACTGATACATAGTTTCTTTTAAAATCTCCTTCGAATATTTCAATTTTTTTATATTTAAGTGCTCTATAAACAAAATGATTAACTAGTAAATCTAATCTCATACGAGGTGAAGTACCAAAAACTGTCGCTAATCTAAGAGATATCGCATTACCTCTTGATAAAATTATTTTTTCAGCATTAACTTTTGTTATTCCATAAACAGATATTGGATTTAAAGGTGATTTTTCTGTGCAATAAATATTTTTTTTTCCTATACCATATCCAGAGTTTGTTGTTGGCACAATTATTTTTGTATCTTTGTTAGCGTTTCGACATAAAAAATCTATTGCATTTTCATTAACTTCTTTCGCTTCCTCAGGTTTAATTTCACACAAAGGAGCGCCTACTAATCCTGCCAATGGAATTATAAAATCAAAATTTTCACTTAAAATTTTATTAACAAAACTATAATCTTTAACATCTCCTCTAATTAATTTTAGATTTTTATCTTCAATTTCAAATTTTTGCTGGAATAAAAAATTATCTAATAGTGTGACTTTTAATTTTTTTTCTAACAACATTGGTACAAGTACAGTTCCAATATATCCAGCTCCACCAGTTACTAATACATTCATGTTTTATATATTTAATATTTTACTTCCCTCACTGCAAAATTTAAAATTTACAATTTTATATTTTTTCATTTTTTTCAAAAATTTTTTTCTATATTTGTTTTCAACATAAAACAATATAAATCCACCAGCACCAGCACCTAAAAGTTTACCCCCAGATGATCCAGCGTTTATACCATTTGCATATATTTCATCAATTATTTTATTAGAAACACTTTTTTGTAATTTTTTTTTTAATTGCCAAGTTTCATTTAATAAAAAACCAATCTCGTCTAAGCTATCTTCTTTTTTTAAAACTCTTAAAGCTTCTTCAGATATAACATTTATTTCATCTAAATATTTATAATTCAGTTTTATACGTTTAATTTTTTTCTTTTCAATATTTTCAGCTTTTCTCGTAATTCCAGTAAATACTAATAAAAGATTTTTTTCTAATTTCTTATTAATTAAATTTAGTGACTCAACTTTAAAATTTTTATTTTTAATTATAATTTTATTAAATCCACCATAAGCTGCATGGATTTGATCCTGGTATCCCACATTCTCTTTTAATATATTTCTTTCAAAATTTATACTTTTAGTGGCTAAACTTAATTTTGAGATATTTTTATTTTGTGATGCTTTTAACAAATTTATTAAACCTACAGTGAAAGCAGATGATGTTCCTAAACCACTATAGCTTGGTAAATCAGCAACAATATGTATATCTAGATCTTTTGTTATCTTCTCTTTTATTAAGAGATTTCTAACTACTTTATGTTTGATTTTATCTACATTATTTACAAATTCGTTATTTTTATAAAAAATTTTTATATTTTTTTTATCAAACCCTAAAGTTTTGTTAAAAGTTATATAAATAAATTTATTAATTGTTGATCCAATTATTAATGATTTTTTGTTATTAAAGTATTCTGGAAAGTCAGTACCACCTCCAAACAGACTTATTCTTAAAGGTGTTTTTGAAATGATCATAATTTAACTTTTTATTAGAGTATATACAGTAATTTATTTTTTAAAACATTGTAGAGAAAATAATTACAAAAAAAATAATGTCCTAAATAGTTTTTAAATGAAGAGTCAACGTTTATTAGTTTTTTTTTATTCATTATTTCTTGATTTGAATGAGTATCAATATATAAATCATTAAAAATTAAATTCAAAATTATTTAGTAAAATTGATTAAATTCTATAAAGAGGTATTAAGTACAATAAGAAATTTTGATTTATGGTTTAATATAGCCATAAGCAAACTTAGAGTAAGGTTTATTAGAACAGCTTTAGGACCTATTTGGGAAATAATAGGTACAATGGTTTTTCTTATTTTTATCAGTTTAATTTGGTCAAGACTCTGGGGAAGGGCATTTTTTGAATATTTCGGTTTTCTATACACAGGTTATGCAATATGGAAAATTATGGCCACTACTATAACAGAAAGTACATTTTTATTTTCTGAACTATATTCAAATGCTTTAAAAAATATGAGATGTAACCCAATAAGTTTTTGTTTGGGTAACTCTTTAAAAAACTTACTTATTTTATTTTTGAATTTGCCAATTGTTATAATAATAACTATTTATAACGACACTATAAGTCTAAATGGAATTTTGTTGATGCTTATATACTTGTTCCTATTTTTTATATCTGCTACTTGTGTATCTTTTATTGTAAGTACACTTTGTTTAAAATTTAGAGATCTTCAATATTCAGTTGTAGTAATAATGCAATTACTCTTTTTTATGACGCCGGTTATTTGGGATCCACAACAAATATCAGAGAAAGGAAGGTTCTTTTTAGTAGATACAAATATTTTTTATCATTATGTTGAATTTTTTAGATCTGCACTGTTGTACGGAGGAGTAAATAAACTTTCTATTATAGTAGTAACTATATCTACATTAATTTTGATGATAGTAACTTTTTTTCTATATGCAAAAATTAAAAATAAAATCATATTTTGGGTAACCTAATGGAATTAGAAGTAAAAAATCTTTCTTTAATTTACCCTCTTAGATCACTAGATCATTATTTATTTAGAGCAAGAATTGTAAGTTTGTTTAAAAATTTATTTAAAAAAAAAAAATTAAAAGATAACCTTAATAGTAAAAAAAATATTCTGGCACTTAATAACATTAATATTAAATTACAATCAAATGATCGAGTTGGTTTAATAGGTTTGAATGGATCAGGAAAAAGTACTCTACTATCAACTCTAGCTGGTATATACGAGCCATCTTCTGGTCACGTTAAAATTGATCATAATATTTCTATACCAATAATTCAGCCTTATGCTGTTTGTGAACCTGATGATACAATACATAATAATATAATTTTTATTGGACTTTTATTGGGTTTTAAAAAAGAAAAGATAGAGTCTCAAATGGAAGAAATTTTGACTTTTGCTGAGTTAAAAGATTACAGAAACCTTCCAGTTGCTACGCTCTCACAAGGTATGAAATTTAAAATGGTTTTCGCTGTATGTTTTATTTTAGATGGAAAAAAAATTTATTTTATAGACGAATTTTTTACTACTGGAGACGAAAAATTTCAGAATAAAGGATTTGAATATATTAACAAAAAAACAGAATGTATAATAATTGTTTGCTCACATAATAGAAGGGTAATAGAAAAATTTTGTAATAAAATTTTAGTTCTTGATAAAGGCGAACAAATATTTTACGGCGATATCAATAAGGGTTTAGATATTTATAATAAAATAATTAATTCATAAACTTTTCAAAACTTGAAGATAAATAATTTTTTTTAAATATTTTCTTCTTTACAAAAATTTCTCTTTTATTAGTTTTAAGAACTGCAATTAACTCTTCTTTGCTTTGAATTTCATCTAAGTCAAAAATATTAAAAAAATTAGCATTGTGAGCATTTAGGATAAATCTTTGGAAAAATGCTTTTTTTGAAACTAAAACTGTAAGTTCTGCATCTATATAATCTATTATTCTACTTGATGAACAGTTCTCTCTATACAATGAATTTATTTTTGAATTTTTTTTTGAATGTGGACAAATTCCAATATGAAATTTTGAAATTTCTGAAATCATTTTAGAGTGAGTTTCAAATTTTTTAAATTCAATTTGATCTCCATAATATTTTTTTATATATGTAGAAAAATTTTTTATCTCTTTGAAACAGATATCTGGAATATAAAAATGAACTCTTACACCTAGTTTTAATAGTTTTATAACAGTATCCGTGACCTTTACTTCATTTTCATCAATCCACCCTAAAACAGCTGCATAAATATTTTGAGACGTCTGAACTTTGTTTGTTTTTTCAATTGTTTGGTCTGTGCTATTTAAATAATCAGGAATAAGTAAATTTTTTTTTGATATTAAATATTTTTTATAAATTTTCCATAATCTTAAATCTCTATGAATAATTGATGAAAGGTTTCTAATTACAAATTTCTCTAAAAATAATTTTACAAAAGTTGTATTTGGTAAACCATAATGACAGTCATTTGCAATTAACGTAAACTTATTTAAAAATAAATAATAAATTGCGTAAATTGGTTGAGATACAAATAATATTTTTTTTGAATCTCTATTTAGAAGAAATAAAAGAAAAAATTCAATTTTATTTAAATAAAAAAAGTTTTTTCTTTTACTATCAAATTTCTTCTTTTTCGATTTAATTACAACTTTGTAATCAATTTTCTTTTCGTTAAGTAACTGTATAATTTTGTGTATATATATATTTTCAGTTTCTATAAAAAAAAATAAACCCCTAAAAGTAATTAATTTTTTAATAATATCAAAAGACATTTTACCAGGGAATAATTTTAAAGTTTAGATCAATAAATTTTCCAGAATGTTTTTTTTTAAACTTCAAAATATTTTGTAAAAATTTCTTAGAAACAATTTTTTTTGATAAACCCTTTCTCATTCCACCAGAACTTTTTGTTTTAGTCCATCCTGGATCATATGCTATAAAAATATGATCTAATGAATTATACTCATAAGAAATATTCTTAACGAATGAATTTAAAATAGCTTTGCTTGCTCTATATAAATTATTTCCACCCGGTTTATGATAATTAAACTTACCCCTTTCAAAAATACTTCCTGATCTACTTGAAAAAAAAACTATTTTACAATTTTTTTTTAAAAACTTTTTTTTAATTAAATAAGTAATTATTTTAATTGAAAAAATTGCATTAACGTTAATGACTTCATTAATAAAGTTATATTTTAAATCATAAAAATTTTTATTATATTTTGGCTGATAAGCTTGAAAAAAAACTACTAATGAAAACTTTGATTTTAAATTTTTATTTATTTTTTTTTTTGGAAATATTTTTTTATTGAAATCAATTTTAATTTCTTTTGTATAATTTTTATTTGCAGAAATTGACCTGGAAAATGATGTGATATCATAATATTTTTTTAATTGTTTTGATATTTCTAAAGCAATCTCGCTAGTCCCTCCAAAAAATAGTGCTTTACTTGAATTCATCTCCAACAACAGGTCCTGAATATTTTCCTTGATTAATTTCATCAAATACCATCATAGATTGAAGTATACAATCATCTATATCAACTTCATATCTATAAGTTCCCGCTCTTCCAATAGAATAAAAATTTTTAGGCATTAAATCAAAATATTTTTTTGCTTTTTTTTGTTCACTTTTGAAAGGAAGAGGATAAAATTTTCCATTTTTTGAAGGTATTTCCATTCCAATTAAAGATGTCTTTGATTTATGTAGTGTAAATTTTTTATATTCTACCAATCTGGTGAATTTTTCTGAATTTGGATAATATAAAAAAAATACATTTTTTGGAAAAACATTTTGAGTTGGAAAAACAATTAAATGCAAATCTCTACCAATAAAGCCGAGTTCTCCATATTTTTTTTTAAACATTCCATCTGGAGAAATTGTATTTATTACATAGTCATATTTAAGTGTTTTTTTATTATTTATTCTTACTTTTTTATTTTTAAAATCAAATTCTGTAATAGTAGAATTATAATATTTTTTAATTTTTTTCGATCTATCAATTAAATCAAAATAATAATTATAACCATCTTCATTTCTTGGATAAACACTTATTCTATCATCATAAACAGCTTTTGATCCTTTTTTGATTGTAGCTCCTTTAGGAGACCATTTGAAAGTATCTATTTTTTTACAAGTGTCTACTAACCACATTTTCTTATTATATCGATCAATTACCTTATTAAATAAAGTTTTGCCGATTGAATTTATCCAAAATTCCTCCAGGTTATTAAAATTAGAAATTTTTTTTTTATTTTTTAATTCTTTTTTTATTTTTTTAAAATCAGGCATATTCATAATATCACTTTGATTCAGTGGATAATTATAGAATTGATCATCTTCTTCTACATAACTTTTAAATTGATGATAATTACAATTTCGAAGTTTTAAAAATTTTTTAAGATAAATATAAGTTTCCTTATTTTTTGTTAAAAAATGTCTTGGACCATAAGTATATGGATGACCACCATAAAAGAAAGTTCTTACACCTGCTCCAAGAAAATTTGATTTCTCAATTATACTAATATTAACTCCTTTAAGCTTTGAAAGCATTTCGGCTGATGCACACCCAGCAAATCCGCCACCAATAATAATTATGTTCATAATCAAGTTTTATTATATTATGTTTATTCTAAATGAAAGTTTTAATTATTAAAAATGATGGATTTGGCGATTTAATACTATCTTTACCTATTTTAAATGGAATTTTATCAAAAAAAAATAAATTGCAGTTAGATATAGTTTTATCACATCAAAATTTATGTCTACAACCTTATTTAAAAAACTTTAGAAATATTTTTTTTTTTAAAAATTTAGGTAACAAATTTAACTCTAGAAAAAAAATTTCTGATAAAGATAAAGATGTTTTGAGTAGAATAAAATCTATTCACTATGATAAATGTTTGGTAATGAGAAGGAATCTTAATGAAGAAAATTTAAAAATAATGGAAATTGTAAGAGCAAAAAAAATATATATTTGTAATGAGAATTATCCAAAAAATAAAGATTTATTAAATAAAATAAGCCAAATCGCTTGTGACTTGACAAGTTTAAAAATAAATAAAAAAGTCATTAATGAGTATGACTATTACTCGGATTTTATAAAAAAAAGTGGTTTAAATTTGAAACCTCTAACAAATATTTTTGAAGTTAATAACGAAATAAAAGAAAGTAAACAAATAGTTCTTAACCTAAGTGGTGAAAAGCAATTTTCCATTGCATCAAATTTTAAATTATTGCTGGAAATGTTGCTTAATAATTCAAGTGATAAAATCGTTATTATTGGAATCACATTTGAAAAAAATTTAAAAAATAAAATAAATAATATTTTAAGAAAATATAGAAATAATAAAAGAATAGTAAATCTTTTTTTTAAAACTGATTTTAAGCAGTCTATGAAAATAATTAATAAATCAAATATTTATATTGGTTTTGAAACTGGACTAAGTCATTATGCTGTTTGGAAAAAAATTAAAAGTTTAATTTTATTATCATCTGGAGGTGGTCATAAATGGTTCCCATATCCTTACAAACTAAGGAAAAATGAAAGTTATTGGATGTATAATACCCCTTGTTCTGATTGTGATTATATTGGAGAAATACAATGTATTTTTAAAACACGATATTGCGTTGATAATATTTTTAAAAATAATTTAGATCAAAAATTTAAAAAATTTCTTAAAGAAAGAAAGAAAATAACTAATTTTTCAAATTACAAAAATTTTATTTCAAATTGGCGATACAAGTCATCGAGATCGTTTATTTATACTTTCAACAAAAATGGGGAGATATATTTAAATAATAAGTTTTTTGTAAAAATGAAATATTTTTTTGAGGTAGTAAAATTTGTTACTTTAAATAAACTATATTTATTTTTATTTAAAAAATTATTGTCTAAATTTCTTTAATTTTTATTTTATTAATCATATTTATGTAAGTATCACCCTTAACTAAATACTTTTTTAATTTTTTTTTAATTTGCAATTGATGTCTTGGAATAAAATTTAATATTATCTTTTTATTATTTTTAAATTTAATATTTTTTAATTTTTTAATCTGAATTTTATTCTTACCAATTACAACAGTGTTATCTAAAGGTTTGTCATCAATTATGCTTTCGATTTTTCCTTGAAGGTTATAAGCAATAATTTGAGTAATCGATCCAATTGAAGCTCCATATCCATATATTCTTTCTTTTTTATTTTTAAATAATTTTCTTAAGACTAATTTATTTGATTTATATGTTTTTTTAAAATCGAATAGGTTTTTGGGACCGATATCATTTTCTTTTTCTAAAACTTCTCTAACTTTTTTTCCTAGAAATTGCTGACTTTTTTTAAATTTTAATTTTATAAAATTATCGTTCTCAATTAAAACAAAATTTTTTAAATATAAATCAAATTTTTTAAATAAAATTAATAAACTTTTTAATGAGAAATAATTTATATGTTCAAAATAAAAACGGTTTAAATCTACATTTCTAAGATTTGAAATTCCATAATGTGTTGAAATTACTATTTCTCCATCATCCTTTAAAATTTTATTTAAAATTTTTAATAGATTATCTATATTAGGTATGTTTGATATAAAATGGTCAAAAACAATTAAGTCAACTTTTTTATTGAAATTTTTAAAATTTTTAAAATCAGAGGATAATTTTTTTTCGTAAATTGATTTCTTTTTATTTGTAGGATCAAATTTTATGTAATTTATTTTTTTAAGAATTTTTGAATCTAATTTCTCATAGTTTTTTCCAATATTTACAACAAAAGGTTTTTTTGTTGTTTTTAATTTATCTCTAATTGCAATATATAATAAGTTTGTACCTTTCTGTTTATTTTTAAAGTTTGAATATAGGTAATCAAACTTAATTGGTTTTGAAATTTGAATATTTTTACAATTTGGACAAAAGTCTGTATTAAAATTTGAAACATAATATTTTTTATTTTTTTTATAAAAATAATTATTAATAGTTGAAACAGGTAGATTTTGTATTGAAAAGAATTTAATTTTATTTGTGTAGTTACAAACATAACATTTTTTTCTTTTTTTATTTAAAATAAATAAACTCATAATCACCTTTATATCCTGAGTTTTCAAATAACCATTTCCAAGATTTTTTATCTATTATAGTTTCTGCAGTTAATGCCCAGCTTTGAGCTCCAAACTGTTCCGCTTCATTTCTATAAGACTCTACACATAAATATTTATTTATAGCAATTCTTTCAATTTCTTTTAATGCCAAATTAATCTCTGGTAATTTGAAATTATGAAAAGTATTAATAGTTATAGCTAGATCAAAATAATTATCATCATAATTTAGTTTTTTTCTGGCGTCAAAGTGAGTAATATTTTTTTTAATTTCTTTCTTTGAATTCTTTATTCCATATTTTGAGATATCTATTCCATAAATAAATTTACTCTTGGTAATTTTCTTCAATTCATACATTAAAAAACCTTTTCCACATCCAATGTCTAAAATTTTAGAATTCTGATTTAAGTTATAATCTTTTACTAAATTTTTTGCTAAAAAGTGATGATAGCCCTCTATATATTTGTATCCTCCATATCCAAATTTTCTATCACCATCCCAGTAATTATAATCGTATTTTTTTGCTACCTTCATACATTTTACTTTATTATTTGTTAGTCTCTCTATAAAATTTCTTTTAGATTTTTTATGTCTATAATTTACGTAAAACTTTTCTACTCCTTTTTTGTATATTTGTTTATAAGGATTATTCTTTTCTAAATTTATTTTGAATATCAAGTCTAAATTCTTAATCTCATTTTTTGTTTTAACTTTTATATTTTCACATGCAAAATGTAATTCTTTTTTATTTTTTAATATATTTTTATAAAATATTTGTCTTTTTTTTTGATCGAGAGGTAATTGAAGCAAACTATAAAACAATATTCCATCATATTTTTTTATATTTTTTAAAACTTCAAAAAGAATTAAAGAACTGCCCTCCGAAGTATATTCTGTAGAACTTAACAAAAAGTTAATATTTTTGCTTTTGCAATAATTTCTCAAAATTATATTTTGAATATGTTGGGGTACTCTTTCACCTAAAAAAGGTCTACTAAAAATATATCCTTTCAACTTTTTCATATTAAAAAGGAAACTTATATTTTGAACCAATTTTTGTTGAGGCTCTTGGTGTGATTGGGATAAAAAATTCACCAATTTTCTTGTCTCCATATGGTGAAAAAATAGATTTAAATCTGCAATTCAAAGATACTCTAGTGTGTTTCTCTAAATTTACTACATTTCCGTGTGGCAATGTTTGATCAAAAATCATAAACTCTCCAGTATTTACCTTTAGCCATTTTAATTTTTTTTTTAGCTTATTGTAGACTGAGGCGCTACTTAATAATTTTTTGTTTTTAATTATAGTTTTATTAAATTTTTGGTTATCTTTTGGATTTAAAATATACATAGATTTTGTTTTATAACAATTTACCATCGGGACCCATAAATTAAATTCATACGGTGAATCTCCAGACCAAACATCAGAATGAATTGGCAATAAGGAACTATCATCATTTGGTAATTGTATACTTATATTTATGTTTTTTTGCATCATTAGCTCATTATTTATTAAAGTGTAGAGATTGCTTTTAGCTAAATTAAAGTAGTGAAATTTGAAATTTTTATCTTTGTTTACAGAATTTATCAAATTGACCCTTAAATCATTTAGTTTTTCTTTTGAAACATATAGGTGTAAATAGTTTAAGTTAATTTTTCTTTTTAACTTAAGAAGCCTTGATATTTCATTTTTTATTTTTTTTTGTATATATTTATGAGAAATTACATTTTCAACTCTCTTAATAATATATCCCTTATTTAAAAATATACGCGTGGTTTTTAACTCTTTTTGTGTTAAGTAATTCATTTTTTTAAATATTGAAACCAAACTTTAGTTGCTTTTTTAATTTTACCCGGAGTCCAAACTGGAGATCCTTTCCAATAAAAAATATTTTTTAATAATACATTTATACCTTGATCAATAGATATTACAGGTTTCCATTTTAAAATTCTTTTTATTTTTGAAATATCAGCCAAACTTCTATCTGGTTCACCTGGCCTTTTTGGTATGTAAATTTTTTTTGAAGATATTTTACTAGCAATATAATTTATATTTGTTTCAACTCCACTACCTACATTAAATATATATCCTGATTTTTTTAATTTTGAAGAACTTATAAATGCACTCACAACATCTTTAACAAAAATGAAATCTCTTGTTTGTTTGCCATTTCCAACAATTGTTAATGGAAAGTTGTTTAATTTTTGTGCAAGAAAGACTCCAAAAGCTGCGCCATAAGCTCCTGACGTTCTGGACCTTAAACCATATACATTAAATAATCTCAGTGAACTAACATTCAAATTATAAACTTTTCCCCAATGTATAATAAGATCCTCTCCAAGTTTCTTTGACAATGCGTAGGGGTAGTTTAGTTTAATTTCTTCGTTTTCATTTGTAGGAAATTTTTTTGGTACTCCATAGCATGATGCAGAAGCAGCATATACAATTTTATTTACTCTATTAATTTTGGAACATCTTAAAATATTTAATGTACCATTTACATTTACATTAAAATACAGTTCTGGGTTTGTTATGCTTGGCACAATATCAGCAATTCCAGCTAAATGAAAAACAGTATCAACATTTTTAAAAAGTTTTTCAAGTTTTTTGTTATATTTTGATAGATCTATTTTATGAAAGTTTATATTTTTATTTTTTAAATTTATATTTTTTTTATTGCCGGTGTATAAATTATCAAGAACTATTACTTTATTGTTTTTAGATAATTCATCTACTAAATGACTTCCAATAAATCCACAGCCTCCTGTAACTAAATATTTTTTCATTTTTTAAAGAATTTATTATACCAAATTTTATTTGGATTCTTGTTTTTAGCTAAAATTTTTTTTAATTTAAGAATATTATAATTTTTATCCTCATGTTTAAATTTTTTTGTAATAAAAATTTTGGATAATTCATCAATAGCATGTTCAACAGAAAATTTTTTTTTGAAACCAATATTTATAATTTTTGAGGAGTCAAGTCTATAAGATCTAATATCAAACATTTTTTCAATCTTGATTTGACATTTAATTTTCTTTTGTATTTTCAAAGCTAAATCAATAATTTTTAAATTTTCAAAACCTAGGTTATATGTGCCTGTAGTAACATTCTTTTCTAAGAAAAAAATAATAGCATTAACCAAATCTCTTATATGAATATTCGGCCTTATTTGCTGTCCACCATGAATTGTGATTTTTTTATTTTTAACTGCTTGATAAACTAATTGATTTACAGAAATATCAAGCCTTATCCTTTTTGATGGTCCACAAACTGTAGCAGGTCTTATTATAAAAATTTTAAAATTTTTTTTATAACTATTTAAAACATTTTCAGCTATCATTTTTGTTTGATTGTATGTAGAAATAGGCTCGAGGCTTAATTTTTCTGTTACCTTTTTTTCTTTTTTAACGCCGTAAACACTTCCGGAACTTAAATATATAAATTTTTTAACCCCAAATTTTTTACAATTTTCTAAAATAAGCCTTAAATATAAAACATTTGTTTTCCAAGAAAATTCAGGATCAATTTCTGATGAAACATCATTTGCTATGTTGGCTAAATGCACAACAGTGTCTATGTTTTTGAATTTATATTTAGATATATTTTTTAAATCATCTTTAATATTTTTAAGGTTTTTATTTTTTAATAAATTTTTACCGTACCATTGGATATCATAATTGATTATTTTAAATTTTTTTTTTAATAAATTTTCTACTAATGTACTTCCAATATAACCACTACCACCCAAAACTAAAATTTTTTTTTTCATTTAAAAAGGACCTCTAAACTGTTTATCGGGAACATCAGTAAAAAGTTTTTTTAATTTCAATTTATTTTTAATTTTTAATATTTTTAATACTTCTTTAAATATAATATCATGTTCAGGATAAAAACCCTCAGCTACAAATCGTGAGCTTGGAATTGGAGAATTCTTAACTCCGATTCTTTTACAAACAATTTTTTTTCCTAAATTTTCTACTATTAAAGAGATAATTTCTGCACTTATTCCACATGTGGTCATGCCGTTATCAACTACTAATATTTTTTTGGTTTTTTTCACAGATTTTAAAATTGTCTTAATGTCAATTGGCTTTAAAGATCTTAGATCAATTAATTCAGCTTTTATTTTCAATTTTTCCAAAAATTTATTTGCTTTAATCATTTCAATTACTGAATATGAATATGAAACAATTGTAATATCATTCCCTTTTTTAATTATATTTGCTTTATTTAAATTAGATTTAAAAATTTTTTTTGGTATTACACCTTTTATCTCGTGTAACCATCTATGTTCAAAGAAAATTACAGGGTTTGGATCTTGTATTGCACTTATCATCATTCCTTTGGCATCAAAAGCATTAGAAGGAGCAACTACTTTTAATCCTGGTATATGAGCAAATATACTCTCAAGAGATTGGGAATGTTGTGGTCCCTGTCCCCAACCTTTTCCTATAATTAATCTTATTACTATTGGAACATTAACTTTGCCTGAAGACATAAAAAACCACTTGGCAATTTGGTTTACAATTTGTTCAAATGATAACAAGGAAAATTCTACTCTTTGATGAGTAATCACTACTTTATATTTCATTATCGCTAACCCTAAACCAATTCCAGTAAAACCATTTTCTGCAACAGGCATATCAAAAACCTTATTTTTATATTTTTTGAATAAGTTTGTAGTTGTATTAAAAACTCCCTTTGGATCATTGACACCTAATCCCATTAATATTATTTTTTTTTCTTTATTTAAACAATAATCCAATGCTTCATATATTGATCTCCCATAAGAAATAATTTTTTTCATATTTTTTTATTTTTTAATTATCAAATTTTCTAAAATAATTTTTTTAGGTTTTTTTCCTGCATAAGCATATTTAAATGCATTATCGATTTCTTTATTTATACTTTTTTTAATATCATTTAGTTTAGTAGATTTTTGTTTAAATAATAAATTCTGATACTTTTCGATTTGACAATTTTTTTTCCATTTTTTTACTTCTTTAGGGTTTCTATAATTTAAATAATCATCACTATTTGGTCCACAATGTTCTAGGTATCTATATGTATCTATATCTAAAAGTGATGGTCTGGAGACGTTTTTAATATAATTAATTATTTTTTTTGATTTTAAAAATACCTTCATTAAATCATGATCTTTAAGTTTGTAACTTTTAATTCCTATTCCTTCTGATAATTTGCAAAGATTTCTTTTAGGATTTTGCCTCTGATTGATAGGAGTATTCACAGAAAATTTATTATCCTCGCAAACAAATAATATTCTTAAATTATGGAGTGATGCAAAATCTAAACTTTCTAAAAAAATACCTTCTTCTGTTGCTCCATCTCCAAAAAAAATAACAGTTATATCTTTTTTTCCTTGAAGTTTGTTTGCCCAAGCTAAACCAACTCCTATGGCAATTGTGCTACCTACAATAGGTACTGCTGCCATAATATTTTTTTTTAGATCTAGTAAGTGCATTGACCCACCTAAACCACCAGCTACCCCATTTTCTTTTCCATGTAATTCTGCAATCATTTTTTTTAAATTTCCACCCTTACCTAGATAATGTGCATGTGATCTATGTGCTGTAACTAATAAATCTTGATCTTTTAAATTTTCACATATCGCAACTGCTATTGACTCTTGACCAATTGAAAGGTGTACAGGACATCTCATCATTTGTAACTTATAATTTGAAGATATGCGTTCTTCAATCATTCTGATTCTAAGCATTTTTTTGAAAAGTTTTAAAATATTTTTTTTCATTATTTACTTAGCTTTATTATTGGTCTAAATACTTTACCGTTATTAAATTCATTAAATGCTTTATTTATTTCTTTAAGGTTATAAACCTTGTTATTTAACATATCTAAATGCTTTAAATTTTTTTTAATTTTAAAATAAACTTTTTTAAAAAAAAGATCTGGATTTAAATTTCCTCCCCATGTACCATAAATCTTTTTTCCTTTAATTAATTCATGTGGATCAATTTTTATTTTTTTACCTGTCTCAGGATGTGAACAAAAAACCACTTTTCCGTTATTTTTTATTAAATTAATTGATTCTTCAATTGTAAAGGTTTGCCCACAGGTCTCAAAACATATATCAGCTTTTTCTTTATATATAGAAATAATTTTTTTTTCTAAATTTTTAAAATTACTTGATAAAAAACTATTTTTAAATCCTAATTTTTTTGAAAATTTTATTTTTTTTTTATCATTATCAATCACTATTACATTAATATTATTGATTGATTTAAGATACAATAGGATTGCAACACCCACTCCTCCTAAACCATATATAATAATATTTTTATCTTTTCTTGAGTTTAAAAATGAATAAGCCATTCCCCCACCAGTTAAAAAAGCACATCCAAACAAACTTGCAAATTTATCTGGAAGGTCTTTTGGTTTTTTAATTAAATTATTTTCAGAACATATGACGTATTCTGAGAATGTTGTTAACATTCCTGAATTTACAAACTTATTTTTTACAGATTTGTATTGTGGTTTTTTTGATTGTAATCCACTAGATTTAATCCAAGATAATATTACTTTATCATTTAAATTTACTTTCTTAACAAGCTTATTTTTATCTATAACTTTTCCAACTGCTTCATGACCAAATAGATGTGGCATATATTTGGTATTTTTTCTTTTACCTAAAAATTCCATTAGTTGAGAGCGGCATAGACTGCTATAAATTATTTTTACCAATACTTGACCTTTTTGTAATTTAGAAAATTTTAATTTTTCAAAAATAATTTTATTTTTTTTTTTAATAAGGGCTGAGTTAAAATAGTTTTCCATTTTTGAATGTTGATAAGTTAAAAAATTGAAACTTACTATAATTACCTCTTAATTTAAAGTTTTTATAAAAATGTTTAATTTATCTATCCCAAATAATTAATTTAACAATAGTTATTTATTAAAAAAAGCAATTATATTACTTGAAAAAGTAACTTAAATATTTTTTAATTTAAAATTTTTAGTCTTATTGTAGAAAATTAAATACTAATGATATATATCCAGTACTTTGTTTTATAATTGAAAGCTAATAATATATTAAAGTGAAACTTAAAATAGCAATATTTGGAAGCAACTCATTTTCAGGTTCTGAAGCTGCAAATTTTTTTCTCAAAAAAGGATACGAGGTATTTTGCTTTTCAAAAAATCATAGCAAAATTAATAGCAAATTAAAAAGTAAATTTTATAGTTTTAATATCAATAATAAAAAAGATGTAGATAAAGCAATTAAAATATTAAATAAAAAAAAAATATCCTATATAATAAATTATATATCTAAAAGCCTAGTTGCTGAAAGTTGGAAAAATCCAAGCGAATGGTATTTTACCAACTCGTTTTCTTTACCTTATTTTTACTTTGAGTTAAGGAAAGTAAAAAAAATTAGAAAAGTTATTCACTTTTCAACGCCAGAAGTTTATGGAAATACTAGTAAAAAAATTTCTGAAAATAATATTTTTTTACCATCTACTCCTTATGCAGTATCAAGGGTAACAGGTGACCAGACGTTAGAAATACTGAATAAATATTTTAAACTCCCTTATATTATAACTAGAGCATCAAACGTTTATGGGGAAAATCAAGATGAATATAGAATTATACCAAAAACTATTAATTTTTTATTAAATAGAAAAGTTTTACCATTAGACGGTGGTGGAAAAACAAAAAGGAATTTTATTCATATAAATGATGTTAATAATGCTCTTTTAACAATCTTAAAAAAGGGTGCTATAGGGGAATGTTATCATATTTCAGGAGATGATATTATATCTATTAAAAAATTAGTAAAATTAATCTCTAAAAAAGTTGGAACGCCCTATAAAAGATACATAAAAATTTCTAAAGATAGATTGGGGAAAGATTTAAAATATCACCTAGATTCACGTAAACTTAAAAAACTCAGATGGAAAGCAAATATAAAAATTGAAAAAGGAATCGATATGGTAGTAAATTTTATATTAAGAAAGTCAAAATAATTAATTGTGTCATCAATCAATCTATGAAAAAAAATAAAAATCAAAATAATTTTTATTATAAAATCCCAATAAAGTTTTACTTCGGAGCTGCCACAGTACTTATTCAGGAAATAATTTTTTTTTCTAAAAAAAATAATTTAAAAAGAGTATATTTAAATATAATTTCAAAAAACAAAGTTTATAAAAATTATTTCAAAATTTTAAAGTATTTAAATACTAATATTTCAATATCGTTCAATAAAAGAATTAGTAATAATTCCATTAATGTAAAAAAAAAATTTAAAAAAAAAAATGTTTATGATTTTGATATTATAAATAAATTGTATATTTTAACTAATAAATTTCCATTGTTAAATTTTAAAAAGAGTTGCTATAATAAAGTTAAATTTACTCTTAAAAAAAAATCTATCAATATAAAAAAAAGTGTAGCTATTCACATCAAAATTAATAAGTATGAGAGTAAGAAAAAACATATTAATTTTTGGAAAAAAGTAATTAATTATTTTATTAATAAGAATTATAACGTTATTATTTTATCTTCAGATAATAAAATTATTAATGATTTGCCGAAAAAAAAAATTAGTATAATTAACAATAAACAAATATTCTTTGAACCAGTATTAAGTCAAATATCAAAAATGTTCATTGGTTCTGCTTCTGGTTTTTGCAATTTCGCAAATTTTAGCAATATTCCTTACTTGATTATAAAGCACCCTAAACACCATCAATACTCGATTGACAAGCAAATTAAAAACAACAAATTAATTTTTGCAAAAAAAAAACAATTTTTACTAAGATCTTTGCTTTCTTATAATAAAATTTCAAGATATATTGAGAAGATTGAAAAAAATTAAAAACATACTCATTACTGGAGCCGCTTCTGGAATAGGAAAAGAAGTATCATATTTTTTATCAAAAAAGAATTATAGGATTATTTCAATAGATAAAGATAAAAATAAAAACACAAAAAATTTAATTAATTTCCAATGTGATTTAGCAGACTTGTCTTCACTAGAAAACACTATTAGAGATATTTTATCAAAATATAAAAAAATTGACTGCATAATAAATAATGCTCGCCTTAATTCAAAAAAAAAAGTTTTAAATGAAAATATTAATGATTGGTGCAATCAAATAAATGTGAATTTAACTTCCCATTTTTTTATCACCCAAGAAATAATTAAAAAAAAATCACAAAAAGACACTTTAATAATTTTGAATATTTCATCAATCGCATCTAATCTTATTACAAAAGAGACATGTTCCTACCATGTTTCAAAAGCTGGATTAGAACAAATGGGAAGGTTTTTTGCCTACCATGGAGTTAAGAGAAAAATTAAAGTTTATAATTTAAAATTAGGTTTCATTGCTCAAAAAAGATATAAAAAGAAAATTTTTTCTTTAAAAAATAAAATTTATTTAAATAAAATAAATTTATATCAAAATTCTGGTAAAGTTATTCAGGTTGGAGATTTGCAAGAAACCATTCTATTCCTTTTAAAAAATAATAACTCAATTCTTACCGGTAATACTTTTTATTTAGATGGTGGTGCATCTTTGGTAGAACCATTTTATCTTCTAAATAAAAAATGAAAAAAAATAAAAATATCTTTAATAAAATTATGTTAGGTGGCAACCTATTTAGTTATGCTGCACAAAATAAAGAGGTGATAAAAATTTGTGAATTAGCTTTAGATTATGGAATAAACTCAATAGATACTGCAAACGTATATAGCAATGGAAAATCAGAAAAGATTATTTCTAATGTAATTAGAAAGTGCAGAGACAAATGGTTTATTGCGTCAAAAATTGGTCATAAGTCTAATATGCAAAAAAATAACTTAAATAATCCAAAAAAAATCATAAAAAATTTAGATGAGTCTCTAATACGACTCAAAACAGATTACGTAGATCTTCTGCAACTTCATCATTACGATCCAATAACTCCAGCGGAGGAAATAATATTTTGTATGAACAATTTAATTAAAAAAGGAAAAATTCTGAGTTATGGAGTGTCAAACTATAATCTAGATAACCTAAAACAAATAACTAAACATAAAAAATGTAAAATACTTACAAATCAAGTAAAATGTAATTTAATATATAATAATGCCATTAGTGAATTCAAAAGCCTCAAAAAAAAAATAAAACTAATTTCGTATAGCACCCTTCACCGTGGTCTTTTATCAAATAGATATCTTGATAAAAATTATCGCTCTTTTAGATATAAGAATAGTAAAAATATAAAAAAAGACTTAAATGTTAAGTTTTATAAAAAAATAAAAATCATTAATAATTTCTCCAAAAAATATGAAAATATGACTATTGAAAGACTGTCAATATTATACTTGTTAAAGTTTGATTTTTTTTTTAAGGTAATTGTTGGGATCAGATCTCAAGACCAATTAAAAAAATTGTTTTCAAAAAAATTTTCAAACATAAACAATTTTGATTTTAGAAATTTAGAAAAAAAATTAAGTTTTTAATAACATGAAAATTCTTTCAATTATAGTTCCTCATTATAATGATCTATTTTTTTTAAAAAAAAAAATTGAATCTTTATCTAAAATAGAAAATGATGAAATTGAAATTATAATTGTTGATGATGGATCAAATAAAGAATGCCAAGATTATATAAATAGTATTATAAATGTTCATAAAAACATAAAATTTATAATTCATGAAAAAAATGTTGGTGTAGTAAATTTGTTGAATTACGCAATAACAAAATATAACACTGCTAAATTTATATTAACATCATCCGCTGATGATATAGTTAATGTTAATTATTTAGATAATCTATTAGAAATTTTAAAAAAAAATAATAATTTTAAAGTTTTCACATCTAAGCCTATATTTTTTAAAAGTGAAAATAATGATTATAGATATTATGATGCCTACACAGGTTTCAAAAAATCTGAATTTATTAGTCCTGAAAATTTTATAAGCATTCTAAATACAAAAATATTTGCTATTTGGGGTCATGCAACAATTTATAGAAAAGATGTTTATTATGATTTAAATTTTTTTAGAGAGAATCACGGCATGTATTGTGATTGGTATTTTGCACATGTAGCAGCTTTAAAATATGGTATTTATTATTTAGCAGAACCCATCGCTTACTTTTTTCAAAGAGAAAATTCTCTGTATCATTCCTCTAACTTTACTGATGATAAAAAAAAAGACCTAATAAAAAATATGCTTAATGATATTATTAAAGATCACCCAGAGTTAGTAAAGAGATTCAATATAAGCAATATTTTTACATTGCTTGGTAGTAATTTTTTGGATGTCACAAATAATAATCAGCAATATAAAAATTTTACTAATAACAAATATAAATTCTATTTGAGACTAAAAAACTTGAAGATATTAATGTCTCCACTTTATAAATTAAAAAGTTTTTTAATTAAGTATATTAAAACTAGGTAGTGTTTTTAATATTTTATTTCTAATAGCATTGTAATTTTCTAAAGATGTAATTATAAAATTTTTAGAGATAAATTTTTTTAAATTTCTTGGAAATTTTATTTTAATATTAATGTTTTTATAAGATTTGTTATTTTTATGAACATCATCATCAAGTATATATAATATTTTTTTAGTTGGAATGTTTAAAAAATAAAAATAAGTTGCAGCCATTAAACCAGCTCCATAGCCATATAAATTACTTATTCTAGAAACTTTATTATAAATTTTTTTACAATCCTTTATATATTCAAATTTTTTTTTGAAAAAATATTTTCTTTTTTTATAAATTTTATTCTTATTTATCCTGTATTTTGCCTTATTTCTTTGAAAATAAAATAAAATTGAACCTCCACAAGGTCCATTATCTAAATATTTTAATTTAACTAAATTACAGTTTACTGCACTCATGATCCTTTCTATTGAATTTCTATCAAAATAATTAATATGTTGGTGGATAATTGTATCAAATCTTTTTTTTAAAATCATATGTTTATAAGAAGGAACTTCAAAAAAATATTTTGAATTTTTATTTGTTTGTTGAAGCAATTGATTTATAAATTTAATTGGATTTGGTATATGTTCAAGCGTATGCCTACAAATTATACAGTCGATTAGTCCGAAATTTTTTTGTATATCTATCTCGTTTAAAAATTTATTTACATAGACAATTTTTTTATTTTTAGTTTTTTTTGCGATAGGGTCAATAATGATTTTTTTAGACTTTGGAAAAATATTTTTTACAATATATCCATCATTTCCACCAACATCTAAAATTTGATTTGGTTGTTTTTTTACATTTTCTTTAAAGAATTTAATAAATAAATTAGATAAATTTTTGCTTTTATCGTTAATTTGGCTTTTATAGTTATAAAATTTTGAACTATATAAAACTTTCTGGTCAATAATTGTTTTTAATTGAACGTGTCCGCAGTTACTACAATTTTGTAACGCTTGGTTAAATGAAGGAAATTTTTTTTCAAAAATTCCAAATTGTTCAGTTAGTGGATATTTTGGTAATTTCCATAAAGTTACAAGATTTTTTTTATTACACAGGTTACAATCAAATTTATTGTGGAATCTTATTTTTTTTTTATTCAACATTAAAAACTCTGCCCTGTCCGCCATCAACTAAAAAAGAGCTTCCAGGACAAAAAGATGCTTCTTTTGATGATAAAAAAAGTGCAAAATTACTTATCTCTTTACAAGAACCAAATCTTTGAGAGGCCATTCTTTCTTTTAAATATTTTCGGACAAAAGAATTGTCAGTCTTCATTTTTTTATCCCAATATCCTCCCCTGGTTAATACTGCACCCGGTAAGATTGAGGTCATTATAACGTTGTTTTTTGAAACATATCTTCCAACTGATCTTACATATGCATTAAGTGCTGCTTTCGCTGCACAATAGCTCGGGGGGCCTTGATTTTCTAAAGATGAAATTGATGAGATATGGACTATTCTTCCATACTTATTTTTAATCATATTTGGCAGAACTAAATTGTTTATTTCAACCGCTACTCCTAAATTAATATTAAATACTTTTAAATATTCACTATAACTAGTTAAAGGATTAGTTATATTGAGAGTTCCCCCAACATTATTTATAACTATTTGAATATTTTTATTTTTTATAATTTTTTTTATTTTTGTAAGAAAATTTTTTTTTTCTAGGTTAATTACAGAAAAAATATCCTTTTTTTCTCCAATTTTACTTTTGAGCTTATTAAGATGCTTTGATGTTTTAGATATACATATTACATTAGCTCCTGATTTTTTAAAGTCATTAACAATTTGTTCACCTATTCCTCTACCGCTTCCAGTTATAAGCACATTTTTATTTTCAAAATTAAATCTCAATATTCCACTCCATATTTTTTTTTTTTGATATAAATACAGCACCATCATGGTAGCTTTTTGGCATAATATCTATATCGTTAACAATATTCCAATTATTATTTTGTGAAAAAAGATTCAGTCCTAGCTTTTCACAAAAATTATATATTTCCTTTGAATTTATTTTATCATGAACTTCAGTAATTATATCACATGTGTTCCAATCATCTAGTGAAGTTGATTTTATTGCTTTAGCCTCTGCACCTTCAATGTCAAGTTTTACCAGTTGATTATTTTTCATAATTTTTTTTAAAGGATCTACTTCAACTACTATTGTTTCGTAACTTCCATGCAAGTTACTTTTTGATCCCACAACGTGATTTCCAGTTCGATTGTCATGAATAACATTAAATGAAATACTGTTTGTTGAGTTATCAAAAATTGCTTTATTTATAGTTTTGTTATTGGTTATTTTATTTAAACTAAGATATTTATTTAATATTAAAAGATTTTCTTTATCAGGTTCATAACTTGTAACATTATATCCACATTTATTTAAAATTATAGAATGTAAACCAATGCAACTTCCAACATCCACAACATTCTTATAATTATTTTTATTTGCAAGATAATATGTAAACATTATAAACTCATTCAAACAAAAAAAATTCAAACTATCTATTTTTCCTAGTTTTTTATATGGAAATATAATTTCACCAAAATTATCAAGAATTATCTTTCCTTCTTCTTGATTCAAAGTAGATTTTGATACTATTTCTTTAATTTTAAGATCAAGATTTTCGTACTCTTGGGAGTTTGGTTTTAATTTATTATAATTTTTTGAAATTTCTTTAAATATATTCATTTGTCTACTTTAAAATTTTCTTTATTTTTTTTAATATACTATCAGTATTTAAATTTGATTTTTTTTTCATTTCTTCATAAGAGCCATATCCATGCACAAAATCTTTTATAGCTATATGTTCACTTTTTTGTACATTTTTTAATTCTAAATTCATTAATATGTCTTCGTATATACCACCTTTATAGAATAGTTCCTCGACTACTAATAATTTTTTAGTTTTTCTAACACTTTTATTTATTTTATTAAAATCAATGTTTTTGTTAGAATTTATATAAAAAATATCAAGTGTATTTTTATTTTTAATTAGATCTTTAACTTCCATGATGTTTTTTAAACTATTTGCAACTGCAACTACAGTAATCTTATCTCCCTTAGATAAAGACATACAACTTTCACTCAATTGTTTTTTTCCTAATTTAATTCCATGGGGATTATCTGTTAATCTAAAATAATTTATTTTTTTTTTTGAGTAATTTCTTTTAATAAAGCCTTCCAACTCTAACTCACTAGATGGTAAGAAAATTTGAGATCCACGAAATTTTTTAATTAGCGAAACGTCAGAATAACAATGATGACTACAACCTAATTGGGAGTAGTCAAAAGATGATCCTGTTGAAACCAAGTTAACATTAAGTTTTTGATAAGCAAAATCTAGTTTGATTTGTTCATAAGATCTCTCAATTAAAAATGGCGCAATAGTATGAACAAAAGGGATAAATCCAACTTTACTCAATCCCGCTGCCATTGAAACTATAGCTGGTTCACATATTCCTATATTGAAATATCTATTTGGAAATTTTTTTCTAAATTCGGCAAAAACACCATGGCTAATATCAGCCACAATAATAACTACTCTAGGATCTTTCTTTGCTAAATCTAAGGCGACCTTAGCAAATTTTTTTCGTAAGTTTTGCATTTTCATAAATTAGATTTTCCTAATTCTTTTTCGATTAACTTTAGCTCCTCTTTATTTGGAATTTTGTGGTGCCAGGCGCCGTGTCCTTCTAAAAAACTTACACCCTTACCTTTTACCGTATCTGCAATAATTATTTTTGGCTTTAAGGAAAATTTTATTTTTTTAAATGCTTTAACTAAAGACTTTTTTGAATGGCCATCAGCAACTATTACATCCCATCCAAATGCTTTCCATTTTTTTTCTAAATTTTCAATTTTCATTAATTGAATAGCTGATTCATTTCTATCAACTATTACTGTAAGATTGTTTAAATTTTGGTTTACTGCAATATTAGCAGCCTCCCAAATAGTACCTTCGTGACATTCTCCATCTCCAATTAATGTAATCACTTTATTTTTTTTTTTACTTAACTTAAGTCCTAATGCAATACCTACTGCATAAGGGAAACCATGTCCTAGAGATCCTGTACTCGCTTCAACTCCTGGAGTTTTTGTTGTTTCTGGATGCCCTCCTAATATTCCTTTTGATTTTCCATAACCTAATAAATGTTTATCTTTTAATATTTTAAATTTATTTAGAACTACATATAATGCTGCAGCAGAATGTCCTTTGCTCAATATAAAATAGTCTCTTTTTGATGAATTAATATTTCTTTTATTGATATTTAATTGTTTTTCAAAAACAAAGTTAATTATATCTACAACTGAGAATGAACTAGGTATATGTCCTTCTTTTGCATTTGTAATTAAGTGAACTATTTTTAATCTTAAATCGCTATTAATCATTGAAAGAGGAATATTAGAGGTAAATTATTTTATCTCAATAAATTTTATTTAATAAAATTTTTTTCAGTGCATAAATCAAGCCAATTGAGCTATTAGTACTGGTCAGCTACATGCGTTACCGCACTTCCACACCCAGCCTATCAACGTGGTGGTCTACCACGGCTCTATAGGAAGAACTAGTTTTGAGGTGAGTTTCCCGCTTAGATGCTTTCAGCAGTTATCTCGTCCGTACTTAGCTACCCGGCACTGCAGCTGGCGCTACAACCGGTCCACCAGTGGTACGTCCATCCCGGTCCTCTCGTACTAGGGACAGCTCCTCTCAATTCTTCTACACGCATAGCAGATAGGGACCGAACTGTCTCACGACGTTCTGAACCCAGCTCACGTACCACTTTAATTGGCGAACAGCCAAACCCTTGGGACCTGCTCCAGCCCCAGGATGTGATGAGCCGACATCGAGGTGCCAAACACTGCCGTCGATATGAGCTCTTGGGCAGTATCAGCCTGTTATCCCCGGCGTACCTTTTATCCGTTGAGCGATGGCCCTTCCACTCAGAACCACCGGATCACTATGACCGTCTTTCGACTCTGCTCGACTTGTCAGTCTCACAGTCAGGCAAGCTTATGCCATTGCACTCTACGAACGATTTCTGACCGTTCTGAGCTTACCTTCGCACGCCTCCGTTACTATTTGGGAGGCGACCGCCCCAGTCAAACTACCCACCATACAATGTCTTGATACCGGATAACGGTGATCAGTTAGATGCCAAGAAAAACAAAAGAGGTATTTCACTGGTGACTCCACAAAAGCTGACGCCTTTGCTTCAATGTCTCCCTCCTATGCTAAATATGTTTTTCCTAACACCAATGTAAAGTTGCAGTAAAGGTGCACGGGGTCTTTCCGTCTAACTACGCGAACTCCGCATCTTCACGGAGAATTCAATTTCACTGAGTTGATGTTGGAGACAGCGGAGAAATCGTTACGCCATTCATGCAGGTCGGAACTTACCCGACAAGGAATTTCGCTACCTTAGGACCGTTATAGTTACGGCCGCCGTTTACTGGGGCTTCAGAAATGAGCTTGCACCCATCGCATTAACCTTCCAGCACCGGGCAGGCGTCAGACCCTATACATCCACTTACGTGTTAGCAGAGCCCTGTGTTTTTGATAAACAGTCGCTTCTCCCTGGCTTGTGCCACCTTCAATTGGTTGCCCAAAAAAAGGTCTTCTTTATCCCGAAGTTACAGAAGTATTTTGCCGAGTTCCTTCAACATCATTCTCTCAAGCGCCTAAATATACTCTATTAATCCACCTGTGTCGGTTTAGGGTACGGTCTAATGATGGAGCTATTTCCTGGGACTTTTTCGCAGCAAGTTCAATCCATTAAGAACTCACAACTTACAAAATCCGTCACTTCCATCTGGTTAAGGAATATTAACCTTATTTCCATCGACTACGGCTTTCGCCCTCGCCTTAGGGGCCGACTAACTCTGCGCGGATTAACCTTGCGCAGAAACCCTTGGATTTTCGGCGACGAAGTTTTTCACTTCGTTTATCGTTACTCATGTCAGCATTCGCACTTCTGATACCTCCAGAGTCCCTCGCGGGTACTCCTTTACAGGCTTACAGAACGTTCCGCTACCGCTTATAAAACTCGAAAGTTTTATAAACCCACAGATTCGGTATGTGATTTTAGCCCCGTTACATCTTCGGCGCAGAAACTCTATTAGACCGGTGAGCTGTTACGCTATCTTTAAAGGATGGCTGCTTCTAAGCCAACCTCCCGGCTGTTAAGGAATTTCCACATCCTTTCACACTTAATCACAATTTTGGGACCTTATCTGGTGGTCTGGGCTCTTTCCCTCTCGACCATGGACCTTAGCACCCACAGTCTGTCTGTTGAAGAACTACGTTTAGCATTCGGAGTTTTATTAGGTTTGGTAAGAATCTCTTCCCCCTAGCCCATTTAGTGCTCTACCTCTAAACGCATATTTATTCAACGCACTACCTAAATAGTTTTCGCGGAAAACCAGCTATCTACGAATTTGGTTGGCCTTTCACCCCTTACCACAAGTCATCCAAAGACTTTTCAACGTCAACTGGTTCGGTCCTCCGGCAAGTGTTACCTTGCGTTCAACCTGCTCATGGTAAGCTCATTCGTTTTCGGGTCTAATTCATTAAACTAATCGCCCTATTAAGACTTGCTTTCGCTGCGCCTACACCTAGATGGCTTAAGCTTGCTTAATAAATTAAGTCACTGACCCATTATACAAAAGGTACGCCGTCACTCTAAAAAGAGCTTCGACTGATTGTAGGCATGCGGTTTCAGGTTCTATTTCACTCCCCTAATAGGGGTTCTTTTCACCTTTCCCTCACGGTACTTGTTCACTATCGGTCACTGAAGAGTATTTAGGCTTAGAGGGTGGTCCCCCTATATTCGAGCAAGATTTCACGTGTCCCGCTTTACTCAAGAAATTTGTTAAACATTACTTATACGGGACTATCACCCTCTGTGGTTAGTTTTTCCAAACTATTCTAATTTTTTTAACAAATCTACTGGCCTATTCCGATTTCGCTCGCCACTACTAACGGAATCTCAATTGATTTCTTTTCCTCTGGTTACTTAGATGTTTCAGTTCTCCAGGTTCTCTCTTTAAACCTATGAATTTGGTTTAAAGTAACACATAAAGTGTTGGGTTTCCCCATTCGGAAATTTTCGGATCAAAACTTGCATACAGCTCCCCGAAACTTATCGCAGTATACCACGTCCTTCTTCGTCTTTCAGTGCCAAGGCATCCGCCACACGCCCTTAAACGCTTGATTTATGCACAGAAAAAAATTCTGTGTTGAATCAAATTTTGTTGGAATGTTCATCTATTCGAACATTCATGATTGTTCATCTATTCGAACAATCGGATATAGATATTGATAATAATTATAAATTTACAAATTAAATAACTAAGTGTTTCTGGTGGAGGATAGCGGGATCGAACCGCTGACCTCCTGAATGCAAATCAGGCGCTCTCCCAGCTGAGCTAATCCCCCAAGTAAAATTGGTGGGCCGAGAAAGACTCGAACTTTCGACCCCACCCTTATCAAGGGTGTGCTCTAACCAACTGAGCTACCGGCCCTATTCAGAAAAGAGAAACACTATTTAAGAAGAGAAATGAGGACGGTCAACATTAACCTGTTAAATATTTAGATTAAGAAATAATCCTTAATCATCCTTAGAAAGGAGGTAATCCAGCCGCAGGTTCCCCTACGGCTACCTTGTTACGACTTCACCCCAGTCGCTGACTATACCGTGGTCAAAGGTTTTAAACTTTGCCTTAAGGTAGAACCAACTCCCATGGTGTGACGGGCGGTGTGTACAAGACCCGGGAACGTATTCACCGCGGCGCGCTGATCCGCGATTACTAGTAATTCCAGCTTCATGTACTCGAGTTGCAGAGTACAATCCGAACTGAGGCATTTTTTTAGGATTTGCTTAACGTCGCCGTTTTGCTTCCTATTGTAAATGCCATTGTAGCACGTGTGTAGCCCAACACGTAAGGGCCATGAGGACTTGACGTCATCCCCACCTTCCTCCAGCTTATCACTGGCAGTTCTTTCAGAGTGCCCAACTAAATGATGGCAACTAAAAGTAAGGGTTGCGCTCGTTGCGGGACTTAACCCAACATCTCACGACACGAGCTGACGACAGCCATGCAGCACCTGTGTTTCGTCCGGCCGAACCGAAAACTCTAATCTCTTAGAGTCGCGACGAACATGTCAAGTGTTGGTAAGGTTCTGCGCGTATCTTCGAATTAAACCACATGCTCCACTACTTGTGCGGGTCCCCGTCAATTCATTTGAGTTTTAACCTTGCGGTCGTACTCCCCAGGCGGTGTGTTTATTGCTTTCGCTGCGACACTGAAAATAAATTTCCAACGTCTAACACACATCGTTTACGGCATGGACTACGAGGGTATCTAATCCTCTTCGCTACCCATGCTTTCGTTCCTCAGTGTCAGTAATGATCCAGAAAGCTGCCTTCGCAATTGGTATTCTTTCTAATATCTACGAATTTCACCTCTACACTAGAAATTCTGCTTTCCTCTATCATACTCTAGCTAAAAAGTTTTGATGGCAGTTCCAGAGTTAAGCTCTGGGATTTCACCACCAACTTTTTTAACCACCTACGAACTCTTTAAGCCCAGTAATTCCGAACTACGCTAGGTCCCTTCGTATTACCGCGGCTGCTGGCACGAAGTTAGCCGGACCTTCTTATTCGGGTACAGTCATTTTCTTCCCCGACGAAAGAGCTTTACAACCCAAGGGCCTTCTTCACTCACGCGGCATCGCTGCATCAGAGTTTCCTCCATTGTGCAAGATTCCCTACTGCTGCCTCCCGTAGGAGTTTGGGCCGTGTCTCAGTCCCAATGTGGCTGATCATCCTCTCAAATCAGCTATTGATCAAAGTCTTGGTGGGCCATTACCCCACCAACAAACTAATCAAGTGCAGGCTCATCCAATGGCGCATAAAGCTTTCTCCGTAAAGACTTATGAGGTATTAGCACAAGTTTCCTCGTGTTATTCCTCACCAAAGGGAAGATACCTACATGTTACTCACCCGTCTGCCACTGAGTATTGCTACTCCGTTCGACTTGCATGTATAAGGCGTGCCGCCAGCGTACGTTCTGAGCCATGATCAAACTCTCAAGTTTAAAAACGGCGCACACTAGCTTCTATATAAATTCTAAGAATAAAATTTATATAATGTTGAAGTGTGTACGACAAATTTTGGTAACCTTAACCGTCCACACTTCTCTTCTTAAATTTTTACAAATAAAATAGCTAATCAAGCTTAATTAGGCCTGATAATAAACAACTTTTTCTATGTTGAGTGTGACGCTTATATGCTAATATTTAGGGAAATCAAGTAATTAGATTTAAAAAAATCTATTAAAAAGCCTCCAAAAATATGCATTTTTTTGCTATCTCATGATACTTAATAAAACAAATATGCAAAACTTTATAAAAAAATACACACATTTTATAGCTTTAATTTTTCTAATTTTTGCAGGAATATTATCAACTAATTATTACCTAAACTATAAAAAAAGCCAAATAAATTATCTTATTGATGCATTGGATAATATTTATTTAAAAAAAACCCTTTCTTCAATATCAAATAATATTAAGCCAAGATATGAAAATTATGAAGTCTTGGTCCAAACAGGAGACTCCTTTGATAAGATTCTAAATTCACTAGATTTATCAAAATTAGAAAGAGATAAAATTTTAAATTTATTAAAAAAACACAAATCACTAAAAAATATTAAAAAAAATCAAAAAATAATTTTTAAAATAGATGTAAAAGAGCCTATAAAAGTCCTTGAGTTTTCTACTCAAATATCCAAAACAAAAATAATTAAATTTCAGAGAAATGTTGATTCAGATAGATATGTCTACAAAGAAATAAATAAAAATTTAGATAAAAATGTGATCTATAGAGAATCAATTATAAAGAAAAGTTTATATGGAAGTGCAATAGAGCAAAATATACCAGCTGGAATTATTATTGAATTTGCAAGAATTTATGGTTTTCAAATTGATTTCCAAAGAGATATTTGGAAAAATGATAGTTTCCAAATCATGTACGAAATATTTACTGATGAAGATAAGAATATAATTGATACAGGAAATATATTGTTTGCAAATATGAATTTACAGAACAAAAATTATCCTCTGTATATATTTAAAATAAAAGATGGGCACGAACATTTTGATGAATTTGGCAAAAGTATAAGAAAAAGTTTAATGAAGACACCAATTAATGGTGCAAGATTATCATCTTCTTTTGGAATGAGAAAACATCCCATATTAGGATTTAACAAAATGCATAGAGGAACTGATTTTGCTGCTCCTATGGGAACACCTATTATGGCTTCAGGTGATGGAAAAGTAATTAAATCAAGATGGTGTGGTGGTGGTGGTAATTGTATAAAAATAAAACATAACTCAACTTACACAACTGTTTATGCTCATTTATCAAAATTTGCACGAGGAATTAAAGAAGGAGTTAAAGTTCGGCAAGGGCAAATAATTGGCTACGTGGGATCAACCGGATTGTCTACTGGACCACATCTACATTATGAAGTAATTGAGAATGGTAAAAAAATTAATTCTCAAACTTTGAAACTTCCCTCTGGAAAAATTTTAAAAGGTAAAGATAGAAAATTATTTGAGATTTCAAAAATAAAAACTGAGGTTTTAAAATCTGAACTTATAGCAAAAAAAAAGTTGTAATAAATTTTATTTATAAGTTTTCAGCTTTAGCTTCTAATTCTGATTCTTTTAGACTGGTCTTGTCTGTGCTAACTTGGTTAGTTTCATTTTCTTTAATTGAATTTGTATTTTTTTCTTTTTGTCTTTCACTCATTATTCTAACAAAATGGTCTGCATGTTGAAGGTAGTTTTCTGATAAAATTTTATCTCCATTTGATAAAGCTTCTTTAGCCAATGTAGTATATTTTTCTATTAGTTTTGAAGCATTTTGATTATTTTTTCCTGGGTATTTCCTTTTAAAATTTGAAGAATTCGAAAAATCAGAAACCAATTTTTGATTACTTCCGTTTCTGATATAATTCCTATCACCATTATTTCTAAACCTGTTCCTTCTTATGTTATTTTTATAATTTTTCATTTATGATTAATTATTTTAAATCTTAGTTGATACTATACATCTATATTTTTTTGCTAAATCTTTCACTATTTTATTAATGTAAAATCTATTTTCTTTTAAAATTTCATTTATAAAAATTTTTTGTTTATCATCTATTTCTAATACTAATTTACCATTAGTTTTTAAAAGTTTTGAACTCTTTTCAATAACTTTTTTAGTTTTAGAGTATCCATCAATTCCTCCATCTAATGCAACTTTAGGCTCATAAAGCTTAACATCATCATCCAAATAATTAATTTTATAATTTTTTATATAAGGAGGATTAGATATAATTAAATCATATTTACCTTGATAAAATTTGTCAATATTGGAATTAACAAATTTAATTCTATTTTGAATATGTTGTATTTTTGCATTATATTTTGCAAGATTTATGGCCCTTTTTGATATATCAATGGCTGTTCCATAACTTCTTTGTCTTTCTAAAAGAATGGATATTATTAAGCATCCAGATCCTGTGCCTATATCTAAAATATTATATGATCCTAATTTTGGTATCATTTTTAAAACTTCTTCAACTATATGCTCTGTTTCTGGTCTTGGTATCAAAACATCTTTATTTACCTTAAAGTTACTTTTCCAAAAACTTTTAAAGCCTAAAATATGCGCTACAGGTTCTTTTTTCTTTCTTCTTTCTATAAGTTTATTAAATTCAATAAGTTCGATATTATTAATTTTCTTATCTAAATTTAATAAAAGTTTCTCTCTAGTTATTTTTAATATTTTTGATAAAAGTATTTCACTATCCAAATAAGGGTTGGCTATTAGTTTTTTTTTCAAGATATAGGCAGCATTAGATATAACTTTAGAACAATTCATTTGATTTAATTCAACTTACTGAGCTCTTCTTCTTGAGCCTGCAAACTCAAATTTTCAATAATATCATCAAATATTTGCCCTTCCATAAATTCCTCTAATTTATGAAGTGTTAAATTAATCCTATGATCTGTAACTCTACCTTGGGGAAAATTATAGGTTCTGATTCTTTCTGATCTATCTCCAGAGCCGATTTTACTTTTTCTATCTATTGATCTTGCTTCGTCTCTTTTTTGTCTCTCAAACTCATATATTCTTGATCTTAAAATTTTAAGTCCTTTTTCTTTATTTCTTATTTGTGATTTTTCATCCTGTTGACTTACTACAATTCCAGAAGGTATGTGAGTAATTCTTACTGCAGAGTCAGTAGTATTTACACTTTGTCCTCCTGGTCCACTACTTCTAAAAACATCTATTCTCAAATCTTTATCTTCAATATTAACATCTACTTCTTCTGCTTCTGGTAGCACTGCTACTGTTGCAGCTGAGGTATGAACTCTTCCTTGTGTTTCGGTATCAGGAACTCTTTGAACTCTATGAACTCCACTTTCATATTTTAAAGATGAATATATATTTTTACCTTTGATACTTGCAATTACTTCTTTTAAACCACCCGCATCACTCTTAGAAATGCTTATTATTTCAAGATTCCATTTTTTTTTATGACTGATTTTTTCATACATTTTAAACAGGTCAGAAGCAAATAAGCTTGCTTCTAATCCACCTGTTCCTGCTCGAATTTCTATTATTGCATTTTTAGAATCGGCTTCATCTTTAGGTAATAGGAACAGCTTAATCTTTTTTTCGTTGTTTTCGTTTTTAATAATCAATTCATTTAACTCAACTTTTGCAAGTTCTTTAAATTCTTTATCACTTTTTTCATCATTTATAATTTTTTCTAGTTCAATTTTATTATTTTCAAATGAACAATATTCTTTGGCTTGGTTAATTATATCATTTAAATTTGAATATTCTTTTGATTTTTCAGCAAATTTTTTTTTTTCTACCTCTCCAGAAGAAAGTTCTTTTTCAATTAATTCATGTTTAGATATGAGATCTTTTATTTTATTTATAGGTATCATTTTTTATTTTTATCTATTTCAAAAGCCTTCTTCTCAACCAAATCAACCACTTTTGTTATTATTTCTTTATTAGATAATTTTTCTGTTTGAACCCCTTTTAAATAAAGCATGTTACTACCCTTGCCTCCTCCAGTTATGCCAATGTCTGTCATGGCTGCTTCTCCAGGCCCGTTAACCACACAGCCAATTATTGATAGAGTAATTGGGGTTTTTATATGAGCTAGCTTTTCTTCTAATACTTTTACTGTTTCAACTACTTCAAAAGCTTGTCGTGCACAAGATGGACATGAAATAATCTTAACTCCTCTACTTCTTAAATTTAGTGATTTTAATATTTCATTTCCAACCTTTACTTCTTCTACTGGATCATCTGATAATGAAACCCTTATGGTATCACCTATTCCGTCTAACAATAAAACACCTAAACCAATTGATGATTTAATACTTCCAGGTAAAAAGCTTCCAGCCTCTGTAATTCCTAAATGCAAAGGATAATCAGTTAGCTTAGAGAGTTTTTTGTATGCACCAATTGACAAGTATACATCTGAGGATTTTACACTTATTTTAAAATTAAAAAAATCTTCATCTTCAATAATCTTTATATTTCTAATTGCACTTTCAACCAAAGCTTCTGGGCAAGGTTCTTTATGCCTTTCTAAAATATCCTTTTCCAATGATCCTGCGTTTACACCAATTCTTATTGAACAATCATTGTTCTTTGCAGCAGATATAACTTCTTTTATTTTTTTTTGATTTCCAATATTTCCTGGGTTTATCCTTAAACATTTTGCTCCGTTTTCTGCAGCTTCAATTGCCCTTTTATAATGAAAATGAATATCGGCAACAAGTGGTACATCTACATGCTTTACGATTTCTTTTAAAGATAAAGTGGAGTCTTCGTCTGGACAAGAGACTCTTACAATATCGGCTCCTTGCTCTGCTATTTTATTTATTTGTTTAATTGTTGAATATGAATCTTTGGTTAAAGTATTAGTCATGGATTGTACTGAAATTGGATTATCTCCACCAACTTTTACTTTCCCGACATTTATTACATTGGTTTTTTTTCTATTGATGTCTCTAAATGGTCTTATACTCATATGTTACATTATTTATTAAGTTTAAACTCATTATGAAGAGTAGAAATAGCTTTCTTTAAGTTTTTTTTATTAATAAGTACCGATATTTTTATTTCTGAAGTAGAAATAACAATTATATTTATTTTTTTATCAGCAAGGGCTTGGAACATTCTATATGTTACACCTGGAGTTGTAATCATTCCAACTCCAATAATTGATAATTTACATACATTTTTATCAATAATTAATTTCCTGAACTTAATATTGGTATTATTTTTTAAAAGTTTATTTGTTTTATATAAATCCTCACTTTTAACTGTAAAAGTTAAATCAGTTTCTTTTCCGTTTGCAGAAATGTTTTGAACAACCATATCAACATTAATAGAATTTTTTGATAGAGGTTTAAATATTGATGCAGCAACACCAGGTTTATCTTTTACACCAATTAAAGACAACTTCGCATCATTAGATGTTGACGATATTCCAGTAATTATTTTATTATTTTTAATATTTCTTCTTTTTGTAATTATTGTCCCATTCTCATTTTTAAATGAGGACATAACATCCACATCTATTCTATTTAATCTTGCATCTTGTATTGAGTGTGGTTGCATTACTTTGGCTCCCAGAGAAGACATTTCAAGCATTTCTTCATATGAAATAGTTTTTATTTTTCTTACTTTTTTAAATAATCTCGGGTCGGTTGTCATCACTCCTTTTACATCTGTATAAATAATACATCTTTTTGCGTTAAAAAACTTTGCAAACATAATTGCACTAGCATCTGAACCTCCTCTTCCAAGAGTAGTAACTCTTTTATTAAAATTTATACCTTGAAATCCTGTTACAATCGGTGTCCCTCCAGATTTTAAATATTTTAAAATATTTTTTTTATATATTTCTTCTATTCTAGAACTAGTATGATCTCCTTGTGTAATTATTGGTATTTGCCATCCCATCCATGATCTGGCTTTATAACCTAAATCATTTAATGCACCTGCAATTAAAGAACATGCTATTTGTTCTCCTGCTGAGACAAGAACATCATATTCAGAGGAAATAAATTTTGTTGATACTTCTTTTGACTTTTTTACTAATTTATTTGTTTCTCCACTCATTGCAGAAGATACCACAATCACTTTATATTTTTTTTTAATATAGCTAATAATGATTTTAGCTACTTTTTTTATTCTACTTACTGTTCCGACTGAAGTACCACCAAATTTTAATACAACGATTTTCATTGATAATAATTTTTTTTAAATATTAAATTATATTGATAAAATACATCTTAATTGTAAAGTCAACCACAATGAAAATAACTACTATAAATAATGATGAAATTAATAAGTTCAATAAAATTGCTGATGAATGGTGGAATCCAGAGGGTAAATTTAAGCCCTTGCACAAATTTAATCCAACCAGAATAAAATATATAAAAAAAAATATTATTGATCATTTTAAAAACAATAAAAAAAATAATCCATTAAGCGGTTTAAAAATTTTGGATATTGGCTGCGGAGGAGGATTGCTTTCAGAGCCTTTCGCTAGATTGGGCGCAATCGTAACTGGAATTGATGCTTCTGATAAAAATATAAAAGTTGCTAAAATTCATGCAAAAAAATCAAATTTAAAAATAAATTATATTTGTTCTACGCCTGAAAATTTAAATTACTACAAAAAATTTGATGTTATATTAAACATGGAAGTTGTTGAACATGTTCAGGATTTAAACTTTTTTATGAAGCAAAGTGCAAAATTTTTAAAAAAAAATGGATTAATGTTTGTCGCTACATTGAATAAAACACTTAAATCTTATGTTTTTGCAATTATTGGTGCTGAATATATATTGGGATGGCTACCTATAGGCACTCATGATTGGGAAAAATTTGTAGAACCATCAAAATTAATAAAGATTGGTGTAAAAAATAATTTAAAAATAGATCTGTTAGATGGGATGAAATATAATCCTATTTCAGATCAATGGAAAATAAGCGAAGACAAATCTGTAAATTATATTTCTAAATTTATAAAAGTTTAGTTTTCTTTGTCACTTATCCATGGAATAGTTTCTGTTTCTATACCTTCTTCTTTAAGCTCTTTAATTTCATCCATAGAAGCATTTCCATATATTCCCTTTTTATAATTTTTTTTATTATAGTGAAAAGATCTAGCTTTATATGCAAAGTTATCGCCAACATATTCAAAATTATTTTTAATAAATTTTTGATACTCTTTAATTTTTTTTTTAATTTTTTTATATTTACTAACATTTTTTAAATTATATTTTTTTTTGCTAATCACATTTGGGGACATTAAGGATTTTTCAACTTTAATTGAATTGCAAAATGGACAAGATATAAATTTATTTTTCTTTAATTTTTCAAATTCATTAGAGGCTACAAACCAACTATTAAATTTTTTATCACATTTTTTACATTCTAATTTATATTTAATCATAGATCATATTCTGAGTTTAAATCTTAATTATGATCTATAATCAGAATTAATCTCAATATATTTTTTTGTTAAATCCATTGTGTATGATGAAAAATTTTTATTTCCAACATTTAAATCTACTGTAATTTCAATTTTGTCATTTTTCATATATTCTTTTAGTTCACTTTCATTATAAAAATTTGATAGTTGTCCTTTATCAATTATTTTATTATTACCTAATCTTATAAACATTTTATTAGAATTTATTTTGACATTTGATTTTCCAATTGCCATTATGATTCTTCCCCAGTTAGGATCTTCACCAGCTACAGCAGTTTTAACTAAGACAGAATTTGCAATTGAAAAAGATATTTTTTTTGCATCATTTTCTGTTTTACAATTTAAAATATGAACCTCTATAAATTTAGAGGATCCTTCTCCATCAGCAGCAACTCTCTTCGCCAAATTTAATAAAACTTTATTTAGGTTTGTATCAAAGTCTTGAATTTTTGAGTCAGTAACACTTTTTATTTCTGAATTCTTAACTTCACAAGTTGAAAATATTGTGACCATATCATTTGTGCTGGTATCACCATCACATGTAATTGCATTAAAAGTGTTAGTTATATTTTTTTTTAGTAATTTTTTTAAAATTGCTGATGAAATTGTGGCGTCTGTAAAAACGAATCCTAAAGTCGTTGCCATGTTTGGATATATCATACCTGATCCTTTCGCTATTCCATAAATTTTGACTACTTTATTGCCAATTTTACATTGTTCCATTGCAACTTTTGGGACTAAATCTGTAGTTAAAATTCCCATTGCTGCCTTCATCCATATATATTTATTTTGTGTGTACTTTATTTTATTTATTAAATCCAGAATAGAAGCTTTGATTTTTTTTATAGGAAAAGGTTCGCCTATAGTTCCAGTTGAAGCAAAAAGAATATCATTGGGATTTATCTTTTCGGGTATTTCCTCATCAACCTTTCTCTTTTCATTCAGATGAAAAGAAATATCATCCGCCAAGATTTTAATACTTTTAAATCCATTTTTACCAGTAAATGCATTTGCATTTCTTGTATTAACTAATAGTGCTTTTATCTTTTTTTTCTTTATAGATTGATTCCATTTAATATTTTCAGAAACTAATTTTGATTGTGTATAAACAGATGCATAATTTGCACCTTTTCTAAAATAAAATAAAACTAGATCATCTCTGCTGTTTCCGTATAAATTGGCACTTGTTGTTGACACTGACATACCATCCAAATGATCTAGGTCTTGAAAATCTCCTATTTTTGTATTTTTGTCCCTAGATACGAAGAAATTTTTAATGTTAATTCCCATAGTATTTAAATATCATAAATTATAACTATATTAGATTGATAAACTAATTTATATACCAATATTTTATTTAATGTTTAATCCTATTAACTTATTATCTAAAATTATAAAATCAAGTAATCAGCGCGATCTTGATAAAATTCAAAAAATTGTAGAAAAAGTCAATAAGCAAGAAAGCGTAGTTTCCAAATATGAAGAAAAAGATTTTCCTAAAAGAACAGAGGAACTAATCCAAAAAGTTAAGGCAGGAGTGTCCCTAAATGATATTTTAATTGAAGCTTTTGCGATGGTAAGAGAGGCATCAAAAAGAGTAACAGGAGAGAGGCATTTTGATGTTCAAATACTTGGGGGTATAGCTCTTCATCAAAATAATATTGCAGAGATGAAAACTGGTGAGGGAAAAACATTAACAATAACATTGCCCGCTTATTTAAATGCATTAGAAAAAAAAGGAGTTCACATAGTAACAGTTAATGACTATCTCGCAAAAAGAGACTGTGAAAATATGGGAAGGATATATAAATTTTTAGGGTTAAGTACGGGATATATAAATAATGATCAGAGCGATGAGGAAAGAAAGAAAAATTATAATTGTGATATCACATATGCAACTAATAGTGAACTTGGATTTGATTATTTAAGAGACAATATGAAATTCTCTCAAGAATTAATAGTTCAAAGAGGACACCATTTGGCAATTGTAGATGAAATAGATTCTTGTTTAATAGATGAAGCAAGAACTCCACTTATAATTTCAGGAGCAGTGGAGGATAGGACGGTACAATATCTTGCTGTGGATAAATTATTAAAAAATTTTAATAAGGAAAATTATGAAATTGATGAAAAAGATAAAAATGTTTTGTTAACTAACAAAGGTATAGATACAATTGAAAATGTTTTTAGTAATGCAAAAATAATGAAAAATAAAAGTTTTTATGATCCAGAAAATATAGGCTTAGTCCATTTGGTTAACCAAGCTCTGAGAGCCAATCTTTTATATCAAAATGGAAGGGATTATATAGTTAAAAATAATGAAATAGTTATAATTGATGAACAGACTGGTAGACAATTGCCAGGAAGAAGGTTTGGCGATGGTTTGCATCAAAGTATAGAGGCTAAAGAAAAAGTTGAAATTCAATCAGAAAATCAAACTCTTGCATCAATTACTTACCAAAATTATTTTAAAATGTATTCAAAACTTTCCGGATGTACAGGTACAGCTGTAACTGAGTCTCAAGAATTTTTTGAAATTTATAGACTTAAAGTTATTTCAATTCCAACTAATAAAAAAATGATAAGAAAAGATTGGAATGATCAAATATTTAGAACTTCTATTGAAAAAGATGATGCTATTTTAACAAAAGTAAGCGAAAGTCATGCTAAAGGTCAGCCAATTTTAATTTTTACTGCAAGCGTTAACAAATCAGAACACTATTCAAAACTACTAAGAGAAAAAAATATTCCACACACAATTTTGAACGCAAAAAATCATGAAAAAGAAGCAGAGATAATAGCCAATGCTGGTAAGAAAAATTCTGTAATTGTAACAACAAGTATTTCAGGCAGGGGTGTTGATATTAAGCTTGGAGGAAAGGAAATAGATGAATTAAGTAAAAAAGAGATAAAATCTTTAGGAGGATTATTTGTAATTGGAACAGAGAGAATGGAGAGTAGAAGAGTGGATAATCAAGCTAGGGGAAGGTCAGGAAGACAAGGAGATGAGGGTAATTCAATTTTTTATGTTAGTTTAGAGGACGATTTGATGAGAATATTTGGATCAGAGTCTATGAATAACATATTAGAAAAGCTTGGTTTAAAAGATGGGGAAAGTATTGATCACCCTTGGATAAATAAAGCTTTAGAAAGAGCTCAACAAAAAGTTGAGGCTAGAAATTTTGATGTTAGAAAATCTTTATTAAAATTTGATAATGTATTGAATGACCAAAGGCAAGTTATATTTAGTCAAAGAAATAATGTTATTTTAAACAAATCATCTTTTAAGTATTCAAATGATTTTCTTGAAGAAATGATATCTAATTTAATCAAACTTAAATCTAAACATTTAAGTAATCCAAAAAATATTGCTTTCATAATGGAAACAAAAAAATTACTAGGAAAAACCTCAGATATATTTAAATCAGAGATTGAAAAAGATGAAAATAATTTAGTAAATATAAATGACAATAAATTTGAGGAAAAAATTAGAAAAAGATTTGAAGAAAAAAGATCAGAGAGGAAAAATTTCCTAGGGACTGAACAGGCAGAAGAACTAGAAAAACGAATTTTTTTGCAAATAATCGATGAAAATTGGAAATCACATATACAATACTTGGAACAACTAAGAAGTGTTGTTGGATTAAGATCATATGGTCAAAGAGATCCTTTGGTGGAATATAAAAAGGAAGCTTTTTTGTTATTTGAAAATTTATTAAATAAAATTAAAAGTGAACTTATTACTATTTTGCTAAATATTACTTTAATTGATGAAAAAAATAAAGATACAGAAAATGAACCAAAAAAAAATCAAAAATTTAAAGAAGTGGCAAGCAAAAAGATAGGAAGAAATGAGCCTTGTTTATGTGGATCTGGAAAAAAATATAAGCATTGTTGTGGTAGATTATAAATTAATAAAAATAAATATAAAAAATAACATCAATACTAATAAAGTTATTTGATTTTTGTAGTTTAAAAAAATTTTCCTTAATTTGATATAGTATGTTTCTTTAATTGATAAACTATCTTTAACATTCAATTGAGTAGAAAATCCTTTGTTTCTTCCAATAGATAAAAACTTATTTTTTCTTTGTAATAAAATTTCTTCTTGATTCATACCTGCAAATAAACCTAAATTTTTAGTTATTGACTCTTTAACATTATTTAAAATTAATTCTTTATCTCTTTGCGCGCCCCCTAAAGGTTCTGGAATAATTTCATCAATTACTTCTAATTCTAAAAGATCTTTTGCAGTTAACTTCATTGCTTGAGATGCCTCCAAAGTTTTAGTGGGATCTCTCCATAATATGGTTGCACATCCTTCTGGTGATATAACTGAATATATAGCGTTCTCTAACATGATGACTTTATTTGATGATGCCAAAGCAATTGCTCCACCTGATCCACCTTCCCCTATTATTATTGATATTGTTGGAACAGTTAAATTAATTGAGCATTCAATTGACCTAGCAATTGCCTCTGCCTGGCCTCTTTCTTCAGCTCCTACACCAGGATAAGCTCCTGGAGTATCAATAAATAATATTATTGGTATTTTAAATTTGTCTGCCAGCTTCATAAGTCTAATTGTTTTTCTGTAACCTTCAGGTCTCATCATTCCAAAGTTTCTATCTAACCTAGTTTCTAAATCATCACCTTTTTCTTGTCCAATAACTAGAACTGATTTCGATTCAAATTTTGCAAATCCAGCAATAACAGACTTGTCCTCACCATAAAATCGATCTCCAGATAATAGGATTATATCATCAAATAAATTTTCTATAAAAAATTTAGCCTTTGGCCTATCCTCATGCCTGGCAACCAAAGTGGTTTCCCAAGAATTGAGATTAGAATAAATTTTCTTAAGCTTAGCATCTATTTCATTTTGAATATTAGAAATTTTATTTGTATTAACTTCTGCAATTCCTTCTGAATTATAAGGATCTTTTAGTTTATCTAGTTCCGACTCTAAATCTTTAATGTCTTTTTCAAAATTTAAGTAGTTTTTCATTTTTTATAAAATAATTTCCTTTGATTAATAGCAAAAAAAGGCCACAAAATGTTAAAATATTTATTAGATTATTACTGATTATGGTTATAGTATAACTATTGTTTTTAGGGAGAGACTACTTAAGTGGCGCCGAAGGAGCAACCGACCCGGAAACTCTCAGGCAAAAGGACCTTAAACATATTAACTCTGGAAAGAAGACTATGTCTCACCGAAGGGGTAAATCTCTCAGGTAAAAATACAGATTGGGTCTATGAGTTGATATGAAAGAAGAATATAAAAAAATAAAAAACCTATCAGTTTCAATAAAATTGTTCAATTTTATTAATAAAGAATTATTGCCAGGCTCAAAAATAAAAAAAGACATTTTTTGGAATGGATTTGATAAATTTTTGCACGAGCTAACTCCAAAAAATAAACAACTATTAGAATTCAGGGAAAAATTACAAAAGCAAATCGATGACTGGCATAAAATTAAAAAAGAAGAAAAATTTAATTTAAATAAATATACTAATTTTTTAAAAAATATTGGCTATTTAGTCAAACCTGGTTCAAATTTTAAAATTAAAACAAATAATATAGATAAAGAAATATCAAGCATATGTGGTCCTCAGTTAGTTTGTCCTGTTTCTAATGCTAGATTCTTATTAAATGCTGCTAATGCAAGGTGGGTAAGTTTATACGATAGTTTATATGGGACTGATGTGATTCCTGAAATAAAAGGTGCATTAAAAGGTAAAACATATAATCCGATAAGAGGGAAAAAAGTAATCGAATATGCGCGTCATTTATTAGATAAATATATACCTTTAAAAAATACGTCATGGAAAAAATTAAAAAAAATCCCAGAGGTAAAAAATAATAAATTAAGTTTGAAATTAGTAAATCCAAAACAGTTTGTTGGATATAATAAAAAATTAAATAAGCTATCCTCGATTTTATTTAAAAATAATAATCTTCATATAGACATTATATTTGATCAAAGTGGAGATCTGGAAGTTAATAATCCTGATGGGAATCAAGATAATATAAAAATTCATGATATAATTTTAGAATCTGCAATTTCAACTATTTGTGATCATGAAGATAGTGTAGCTGCAGTAGATGCAGAAGATAAAGTTAATGGCTACAGAAACTGGCTAGGTTTAATGAAGGGAGATTTAAAATCTGAATTTACAAAAAAAAGACAGAAGATTTTACGAAAATTAAATACAGATAGAAGTTATATATCAACCAAAGGTAAAAAGTTTAGATTAAACGGAAGATCTTTGCTATTAAATAGAAACGTTGGACATTTAATGACTAATGCTGCTATTCTTTTAGAAGATGGCTCAGAGTGTCCTGAAGGACTAATGGATGCTTTTATTACATCTGCGGCTTGTATCCACGATTTTAAAGTAGGGAGGAATTCTAAAAAAAAATCAATATACATAGTTAAGCCTAAAATGCATGGTCCAGAAGAATGTAAATTTACTGATTTAATATTTGAAAAAGTTGAAAAATTTTTAAAACTAAAAAAGTTTACAATTAAGTGTGGGATTATGGATGAGGAAAGAAGAACATCCGTAAATTTAAAAGAGTGCATCAGATCATTAAAAAATAGAGTTTTCTTCATAAATACAGGCTTTCTAGATAGAACGGGTGATGAAATACATACTTCGATGGAATGTGGGGCAATGGTTAAAAAAGGTGAAATGAAAAAAACAAAATGGATTGAAGCTTATGAAAATAACAATGTAGATGTAGGATTAGCCACTGGCTTTTCTGGAAAATGTCAAATTGGAAAAGGAATGTATGCAGCGCCAGATTTAATGAAGGAAATGATTGAACAGAAAATTGCACATCCGCTCGCAGGAGCTAACTGTGCTTGGGTACCAAGTCCTACAGCAGCAGCTCTTCATGTTATACATTATCATGATGTTAATGTTTTTAGCAAACAACAAGAATTAATTAAAAGAAAACCTGCAAAATTAAAGGATATTCTAACAATTCCTATTACTGAAAGAAAAAATTATTCGTATGAAGAAATTACATCAGAATTAAAAAATAATGCTCAAGGAATTTTAGGCTATGTAGTGCGTTGGATAGACCAATCAGTTGGCTGTTCCAAAGTTCCAGATATTAATGGTGTAGGATTAATGGAAGATAGGGCAACGCTAAGAATATCATCACAGCATATTGCAAATTGGTTGCACCATGGGATATGTAGTAGAAAGCAAGTTTTAGAAATTTTAAAAAAAATGGCAAAAGTAGTAGATAATCAAAATATAAAAGATCCTGCTTTAAAAGGTCACGCTCCTTACCAAACTATGTCTGGTAATTTTGATAAATCTGTTGCATTTAAAACAGCCTGCGAATTGATATTTCATGGAAGAGTACAACCATCAGGTTACACAGAACCATTATTGCACTTAAATAGATTAATTAAAAAGAACTAAAAATTATTTCCATTTAGTCCTTTTCTATTTTTAAAGGCTGAAATAAGTGTTCCATCATCAAGATTTTCAATTTCACCACCAACTGGCAAACCTTGAGCAAGTTTAGATATCTTAACATTAATTTTTTTTAAACTATCTTGAATATAGAAAGCAGTAGTTTGTCCTTCTACTGTTGCGCTAGTTGCAAGAATGACTTCTTCAATTTTATCTTTTTTTACTCTTTGAATTAATGAATCTATTAATAAATTAGTATTATTTCTATCATGTATATCAGTAATAGTTCCACCCAGAATATGGAAATAACCTTGGTATACAGTAGAGTTTTCTATACTCCATTGATCAGCTATATTTTCTACTACACATATTGTGTTTGGCTTAACTTTAGAACTTTTGCAATTATTGCAGTCTGAAGAGTCTGATTTTAAAGTTCCACAATTTTGGCATCTTGAGATATTTTTAAAAACATTATTTAATGAACCGATCATAGGCTTCATTAATTCTTGTCTATTATTTATTAATTTTAAAATTATTCTTCTAGCAGATTTAGGGCCCAGCCCTGGTAGTTTAGAAATCAACTTTATAAGCTCTTCAATTTCATGAATATTTTGCATAATAATATTTTATAAAGGCCACTTAAATCCAGGGATACCAAAACCTCCTGCTGCTTTTGTTATTTCTTCACTTGTTTTCAATTTCAGTTGAGATTTTGCAGCTGCATGTGCCGCAATTATTAAATCAATTATTATATTTTTTTCTTCTTTCCATGTTTCATTTGATAATTCCAATTTTATTATATCTCCATTTCCATTTAATATAACTTTAACACAGCCTCCTCCAGACTCTCCCGCAACTTCTATTTTTTTTATTTTTTCCTGGCTTTCCTTCATTTTTTCTTCAAGTTCTTTGGCCTTATCTAAGATTTTATTAAAATCAGTCATTTTTTATATCTTCATCAATTTCAATTAACTTAGCATCAGGAAAGGCATCTATTATTTTTTTGTATTCCATTGATACATTAGCTCTTTTTAATAAATCATCCCTATTTTTCTTTTCAACTTGTTTTTTTGAAGGCAATCCAGCTTCTTTAGAAAAAGAAATTATCCATCTTTTATTTGTCCATTGAAATAGCTTTTCAGAAAGATCTTTAACAAAACTTTTATCTAAATTGTCATTAAATGAAATTTCAATTCTATTATTTTCAAAATTGACAAGATTTACATTATTTTCTAATTCATACTTTAGCTTAATTTCTTTTTTTTCATTACACAGCATAATCAAATCATTGAATTCACTAATTTCAATTTCATCTTTAATTAATTTAGTCTCATTTTTTGGTTGAGAAATGTTTTTGATTTGACTAATTGTTTTATTTTTTAAATTTATATTATTATCATTATTAACAGTTAAGTTGTCATTCTTAAGAACTTTTTTTTCGTTTAAATCTTTTTTTTCTATAGTCGGCGGCTCGATATTAATTTTTTTTAAATACATTAATCTTAACAAAAACATTTCTATTGCTATATTTTGATTTGAAACCATGTCTAGCTCACCCAGGGTCCTGATAGTAAATTGCCAATATAATAAAATTGTTTCTGGTGAAATTTTTTTAGAAATTTCTAATATTTTTTTAAATTCGTGGTCATTTAAGTTAAAATTTTTTCCATTCAATTGAATAAAATCTATATTTTTTAAATAATACAAAATTTCTAAAAAATCATTTAAAAAAATTTTCGCTTCAACACCTGAG